>NZ_VOYB01000002.1:0-322230 GCF_013420445.1 Acinetobacter sp. YH01006 | reverse complement strand
CACGTTTTGTTTGGAATCAAATTTTAGCTGTATCGTTCGAGATGCTTGCTAATAATGAGCGAATCAACAAAGTTAATTTAGTCAATAAAATTCCTGAATTACGAAAAAAACCTGAGTGTGCTTTTCTAGAAAATAGTTCAAATGGCGTTTCACTTCAACAAAAAGTGCGTGATCTTGGTGATGCTTGGGGGAAGTTCTTTGACCCGAAAGAACAAGCCAAGTTAAAGCAAAAACCATTTAAAGCCAAAAAACCAAGATTCTTTAAATTGCCTGATGGTCGTGAAGTCCAACTTAGACCACTCATGCCACGATTCAAAAAGAAATCTAATGGCTGTGATTCCATTCGTATTGTTCAATTCAATAGATACTGTTGGGTTAAAGGCAACCAAGTTAAGTTACCTAATGACATTGGCGTTGTGAAATTCAGAAAATCACAAAATATTGTGGGTGAGATTAAGAACGTCACAATCTCCAAGCATGTCGGGAAATGGTATGTGTCATTTGGTGCTGAAAATACGGTAGAAGCACCAGTCCATCCATCGAAATCAGCCATTGGCATTGATTTAGGTATTAAAAAGTTAATTACAACGTCTAGTGGTCAAGTATTCGACCCGATCAATAGTTTCAAGGCCAATCAAGTAAAGTTGGCTAGGCTTCAGCGCAAGCTGAGAAAGAAAAACAAGTTCAGTCAAAATTGGAAAAAGCTGAATCTCAAGATCAATACATTACACCATCATATTGCCAATATTCGGCATGACTACTTGCACAAAGTCACCACAACGCTCAGCAAAAACCACGCAATGATCGTAGTTGAGGACTTAAAAGTAGCCAATATGTCGAAGTCAGCGAAAGGCTCAATCGAGAAAAAAGGAAAGAATGTTAAAGCCAAGTCCGGCTTAAATAAATCAATCCTGGATCAAGGTTGGTCAATGCTTGTTGGTATGTTGGAGTACAAACAGCAATGGCGAGGTGGTTTGCTTGTTAAAGTTGACCCTAGATATACAAGTCAAACTTGTAGTTCATGTGGTCATGTTGCAAAAGAAAATAGGCTTACTCAAGCAAACTTTGAGTGTGTCAGTTGTTGTTTTAGCGAGAATGCAGATATTAATGCTTCTCGCAACATTTTGGCGGTGGGACACATCGTTTTGTCTGTGGAGGGTGGATGCGGTAAAGGTCGCCTTGCGAAGCAGAAAGCAAGTGAAATCCGTGAGGAAGTCACCTAAGAGCTTTTGCTTTTAGAATCCCCCACTTGAACATCGTGAAAGTGGTAGGAGTATGTCAACCCGAGAAGCTTTAGTCTATCCTTAATAAGTTTTTTATAACGGCTCAAGAATAAGTTCTGTACGCATTTTAAGTGGTCTTGCTGTTGAAAAATAATACAATTTTCTTAAGTGAAATTATTGTTAATCGGTTTTGATTTTTCTTTAACAAATTGTGTTAATCTACGCGACTACATTCAATTTTCCTGCCTGAAAATAAACACAATATTTTAAAAATACAGAATATTTCAGCCGTAGTTTTCGTATTTGCCATCTAGCCGATTTCCTTATTTCACAGTAGAATATGCGCTCTCTCAAGTCACATTGTGGCATGGTTGTTCAGACCATCCCGTGGAGCCAAAATCAGCATGTTTATCGTTGCCGGTGCACCCGCACATTCTTCTTTTAAGAAAACTCAACTATTATCGCGTTTGACGTCAATTAGTTCTGTTCAATCAATTGAAAGTCAATGGGTCTACCTCTTTGACCAAGCGCTCAGCGAGCAACAACAGCAATCAGCTTTACAGCTTCTCAACGATGGGCAATCTTTTGAATTGCACCAGGCTGCAAGTGATGAAATCCAAATTTTAGTGACACCGCGTGTCGGCACCATCTCGCCTTGGTCTTCTAAAGCTACAGACATTTTCAAAAACTGTAATACGCCGGTTCATCGTCTTGAGCGCGGCGTTTTATTTACGTTGAAGGGTCTAAAAGACGTATCAAATGAAGTTCAACAGATTTTGCATGACCGTATGACTGAAAGCGTATTCAATGCGATTGAAGAGGCTGCGGTACTGTTTGTTGAAACAGCACCAAAACCACTGAACTCGATTGATATTCTGGGTGAAGGTAAAGAAGCACTGGTTAAGGCCAATAATGAATTTGGTTTTGCATTGTCGATGGAAGAAATTGATTACCTGACTGAAGCGTTTATCAAGCTGGGTCGTAATCCAAATGACATCGAACTGATGATGTTTGCACAGGCAAACTCTGAGCATTGCCGTCATAAAATCTTCGGTTCTGAATGGACCATTGATGGTGAAGTTCAGCCATTGTCATTGTTCCAGATGATCAAGAATACTTATAAAGAATCACCTACAGATGTATTGTCGGCTTATAAAGACAATGCTTCGGTGATTGTCGGTTCGGATACCCAGCGTTTTTATCCAACCAAAGAAGACAATGGCCAGCAGGTTTATAAATATAAGAGTCAAGCCGCGCATATCTTGATGAAAGTGGAAACTCACAACCATCCGACAGCGATTGCACCATTTGCCGGTGCTGCGACAGGTTCGGGCGGTGAAATCCGTGATGAAGGTGCGACCGGTCGTGGTGGTAAGCCTAAAGCAGGTTTAACCGGCTTTACAGTATCTAACCTGAACATTCCGGGCTTTGAACAGCCTTGGGAAGAAAACTATGGCAAGCCATCGCGTATGGCATCGCCGCTACAAATCATGATTGAAGGCCCATTGGGTGGCGCTGCGTTTAACAACGAATTTGGTCGTCCTGCCTTAAATGGTTACTTCCGTACCTTTGAACAAAACATCAATGGCGATGTTAAAGGTTTCCATAAGCCAATCATGATTGCCGGTGGTTATGGCAACATCCGTCCAGATCACGTTGAAAAAGATCCAATCTTGCCGGGCGATTTATTGATCGTGCTCGGTGGCCCTGCCATGCTGATCGGTCTCGGCGGTGGTGCAGCATCTTCTGTAGACAGCGGTAAACTCGGCGAAAACCTGGATTTCGCTTCGGTACAACGTGAAAACCCGGAAATGGAACGCCGTTGTCAGGAAGTGATTGATACTTGCTGGCGCATGGAAGACCAGAACCCGATCGTGTCTGTACATGATGTGGGTGCAGGTGGTGTATCGAATGCCATGCCTGAACTGGTGAATGACCATGAACTCGGTGCGGTGCTGGATCTGCGTAAGATTCCATCGCTTGAGCCGGGCATGTCGCCTATGGAGATCTGGTCAAATGAAGCGCAAGAGCGTTATGTACTGGCGATTCGTCCATCTTCTTTAGAATTATTTGAATCGATCTGTGCGCGTGAACGTTGTCCGTTTGCGGTACTCGGTGAAGCAACTGAAGCGCGTCACTTAACCGTTGAAGATCCATTATTTGGCAACAAGCCAGTGGATATGCCAATGCAGGTAATGCTTGGTGGTACACCGCGTATGAGCCGTTCATATGAAACCATTGAACGCAAAGGCGATGATTTCGACGCGGCTAAAGTCACAGATCTGAAAGATGCGATTTATCGTGTTTTGAAAAACCCGACAGTGGCTTCTAAATCATTCCTGATCAGTATTGGTGACCGTTCGATTACTGGTATGGTGGCACGTGATCAAATGGTCGGTCGCTGGCAGGTTCCGGTGGCGGATGCTGCGGTAACAACGACAAGCCTAGTAGGCTACACCGGTGAAGCGATGGCGATGGGTGAACGTCCACCAGTCGCATTGCTCAATCCTGCTGCATCGGCACGTTTATCAGTGGCTGAATCAATCTCGAACATCATGTCTGCAAAGATTGAAAAAATCAGCGACATTAAATTGTCTGCAAACTGGATGGCTGCTGCAGGTCAACCGGGCGAAGATCAAGCGCTATTCGAAGGTGTAAAAGCCATCGGTATGGAAATGTGTCCAGCACTGGGTATCGCAATTCCAGTCGGTAAAGACTCATTGTCAATGCGTACCACCTGGAATGACGAAGGCGAAGACAAGTCTGTCACTTCTCCAATGTCAGGCGTGATTACTGCATTTGCACCTGTGACCGATGTTCGTAAAACATTGACCCCTGAATTGAAAAATGAAGAGTCGGTACTGGTTCGTATTGACTTGTCTAAAGGTCAGTTCCGTCTAGGTGGTTCGATTCTGTCTCAGGTGTATAAAGCAATCGGTTCTGTGACGCCTGATGTCGACAGCTTCGATGACTTCAAAGCATTTTTCGCTTTGGTTCAAGACTGGAACAACCGTGGTCTGATCAAGGCATATCATGACATCGGTGATGGTGGTTTATTGGCGACTGTTGCAGAAATGATGTTCGCATCACGTTTGGGTGTAGCACTAGAAGATCAATCAATTGCAAGCTTATTCGCTGAAGAAATTGGTGCAGTCCTTCAAATTGCCAAAGCAGACTGGGAAGCGCTACAAGCTGAAGTTGCAGCATCTACCCTGAAAGATGCCATTCAGGTGGTGGGTACGGTAAATAACACGGATCAGTTATCTGTAAACGGTCTAGTACTTGAACGTGCTGATCTGCAAGTGGCTTGGACGGAAGTATCCCACCAAATCCAGCGCCTACGTGACAACGTACAAACTGCGGATCAGGAATTTGCTCTTATCACTGACAAATCTCATGCAGGTATCATTGCGAAACCGACATTTGATTTGAATGAAGCGATTGAAGCGCCGTACATTAATTCACGTCGTCCGAACATGGCGATTCTGCGTGAGCAGGGTGTCAATGGTCATATCGAAATGGCAGCAGCATTTGATAAAGTCGGCTTCAATACCGTTGACGTACATATGAGTGACTTGCTGGCAGGTCGTATCAGCCTGGATGATTTTGAAGGCTTAGTGACTTGTGGTGGCTTCTCTTACGGTGACGTGATGGGCGCTGGTGGCGGCTGGGCAAAATCAGTATTGTTCAATACTAAACTGCGTGACCAGTTTGAGAAATTCTTTAACCGTCAGGAAACCTTCTCGCTGGGTATCTGTAACGGCTGTCAAATGTTGTCTCAGTTGGCTCCGCTGATTCCGGGTGCTGATGCTTGGCCACGTTTCCACCGCAATACTTCTGAAGTGTTTGAAGCACGTGCGGTGAATGTTCGTGTGGAAAAATCAAACTCTGTATTGCTTCAGGGCATGGAAGGTTCGATTCTACCGATCGCTGTAGCACATGGTGAAGGTCGTGCGGTTGCAACTGCGGAAAACTTTGCTGCGCTCAACGCATCGAATCAGGTGGTTCTGCGTTATGTAGATAGCTTGGGGAATGCAACACAACATTATCCATTGAACCCGAACGGCTCACCGGAAGGTATTACCGGTGTAACCTCTCAGGATGGCCGTGCAACGATTATGATGCCGCACCCTGAACGTAACTTCCGCGCGCTCCAGCATTCCTGGAAACCAGAAGACTGGGATCAAGACGGTGCTTGGTTACGTATGTTCCGTAATGCACGTAAGTTCATTGGTTAATCGGTTTTAGATTAAAAAAGGGTTGCGTCAGCAGCCCTTTTTTTATGTATGTTTCGGAGTTAACATCGTTTAAATAATTCAAATAAGTAACCAGTTTAAATCATGAGAATATTTACATATTTTATCTTTGCATTATTGTGTTTTAGTGCAGATTATAACTTTGCAGATGGTGCATATTTAAAAATAGAAATAACGGCAATAACCATTTTAGGACTCGTTTCCTATAGTCTGGTTTATTTGACTCTCTTCGAAAAAATGTCGGATGAGCTGTATAGTCCACATTTAAAAATCATCTTGTGTTTAGCTTTGCATTTGATCGCTGTTGCGATCTTTTATATGAAATATCGTAAACACTACAGATCAGCTTTGTTGTATAAAGGTTTGAAAGGCTGAACTCCTCTAAGTAATCCAAATTTAAGAGACAACTTGGGTATGCGGGCGACCTAATTCTGTGAATTTATTCAAAACCGCTACGCGTGCGTGGATCTCATTTACCTGACTTGGAAAACTCCGCGCTGTTAATTTATCGCCTAATAATTTGATGCAATGCATCTTGGTTTCAACCAAACTTCGACGGTGATAACCAGACCACTTTTTCCAAAGCGATCTGCCTAGCCGTTTGACTGTCTTTAATAATTCGTTCCGCTCTATAGACCTCGCTTGCTGATCCTTCCAAGGCTTTGCATTCTTTCTAGGTGGAATGATCGCATGTGCATCTCGATCTAAAATGACTTGTCGGCAGTGCTTTGTGTCATAAGCACCATCTGTATAAACAGAATCAATTGGTTCATCCAAGGGAATTTGAGCAAGTAAATCTTCGAGTACTTGAGAATCACTGACATTATTTGTGGTGAGTTGTACTGCACGTATTTGCAGGGTTTTAGCATCTATAGCAATGTGGAGCTTACGCCATTGGCGACGATATTCAGCCCCATGTTTCTTGCGTTTCCATTCACCTTCACCAAGAAACTTCAAACCAGTAGAGTCTACGAGTAGATGCAGTCCATCACTACTTTTTTGATAGCTAATCGCAATATCAATATGCTTTTGTCTACGACAAAGGGTGGAATAATCCGGAGCTGTCCAATCTAATCCAGAGAGTTTAATCAGACTTTGAACAAAACCTGTGACCATACGTAAAGAGAGTCGGAATAGTAATTTGATCATTAAGCAGCATTGAATCGCTGTATCGGAGTAGGTTTGATTTCGACCTTGCTTGCCTTGTGATTGTGCATACCACTGAGTCTTTGGATCAAACCAAATGGAAATATTACCTCGGTTAATTAAGGCTCGGTTATAGGATGACCAATTGGTTGTACGGTAGATTTTAGAGGCAGGCTTATTCATTTTGAAATTATATTGCTGAATAAGCTTTTGATGCTAGGTTTGTGCAACAAAGCCCCTTGGGCATTAAATTCAAAATGCTTAATCTCAAGTGCTTCAAATAACTTTTTACGAATTTCGGCACCTTGCTCATCTTCAGCAAAAATACGTTCCAGCATTTGTTTTTGCGTAGTGATGCCTTGGTCAAAACCAAAGACTTCTTTTAAATGCTTATAGTCAAAACGAGACTGGTTGGCACGTGCGACTATCTGCTTGCCTACAGGCGCACGTTCAGACGTATATGAATCGAGGAGGGAAGGTGCGGCCCAACCTTTGATTGCATAGGCGAGTTTCCAGCCAAGGTTAAACGCATCCTGCATACAGGTATTTGAACCTAAACCGCTTGAAGGCGGGTGACGGTGTACAGCATCACCACCACAGAACACGCGGCCTTTAGAATATTCAGTTGCCCAAGTCTGGTTTACATACCAGTAGGACAGTTTTTGGATTTCAACATCTTCCACTTCAGCGCCAACAAATGTATTCAGACGCGATCGAACCTGTTCTTCAGTCACTTGTGGCTCGCCTTTGGAAATGTCAAAGCCCCAGCCCATAATCCATTCATTCCAAGGCGTAATGGCACGTAGCAAGCCCATGCCGAGATCACCAAAGCTGGCTTCAGGATTGACGATCCATTGCAGAATGGCAGGGCGGTGCTGAATATATTTGCTTAAATCGGCTTTAAAAGTCACATAGACTGTACCCGCACGCGCCATCACACCTTCGAGTGGTAGCTCAAGTTGCTCAACCACTTTTGAGCGTGCGCCATCCATACCAATCAGATATTTGGCTCTTAAACTAAATTCTGTGTTGGTAATCCGGTTCAGGAAAGTAGCGGTGACACCATCTTCATCCTGAACATGCGATAAATATTCAGTATTGAAGTTATAGATTGCACCGCGCTCCCCGGCATTCTTGACCAGTAAGGCTTCCATTTTCGGCTGAATCAAATCCACCAATGGACATGGACTGCCTTTGATATAGTCCCCATGACGTTCATCACCTGTGCCCCAAGCGCTTAAACGGGCAATTTCTTCACCGACCAGACTGGTGGTAATCAGGCTTTCGCCCATGTGTTCCCACGGTGTCGCAATTTCTTTGACTTGTTCTTCAATGCCTAAATCACGTAATACTTCCATGGCACGCTGATTGGTAATATGCGCACGCGGACTATTGGCCAGCCAGTTAAACTGTGTGAAGAGTTGAACTTTGACCCCATAATTTACCAGTGCTAAACCTAAGGTCGATCCTGCAGGTCCTGTGCCAATCACCAATACGTCAGTATCGTAATGCTGTGTCATACATGACTCCATGTGTCTGTCTGAAGAACAAGATTTGAATATATTTACAATCCAGTGTAGTGAAATTCAGGCAATACAATAGGAGTATTCATATAAACTATAGGTCTATTGAGATTCTTACTACTTTCTCGTTTGGCAGCTTAAAATGCCTGAGAATATGCGGCTGAGTTTATGGAACTTCGACATTTACGTGCTTTTTTAACAGTAGCTCAGGAACAGAGTTTTACCAAAGCAGCAGATAAGCTGTTCACGGCGCAGCCTTCTTTAAGTCAGCAGATTAAGGATCTGGAGCAGGAAGTCGGTGTAATGCTGTTTGACCGTTCATCCCGGCAAATCAAACTGACCGATGAGGGGCAAGCTTTTCTGATTCATGCTGAACAGGCGCTTGAAAGTGCCAAACTGGCAGTTGCCGCGGCGCGTCAGGTGGCGCAGCAGAAAAATAACCAGATCCATATTGGCTTTTTAAATGTTGCAGAACTGAAAGTGATGCCAAATATTCTGGCCAAACTGAAGCAGAATATTCCTGATTTAAAAATTCATCTGCATAGTCTGACCTGTATGGAGCAGATTCAACGCCTGAAAAATGCCGAGCTGGATTTGAGCTTTACCCGCTATTGTCTGCAACATCCCGATTTTGACAATATTCATTTAATGAATGAACAGATTTATCTGGTGGCAGCCGAGCATTTACATCCCACAGATCGGCCATTGAAGTTACAAGAACTGAAAAATCATCAGTTGATTATGTGTGAGCAAAATGCTTCGCCGGTCTTTTATACGCAGTTGAATCACCTGATGTCTTTTGAACAATTGCAGCATGACCAAATGCTGTGGGTTACCAATGTGTTGCAACATATTAACCTGATCAATATGGGCATGGGTTTTAGCTTCGTCCCGGAATATCTGCTGCGTTTTTTAAATGAGCATGTGAAAATCGTGCAAACAGATCAAGTCCTGCCACAATTAGGACTTTATGCAACATTTAACAAGAATTCTCATAATTCCGCATTGAATATTATTACCCAGGCACTGGACAATAGATCTTAAATAAGCCATTGAAAAAGGTTGAAGGGAAACATGCTAAAACTCATTTATTATGTACCAGATGAACATCTTGAAGTGACTAAGGAAGCCTTATTTAAAGCGGGTGCAGGCGGCATCGGATATTATACCCACTGTGCCTGGCAGGTACTGGGAACAGGACAGTTTAAAGCGCAGCAAGGTGCAGATCCTTATATTGGTGAAGTCGGGGAATTAGAGCAGGTTGAAGAGTGGCGAGTAGAAATGCTGGTTGCTGATGAAAAGGCGGTCGAGGTCGCCAAAGCTCTGAAAGCAAGCCATCCTTATGAAGAGCCTGCTTTTGAGTTTATTCAGCTCCTGGATATTAAAGTCTAAACGTGCAACCTTATTGCTGCTAGAAGTAATGGTGCGCATCGTGTTTTAGCGTACCATCAGCTTATCTGTTTAAAATGATTAACCTCCTTTTATGAGTATAAAATCAGTCATCATCATAAAAATAAAACAGGAAAATAATAATGCAGTGGTCAAAACAGCTCGGCAATATCCTCAAGAATACGCTCAGTAAAACTATCAAACATGGTGCGGGAATCCTGCATAGCCACATTCCCTATTCTCATGACAATCCCTATCTGGATGGCATATTTGCGCCACAACGACAGGAGCATTTTGCTACTCAATTGATGGTAGATGGGCAAATTCCTGTAGAACTAGAAGGTGCGCTGATGCGGATTGGCCCGAATCCGATCACGGTAAAGAACCCACGAAATTATCACTGGTTCACCGGTGACGGCATGATTCACGCGCTGAAACTCAAAGCTGGTGAAGCACATTGCTATAAAAGTGCTTATGTCGGATCGGCTAGTGTGCAGAAAAAATTGCATAGACCCCAGATTTTAGGGAAAACGCGTGGAGTCGCGGATGCGGTCAATACCAATATCATCCACTTTGCCGGGAAAATCTGGGCACTGGTCGAAGCGGGGGCTTATCCGATCGAAGTAAATCGTGAACTGGAATCAAAACGGCATCAACTTTTTGAAAATGATCAGGATTTACCGTTTACGGCTCATCCGCATATCGACCCGGAAATAGGAGATATTCATGCGGTTTGTTATGATGCCTTGAATCATCATCAGGTTTTTTATTTACATATTGATGCTCAAGGCAAACTGCAACATCATGTCGAAATTCCAGTCAAACATGGCCCGATGGTGCATGACTGTGCCATTACTCAATCTCAGGTGCTGATTCTGAATTTGAATGTCAACTTTTCTATGCGTAGTGCCTTAAAAGGCTCACTATTACCCTATCAATGGAATCCTAAACATCAGGCTCGTATAGGTATGCTGCCTTTTGGTGGCAGTGCGGCAGACATCCGCTGGTATGAGATTGATCCCTGTTTTATTTTTCATACGGTCAATGCTTATGACCTGAACACAGGTGATGTAGTGATGGATGCAGTGGTACATTCCAAGGCACTGGTCAGTTCCATTCAGGGACCAATAGAAGATCAGGAGATTCGGCTGGAAAGATTGATCTTCGAGCAGCAAACAGGAAAAGTCACTCGAACTGTATTATCCAATATCAAGCAGGAATTTCCGCGGATCAATGAAGCCTATACAGGGCGGCCTTATCGCTATGTCTATAGTATTTCCTTTGCCGGCTTTGATGATCCTTATCATGTTAGCAGTAATACACTCTTGTACCATGATCTGGAAACCGGCAGTACAGCAAGCTATTCCTTTGGAGCAAACTGGGTTACAGGTGAGGCAGTTTTTGTCGCCCGAGAAGGTGCTCAAACAGAAAATGATGGCTGGCTGATGTCTTATCTACACGCCTTGGATGGCAGTCCATCGAAAGTGGTGATTTTAGATGCGCAATATATTCAGAAGGGGCCTATTGCCACGATTCATTTACCGGTTCGTGTACCCGTCGGATTTCATTGTAACTGGATGGATGACCGGAAATTGAGAACTTATTATTCTTAGATTTTGATGATGCATAAGCACTTTGGGTGCTGGCACAGTCTCATATCGCGTGAAGATTTAAATCTTTATTTAATAGGTTGATGTTACTTTGAAGGATGAGAAGGGTAGGTCTAAATTAACCGAGATCCCAGGTTAGGCAGAAAATTCATTTCTGAATCTCTGCCTAAGAGTGGTATTCATATCGCCAAGAATATCAAATCAAAGATTTATTCTTCTATTGCTACTGTTAAACTTTCTGGATAAATAACTCACGATCAAAACGGTATTGCGGGAAGAACACGCCGTCTTTGGCGCGTTCACCTGCACCAATCACCATGACTGGATATTGCTGATCATTTAAGCTCAAGATATCGCGTACCATCGGTTCATCAAAACCTTCCATCATGCAGCTGTCAAAACCATAAGCACGTAAGGCCAAGACCAGATTTTCGCAAGCCAGTGCCGTTGTTTTGGTTGCCCAAAGTTTGGCATCACTTGGACTAAAGGCAGAAACAGGCATCTGTTTATCTAAAGTGCGGGCAACTTTGAAAGCCACTTTTTTAAAGTTGCCAAAGACATTTAAATAACCGGTTTTATAGTTATATGGAATGTATTTATAGTATTTTTTGATGGCAGCTGGTGCTTCCGGATATGGAAATTCATTGACATTCCGTTTGGCCATTTCATCAATACGGTCGGTACGTGCCACACAGATAATCAGCTCAGAAGCCGTTTTTGCTGCCAGTTGGCTCATGCAGGCTTTGACCAGTCGCTTTTTCTTCGCCGGGTTTTGTACCACATAAAATGTCCAGGGCTGCAAGTTTGACGAATTGGGAGCCAGCAACGCCAGATCCAGACAAGCATCAAGTACATCTTCTGGAATTGGTGTTTTGGTAAATTTACGCACTGAACGACGACTTTCGATCACTTTACGGAAATTATCGACATCAATATCCTGTGGAGCAGGTTCATAATAACGTTTTTTATCAGGATTGGCGCTATCAATGGTTTCAGGAGACTGGGCAATAATGGATGAATTTTCAGTAGACATATTCTTTATTCTTACAGGTAAAGGAATCAATGAGGCAGTCTAAACCAGCTCATTGAGATCCTAAGTTTGAAAATTAGTTGAATTGTGTGAAATCAGGTTTACGTTTTTGCATAAAAGCTTGTACGGCTTCCAGCATTTCCGGAGAGCCAACGCGCTGCATGAAAATTTCTGCTTCATGGTCGATGCAGGCCACAATTTCATCCAGATTATGTTTCATCAAGGCTTTGGTTTGCTTCAAAGACGCCAAAGGTAATGCTGCTAAAGTCTGCGCCTGTTTTTGTGCAGCCGCATAGGCATCTTCTTCAATACTATTCACCAGACCGGCACCGAGTGCTTTTTCGCTATTGAATTTTTGTGCAGTCAGCAATAATTCAGCCGCTTTATGATAGCCCGCCTGCTGAATCAGCAATTTGCTTGAAGCGCCTTCAGGCGATAGGCCCAGACTGACAAATGGAATCTGGAACAGGGCAGTATTGTCACTATAGACCAAGTCACAATGCAATAAGATGGTTACCCCAATCCCGATTGCAACGCCACGTACCGCTGCAATTAAAGGCTTGGAAAACTTGGCAGCCGCTTTGAGTAAAATAAAGGGCGGGCCTTCAGCCGCAGGGGCCTGACCTTTCTTGGCAACAGATTTCATGAAATCCTGCATATCATTGCCCGCGCTAAAGTCCGTGTCCTGACCGCGTAACACCACCACACGCACCTGATTGTCCTGATCTGCTTCATCGAGCGCTTGAGCAATCCATAAATACAGCTCGCTGTATAAGGCATTTTTCGCTTCCGGGCGATTGATGGCTAAAGTGAGTACGCCATGTTCTAAATTCGCATGCAAATGCTCATGAGGTTGTTGAATACAGCTCAGTGTCATCGTACTATCCTTGCTTTAAAACTTAATTTGATTTTATGAGATTGATTATGTCGCATATTTATTGGGGCGGCACAACTCATGAGTCATAAAAATGATCTGTTATGAACTATACATTTGATTATCTGGTTTTCATTGGCCGTTTTCAGCCTTTTCATCTGGCGCATATGCAAACCATTCAGATTGCTTTGGAACACAGTCAAAATGTGATTTTGGCCCTTGGTTCTGCGCAGAATGAACGCAATATCAAAAATCCATTTCTGGCTTCGGAACGTGAAGCCATGATCCTTGCAAATTTTAGTCCGGAAGATCAGGCGCGGATTCAATTTGTAGAAGTCATTGATGTTTATAATGATGAAAAATGGCAAAAACTGGTGAAATCGCTGATAAATCAGGCCATAGAACCGAATGCCAAAGTCGGACTGATTGGACATTTTAAAGATGATTCTTCATATTATTTAAAATTTTTCCCGGAATGGGAAATGGTCGAACTGGAAAGCCTAGAAGGTGCTTTATCCGCTACGCCGATGCGTGAAGCTTATTATCGCGGTGAAATTCAACGGGATAAATTTCCACAAGGCACGATTGAGTTTCTAGAGCAATTCCAGCATACCGAAACCTATCAGCAACTCAGTCAAAAATTTGTCCAGAAGGATAAAAGCAATCTGGCCTGACTCGATCAGATGGCTAGAGGCTGATTCATGGTGGTCTGAGCATGCTGTTTTAAACATTCACCCAGAATCGCCAGAGCAGGAGACTGCTGTTTCCAGTGATGCCAATACAAGGGGACTTCAATTCGCATTTCACCGGAAAGTTCAATCAATTGTCCTGATTCCAGCAAATGCCGGGTTTGATAATCCGGCAACCAGCCATAACCCAAGCCCATGACAATGGCATCAAAAAATGCATGCGTCGATGGAATAAAAAAGTGAGGATATTGTGCCGGACTCAGGCCAAATTCTTGCTGGATATACTGGGTATGCAACTGGTCTTTTTCATTAAACAGAATCGCCGGTGCGTGGCGTAAGGCATCACGATGTATTCCTTGTTGAAACCAGTTCCGGGCAAATTCAGGCGTGGCAACCAGACGGTAGTGCATTTGTCCAATCCGCTCGGCCAGACAGCCTTTCATGGCTTTGGCTTCAGTGCTCAAACAGGCATTGACCAGTCCGGCTTCCAGTAAATGATGGGTTTGTGATTGGTCATCCAGTTGAAAATGCAGCACAATTTTATGCTGGATCAGTTGGGCTTGTAAGGTCGGCAATAACCAGGTCGCAAGTGAATCGGCATTGGTGGCAATATTCAGACAGTAAAAACCTTCCTGTTGTACCTGTCCGCCCAAATCCTGCATCAAATTCTGTTCTAGCAAACGCTGATGCTGTAAATAATGCAATAAAGTTTGTCCAGATTGAGTCACGCGACAAGGCCGGTCTCTCACCAGCAGCAAGTGTCCCAATTGTTTTTCCAGACTCTGAACACGAAGGGTCACTGCTGAGGCAGTAATATTGAGTTGTTCTGCCGCCAGATCAAAACTTCCAGTTTTTGCAACCGCGTAAAAAGCATCACATTGTTTCGCATTCAGCATCGCTACAATCTAAGAAAAATTTAGTTAAATTGATATTAACTTAGTTTTAATGAATAGCTTCCTTTTTGTTGAATAATTCATGTATTCAAAAAAGGGGAATGTGATGTTCAGTTATATGGTCAGTGGCTTTGCTGTAGGTATGAGCCTGATTGTCAGTATCGGGGCGCAGAATGCCTTTGTACTAAAACAGGGTTTAAAACAGCAGCATATCTTCCTGGTCTGTTTGACGTGTGCCTTGTCTGATACTATTTTGATATTATTAGGTGTTTTTGGTTTTGCTCACATCATTGAACATTATCCAAATGCGGTTATGTTTTCTAAATATATTGGCGCAGGATTCCTGTTTTATTATGGTCTGCAACATGCAATCAATGCATTTAAATCAACAGAAGTTTTGGCTCCAAGTGATCAAGTTACAGCACATTTTTTACAAGTGTTGATGATCTGTCTGGCATTTACTTGGTTAAACCCGTATGTTTATTTAGAAACCGTCATCCTGATTGGTTCAATTTCAACGCAATATAGCCTAGGAAAATGGTGGTTTGCGCTTGGTGCTGTGTTTGCATCCTGGTTTTTCTTTTTTAGCTTGGGCTATGGGGCAAAGATATTGACACCCTGGTTTCAGCATCGCCATGCCTGGAAGGTTCTGGATGCTCTCATTGCTTGTACCATGTGGATCGTCGCAGGGTCATTAATTCTAAGCATTTAATTCAACTGGTAATATAAAAATCCTCAATTGAGGATTTTTATATTTTGAACAAGAGAATGCGAGTAAGGTCTGTAATTGATATTTTTCTAAACATTCTGTTTAAACATTTTTCAAAGAGAATCACAATAGAAAATGGAGTTTGCAGTGCTCGCTGTGTAAGCAAATTTTACTTCAGATTTTGTTGGA
This sequence comes from Acinetobacter sp. YH01006, assembly GCF_013420445.1. Lineage (NCBI taxonomy): Bacteria > Pseudomonadati > Pseudomonadota > Gammaproteobacteria > Moraxellales > Moraxellaceae > Acinetobacter > Acinetobacter sp. YH01006. The sequence continues at coordinate 306,699 of NZ_VOYB01000002.1, read as the reverse complement.
ATATATGATCATATTTAGGAGATGAATTTTAAAATCAAACTATTAACAGTCTCCATTCGATGAGTATACTTCGATTAAGCCATTTCTTAAAAATAAATACTAACGATTATTTTTTCCATTAGTCACTAAGGGTTTTACAAAAACTTCAGTTAACTGGTATAAAAATAACGAAAACAAAAATTCTAAAACTGAAAAGAAAATTTAATTTCAGCTTGAAGCGTGTATCTAAATCCGATCAATAAGAAATTAAACAAGGTGGATTTAAAATTGAAAACAACAATAAAAACTGGACTGATTGGCCTGGCAATCTGTTTATTTTTCAGCAGTCAGACTTTTGCAAAATCATGGACGCTCACTCCTAAAAGTGATGTCGGCTTTGAGATCAAGTCAATGGGACTGACTGTGGTCAAAGCCAAGTTTAATCAGGTGCAATCCAGCATGCAGTTTGATGCCAAAGCACCGCAAAATGCTTCAACGCATCTGGTCATGGATGTCGAGAGTTTGAGTTTTAATAAACCGTTATTGAAACATATGATTTTGGGTGAAGACCTTTTTTATGTTGAAAAATACAAAACGGTAAGTTTTAAAAGTATCCAGTTTAAAGACCTGGGCAATGGTAAATACAATGTTTTAGGCAATTTGACTTTGCGTGGTGTGACCAAACCGGTGATTTTTGAAACAACCTTTAAGTCGAGTCTGTCTAATGACAACTTGCTCGAAGTCCAGGCATTTGCAGTGATTAACCGCAGTGATTTCGGCATGAGAAAGGGGATCGCAGGCGTAGGGGAGAAAGTGAATCTGCATCTCTCGGGTCATTGTGAAGTTAATTAAGGGTGTTTGAATACAGTCTTTTTTCAGATTAATAGACTGCTGCATGTCTATTGCTTAGCTTTAAAAATTGAAGCATAGAAGACATATAAAATGCTTGTATTACATCAAAGTAATCACAAAAAAAGCCCGATTTTTTCGAGCTTTTATCCTTGCAGGAAATAGTCAATTAAGCACTTTGCAGAGCTTTTAAATCTTCCAGGACTTGTTCGGCATGACCTGCGGCTTTGACTTTACGATATTCTTTGACCAGTTCGCCGTTATGGAAAATAAAAGTCGAACGCTCGATCCCCATGACTTGTTTGCCATACATGTTTTTTTCTTTAATCACATCAAAGTGATTACACAGGATTTCTTCTTTATCACTGATCAGATTAATACTCAGATTCTGCTTTTCAGTAAAGTTTTGATGGGCTTTGACCGAATCACGAGATACGCCAATAATGGTGGTATTTAAAGCATCAAACTGATCTTTTAAACAAGAAAATCCGACGGCTTGAGTGGTACAACCCGGAGTAGAATCTTTAGGATAAAAATAAATCACCAGCCATTCTGTATCCAGCTGGGTTAAATTGATTTCAGCTGTCGTTGCAGGGAAACTCTGGTCAAGCAAACTGATGGCAGTCATATTAACTCCTGTTTTATTTAAATTTTTCAAAAAAATAAGCCACATTATAGTGGCTTATTTCATCAAAGAATAATGAGATATTATTTCTTCGGCGCAGCTTGAGCTGATTTCATTGCTTCTTCAGTCAAAGTTTTCAGTTTGCCTGTTAACTGTGGACCAAAACATGCTTGCAGGTCTTTATTCTGCTTCTGTACAAAAGCTAAAGTTCCAGGACTTTTCTTCTGATTAATGGTGCTTTGGATTTCCCATTTTTGTGCATTGGTTAGTTTACCATCTGCTTCAACAGCGCAAGTACAATATTTACTGACTTCAGCAGCGGTCAGTTTTTTACCTTTGCCAGTTTCATCTTTACAAACATTGATCAATGCAGATTTTACATTGGTGCTTTTATAAGCTTGTTGTAATTTGTCATCAGCTGCCTGAGCCGTTGTTGCGAACATAGCAGCAGCTGAAACAATTGCTGAAAGCACGATGCTTGATTTTAAATTCTTCATAAACTCTACCTTGTTATTACGGTATATAACGTGTCGGGTCTTCAACACCTGCGTCCGCAAAACCCTGTTTACGTAAACGGCAACTGTCACATTTGCCACAGGCACGTCCTTGGTCATCTGCTTGATAGCATGACACCGTTTGACTGTAGTCTACGCCATGTTCAATACCTAAGCGAATAATATTTGCTTTGGATAAATGTAACAAAGGTGTTTCAAATTTGAGCGCCTGACCCTCTACGCCAACCTTGGTCGCAAGGCGTGCCATGTTGGCAAATGCGTCAATAAATTCCGGTCGGCAATCCGGATAGCCCGAGTAATCAACCGCATTAATTCCGATCACAATTGCTTCGGCTTTAAATACTTCCGCAGCGGCTAAAGCATAAGACAGGAAGATGGTATTACGTGCCGGAACATAGGTAATCGGGATACCGGCTTGTTCATGATCAGGCACCTCAATGCTATGATCGGTAAGGGCTGAGCCACCCAGATTGCCCAGATCAATATTAATCACACGATGTTCCACACCGGCAGCTTGAGTCAGTGCTTTGGCTGCATCCAGCTCTGTGGTTGAACGCTGACCATACTTAAAACTGATCGCGATACATTCGTAGCGTGCCTGTGCCCAAGCCAGACATGTAGTTGAGTCTAATCCGCCAGATAACAGAACAATGGCACGAGGGCGCATAAGCTGATTCTCCAAAAAAGTAACTTTACAAAAAATTAACGACCAGTTTCATCATTCCATAACAACTTGTGCAGCTGTAACTGGAAACGAACAGGGAGATGGTCTTCTAAAATCCACTGAGCCAAATCACGCGCCAGTTGCGGTAAACGAACCGCGCCTTTTTCAACCGCAAATGCAGGCGAGAACCAGACTGTACTGACTTTCTCTTGAAGCTGATACTGTTCAAGCTGCTGCTTTGACCATTCATAGTCTTCACGGTTGCAGATCACAAACTTGATTTGATCATGTGGCGTTAAATGATCCAGATTGGATAACAAATTTCGTGCAACTTCACCTGAAGTTGGGGTTTTTAAATCTAGAACTTTGGAAACGCGCGAGTCTACTTTAGCAACATCTAAAGCACCACTGGTCTCTAAAGAAACCTCACAACCTAAATCAGCAAGGCGCTGCATTAAAGGCAGGGCATTCGGTTGAGCCAGTGGTTCACCACCGGTCACACAGACATAGGGTGTTTTAAAATCGAGCGTGGTCTGAATAATTTCATCCAGAGACTGACGCTGACCACCTTCAAATGAATAGGTGGTGTCACAGTATGTACAGCGTAACGGGCAGCCGGTTAAGCGGATAAAAACCGTTGGCAAGCCCGCAGCATTGGCTTCACCTTGTAATGAATAGAAGATCTCCGTAATGCGTAAACCCGCAGACGGATCAGAAACTGGAATTGCGGAAGAACGAAGCGTATTCATAACAAAACTAACCACTGAGAAATAAATAACCGGGTATAAAAATAAAAATCCCTACGATCATGACTGATCGTAGAGACGGGGAGCGCTTGAAGCTCCGAGGAACACCAATGTGCCCTCTAAGTTAAGACATATTAGTCTTCGCGTAATAGATCGTTCAGGCTGGTTTTAGAACGAGTTTGCGCATCTACTTTTTTCACGATAATCGCAGCATAAAGGCTGTAAGTACCACATTTAGAAGGCAGACTACCTGCAACAACGACTGAACCTGCTGGTACGCGACCATAGTGAATTTCACCAGTGGCACGGTCATAAATCTTGGTCGATTGACCAATGAATACGCCCATTGAAATTACAGAACCTTCTTCAACGATCACGCCTTCAACGATTTCAGAACGTGCACCGATAAAGCAGTTATCTTCAATAATAGTCGGGTTGGCCTGAAGTGGTTCAAGTACACCACCAATACCAACACCACCAGACAAGTGAACATTTTTACCAATCTGTGCACATGAACCCACAGTTGCCCATGTGTCCACCATCGTACCTTCATCTACATAGGCACCGATGTTGACATAAGAAGGCATCAAGATCACGCCTTTGGCCTGGAATGAACCTTTACGCGCCACCGCGGGAGGGACTACACGTACGCCAGCCGCTTTGAATTGTTCTTCAGTCCAGTCTGAGAATTTAGTATCTACTTTGTCATAGAAACGAAGATCACAAGCTTGCATTGGTTTGTTGTCGTTTAATTTAAATGATAACAATACCGCTTTCTTAATCCATTGATGAACAATCCATTCACCATCGATTTTTTCAGCAACACGTAAAGTACCATTGTCTAGACCAGCAATTACGTCCTCAACTGCTTGACGGATTTCATCAGGGCAATCTGCAGCTGTGAAATTCGCACGATCTTCAAACGCTTTTTCAATGATTGTTGAAAGCTGCGACATGATCTTCCTTCCAGAAAAAATTTTCTAGATTTTACACTATATTGCATTAAAAATAGTTGAGCAGACTGAAAATAGATGAAAAATAGCCAAAAGTGTGGGAAGTTTGAAATAATGAACGTGATAAGTGTTATTTTTCATTATTTTAAAATGTAGTAGAAGTGTTAGAAAAAGCCAAGTTATCAACAAGAAAAACTAATTTGTATCAAAAAATAACAAAAGATCAGCAAAACATGAATAAAAAATATTTTTTAAGTCCTTTATATTGAACCCATCACGAATAACTAATGATCAAAATAAGTTCTTTTGAGGAGAGAAATAATGAAGTCTTTACATAAAATTTTAGCAGTTTCCATTTTGGCTGCAGCAGCTGGCTCTGCTATGGCTGCTGATGAAACAATCGTAACAGATGAAGGCGTTGCTGAATTCTCTTTCTTTAAACCAGCTTCTGTTCGTGCTGAAGTCGGTACTACCGGTTATGGTGGTGCAATTTCCTGGAGTGCTAACCCATATGTAGGTGTAACTTTAGGTTATAACGGCGGTGATATCTCTTGGTCTGATGATATTGAAGTAGATGATGTTAACTACGATGTCGATATGGATAATAACCTAACTTACTTAAATGCAGAGATTCGTCCTTGGGCGAACTGGTTCTACGTAGCAGCAGGTGTGGGCTATCTTGATCAACAATATGGTTTATTGGCTAGAAATGACGGTGGAACTATCGAAATTAATGGTGAAGCTACTGGTTTAGAACGCTTAGGTTATGATTTAGATTATAGTAATAAAATCGCTCCCTACTTGGGGATTGGTTTTTCACCAGCGATTACTAATCGTTGGGGAGTATTTGGTGAATTAGGTGCTTATTATGCAGGTAATCCATCAGTAACTAATGTAAATTATTATGGTGGTACAGTAGCTGATGCTGCCTTAGTTGCCGAGCACATCGACGAAGTACGTAATGATAGTAAATACGAATGGCTACCAGTGGCTAAACTCGGTGTAAGCTTCCGCTTCTAAGATTTAACTTCATAAAAAAAACGAGCTTCGGCTCGTTTTTTGTTTTTTAAAATAATTTTAAAAGTGATAGCCCAGTTTAAAACCTAGGATCAAAGCACTGTTATCAGAAACTGCGGATAAACCTGCAATCTGTGGCGTAAGTAACTCAAATGTTGAGACCTTAGGTTTTTGAAATTTTAAATAATAGAATCCTGTGGCAATATCCCAGGTTTCTTGAATCTTATAAAGATGACCTAGTCCGATGCCCCAATAGCCATCACTCGGATTTAATGTCGAAGCCGGATTTCCTGTACCAGAATCCCATAAAAGTTCGATAGAATTTATGCCAAAAGAAGGCCATTGATGGGCAAGTCCGATTTTGCCAGACCATTGATCCTCCCGATAATCAATCATCCTGAATGATTTTAATTCTGGAAATTCTAAGGCCGCATAGTCAATCACTGCACCGAATTTAGGCGGCTGAATGACAAAATTTTGCCAGTTTAACCAGCGTAATGTGCCATAAAAGGCCTTTTGATAAGGCAATCCTGTTTGAAAATCCAGATGGATGGATTGAGGGGTTTGAATCTGGGTATAGGGGGAGGGATTGGTGCCTACGACAATCGATTCAGCAGTTTTATGATGGTGAGCAATGGCTGAACGGTAAGTCAGCGCAGTTCTAAAAAAATATTCGGGTAGTTGATAACTGAATCCTGCAAGCCAGCCCCAAGCGGGATCTTGTTCAAATGTAGCCCGATAACCATTAAATATATAAAAGGTTTGCCCGGATAAATATAAGCTTCCTTCCAGACTTTGATAACTTAGCCCTGTATAAAAATTCCAGTGATTATCCGGTTGGAAGCCGATTAATGATGTGAGATTGTGGCTATCAAACTGGATAGTCGCGGCTTCAACAGAAAGCGCTTCACCTGCAAAAACAGGATTATAACTATAAGCCACATCTACATGATAAGGCTGATCATAAATCAGTCCCCATGATAGTTGAGGGTGAAGCTGTAATTTTAAGGCAACATTAGAGATAAATTGCGTACTGGCAAGTTGGCCCGTAGAAAAGTCAGTAATACCCAGTTGTTGCAGCTGCTCGGTATGCTGTACCTGACCGCTAATATCAGGGCGAACCCAAGCCAATGAAATTTCAGCATAATGATTTTTTTCAAAAAAAGACTGAATACTTTGATTGGACTGTTCAAAAGCAGCGCTATAACCTGACCCAGAAAAAGCGCAGCCCATACAGAAAAGAGCAAATTTGCTGTCGATCATATTGGTATAATTCAATTTATTATTAATGTGATTATGCTTGATATTTATACAGATTATCCACTTGAAAATAATAAAGAGGCTCGCTGGCCTCTTTGACTGAAAACTTATATATTTTTATTCGTCTGGATAGGCGACTTTTTTAAGCGCTTTAATATCGGCATCCGGCGAGCACAGGGAAATAAACTCGTAGCCATAACCACGTAGTAAATGTCCTTTACGTACCGCAATCCAGGTGGTATTCATGCCAAAAATATCCGTTTTAATCTGCTTTAAACGGTAATCACGCTCCGGGTCATAAGCGACATCGTTGACAATGCCGACGCCCATATTCATTTCCACATAGGTTTTAATCACATCGGCATCGAGTGCGGACATGACGATATCGACATCAAAGCCGGCTTCTTCAAAGGCGGTATCAATCTTGGAGCGACCGGTAAAACCACCATGATAGGTAATAATCGGGTAATGGGCCAGATCTTCGATCCGGATCTGATCTTTAGTTGCAAGTGGATGATTTTGCGGCGTAATAATACTATGTTGCCAGTTATAATAAGGTACGCTGGCCAGATTGTCTTCAGTCGTCAGTGCTTCGGTTGCAATACCGATATCGGCTTGACCTTGCAGCAGCATTTCCGTGATTTCTACCGGGCTGGCCTGTTGCAGAATCAAATGTACTTTAGGAAATTCTTTTTTAAATTGGCTGACAATCGGCGGTAGCACATAGCGCGCCTGGGTATGCGTGGTGGCAATGGTCAAGGTACCTTCATCAACTTTATTAAAATCATCAGCCAGACGCTTAATATTATCGGCATCGACCAGCATGCGTTCTACAATTCCTAATAGTGCCTGACCCGGCTCGGTTAAACCCAGTAGACGCTTACCCTTACGGATAAACAGCTGTACGCCAAGCTCATCTTCCAGATCTTTAATATGCTTACTTACTCCAGACTGCGAAGTATAAAGTGCAGCTGAGGCTTCAGTTAAATTAAAGTTCTGTCTAACCGTTTCTCGTATAATTCTTAATTGTTGGAAATTCATAATTCTCTTTACCCTAGAAGAGGATGGGGCATTTCGAAGCCCCATCTTTTGGTCTTAAGCGACCTGATTTTCAAATAAATGCAAGTTCACCGCACTTAACCACACGGTTTGATTGGGGCGGAATTGGTGTGCTCTTGCTTCATCAGGTGTCAGTAAAATTTCAATCAAGTTACCCTGACGGTCATTCAGTTCTGCAACGACTTTACCCGCAATCCATAATTCACGTATGAAGGTGGCCTGAATGGCATTGTCTTGTGGCTGTGCATGAATGCGCAGCTCATCAGGACGTGCGAATAAAATCACTTCACCTTGAGCAGCATTTTTTGCGCCATCAAAGTGAATGCGATCTTGCCCGAGCTGAATAATGCCGCCGTTGTTCTGGCCTTCAAAACGATTGGCTTGACCCAAGAAATCAAACACAAATGGGGTTGCCGGCGTTTCATAGACCTCACGTGGCGAACCGATCTGTTCGACATTACCTTTGTTCATCACCACAATCTGATCGGCCACTTCCAGCGCTTCTTCCTGATCGTGGGTCACAAAGATCGAGGTGATGTGCAACTCATCATGCAAGGTACGTAACCAGCGACGTAATTCCTTACGGACTTTGGCATCCAGTGCACCGAAAGGTTCATCTAGCAACAGCACACGCGGTTCAACGGCTAAGGCACGTGCCAATGCAATACGCTGACGCTGGCCACCTGAAAGCTGAGCAGGGTAACGGTCAGCCAGAAAACCCAGCTGAACCAAATCAAGTAAACGCGTAACACGTTTTTTAATTTCCGCTTCAGATGGACGGGTTTTACGTGGGCGAACACGCAGACCAAAAGCAATATTGTCAAATACCGTCATATGACGAAACAGGGCATAATGTTGAAACACGAAGCCGACTTCACGTTCACGTACATGAACATTGGTCGCATCCTGACCTTCCAGAATGACCTGACCGCCATCTGCAGATTCTAGACCTGCAATAATCCGTAGCAGCGTGGTTTTTCCGCAACCTGATGGGCCGAGCAGGGCCACCAGTTGACCATCTGGAAAATCCAGCGAGATATTTTTAAGTGCATGGAATGCACCAAAGTGTTTTTCAATATTTTGTACTTGAATACTCATGTTGGCATTCCTTAAGAAACTGTAGAATCTTGATTACGTTTGTCCTGTTTTTCCTGGCGCAGTTCCACCCATGTTTTTAAAATCAGGGTGACAATTGCGAGGAGAGCCAGAAGCGAAGACACGGCAAACGCAGCACTAAAGGTATATTCGTTATAAAGAATTTCGACGTGTAGCGGTAAAGTATTGGTTTCACCGCGGATATGACCGGATACAACCGATACTGCACCAAACTCACCCATGGCCCGTGCATTACACAGAATCACGCCGTAAATCAGACCCCATTTGATATTTGGCAGGGTCACTTTCCAGAAAGTTTGCCAGCCAGATGCACCGAGCACAATCGCAGCTTCTTCTTCTTCCGTGCCTTGTGCTTCCATTAATGGAATTAACTCACGAGCCACGAAAGGTACAGTAATAAAGATGGTCGCCAGGACAATGGCAGGCACTGCATAAAGGATCTTGATGTCATTGTCCATTAGCCAGGACCCCATCCAGCCTTGCGTACCGAAAATCAGTACCAGCATTAAACCGGCAATCACGGGAGAGACCGAAAATGGCATATCAATCAAGGTGGTCAGGAAGGATTTACCCCGAAAGTTAAACTTCGCCACTGACCATGCTGCAGCTACACCAAATACCACGTTCAGCGGTACGGCGATTGCAGCAGTCAAAAGTGTAAGTTTGACCGCAGATAAAGTATCCGGATGCACCAATGCCTGTGTATAGACACCAATTCCCTGTTTAAAGGCTTCCACAAAAACCAGAATCAAAGGCAGGATCAGGCAGCTCAAGAAAAAAATCAGTGCAATAGTGATCAGGATATAACGTACCCAGGTTGGCTCACGGGTTGCATCACGGGATTGCAGTTTTTCAGCCAGTGCATTGCTGTTGGTATTCAAACTCATCGTGCAGTTCTCCCGGTACGGCGGCTGGCCCAAGCTTGCAGTAAGTTAATCAGGAACAGCAGGACAAATGAAATCAGCAACATCACCACCGCAATTGTGGTTGCACCGGCATAATCATATTCTTCTAAACGAGAAATAATCATCAGTGGGGCAATTTCTGTTTCAAAGGGCTGATTCCCGGCAATGAAGATCACCGAACCATATTCACCAACACCGCGAGCGAAAGCTAACGCAAAGCCAGTGATAAGCGCAGGAAGTAAAATCGGGAAAATGACCTTGGTCACAATTTGCAAGCGATTTGCCCCGAGTGCAGATGCAGCTTCTTCCAGTTCGGTTTCCAGATCACTGAGTACCGGCTGTACGGTACGAACCACAAAAGGCAGGCCAATAAAGATTAGAGCCAGCGTAATACCAATCGGGGTATAAGCAACCTGAATACCAATCGGTTCAAGATACTGACCAATCCAGCCAGTCGGCGCATATAAAGAGGTCAAGGCAATACCGGCCACCGCTGTTGGCAGGGCAAAAGGCAAATCGACCAAGGCATCGACAATACGTTTGCCCGGGAAGCTATAACGTACCAGACACCAGGCCAATAACAGGCCAAACACCACATTCACCAGCGCAGCAATAATGGCTGCACTGAAACTGAGTTGTAGTGATTTTTGAATACGTTCAGAGCTCAGGATTTCCCACAAGCCTTCCCAGCCAATGCCCAGTGATTTAATAAAAACAGCAGACAGCGGGATTAAAACGATTAATGATAAATACGCTAGGGTAAAGCCTAGAGAAAGACCAAATCCTGGCAGCACTCGGGATCGCTGCGACATGATGACTCCTCAAAAGAGAGAAAGCTGGTTAAAACTAACCAGCGAAAATTAAAAAAAGAAATTGGACACAAGCATAATTTGCAACGACTAAAATGCAAATTTGAAATAATACTTGCTGTCATCAGTATTGCTGATATGTTGCATAGTCTTTTCTGAAATCAAATACTGGGCAAGTTCAGGAAAAGGGCCAAATCCTGAAGCGACATTGACATGCCCCACCTGTCCGAGATTAATCGGTTTGAGTTTCCAGGCTTTGGCCAGAAACTGGGCGTCTGCATAGCTTAACCAGGGATCATTTTCACTGATTAATAACGTGGCCGGAACCTGAATCTGCACTTGCTGAAAATAATGGCTGTAATCGGTCTGGCTGTTACGAACAAAACCATTTTCCCCAAAACGTGCCGGATTGGCCGGCGCGACCAGAATCAGCTTTTTAACTTTAGCAGTCAATTCTGGATGTTGTGCCAGTGCTGCGACCGAGGTTAAACAGCCAAAGCTGTGCGCTACAATCTGTACATCATCTTGAATATCTTGCAGGGCTTTGACAAATTCAGTGATCCATTCCTGCAAAACGGGATGATTCCAATCTTTTTGTTGCACACGAGAGCATCGACTGAGCTGATGTTGTAAGCATGTTTGCCAGTGATTGTATTCGCTACCACCTACACCTGGAACAATAAGCGTATGTATCATGTCGATGCTCCTGTCAGATCAGCTGCGAATTACTTCGCGCTGTTTGCCTTCACAATCTGGTCGAAAATACCGCCATTCTCAAAATGCGCTTTTTGCACTTTTGCCCAGCCGCCAAATTCCTGATCAATCGTTACCAGTTTGAGTGGTTTGAACACATGATTATATTTCTTTAAAGCTACTTCACTGCGTGGGCGATAATAATGTTTGCCTGCCAGATCTTGCCCCAGTGGTGAGTACAGGAAGTTTAAATAACCTTGAGCCAGATGCTTATTGCCTTTTCTCGCTGCATTTTTTTCTACAATCGCCACTGGCGGTTCAGCCAGAATAGACAGACTTGGCGTGATAATTTCAAACTTACCTGGTTGCTCACGAATCGCTAAGTACGCTTCATTTTCCCAGGCCAGCAAGACATCACCGATCCCGCGCTCGGCAAAGGTGGTAGTTGCACCACGCGCACCTGAATCCAGGACTTTGGTGTTTTTATAAATTTGGCGAACAAATTCTTGTGCAGTCATGTCATTGCCACCGGCCTGATGTTTGGCCCATGCCCATGCCGCCAGATAGTTCCAGCGCGCGCCACCTGATGTTTTCGGATTCGGGGTAATAATGCCGACACCCGGTTTCACCAGATCGCCCCAGTCTTTAATCCCTTTGGGGTTGCCTTTACGCACCAAAAATACGATTGTTGAGGTATACGGTGTCGAGTTTTGTGGCAGTTTCTTTTGCCAGTCTGTTGGCAATAATTTGGCTTTTTCTGCAAGCACATCAATATCGGCTGCGAGGGCCAAAGTCACCACATCTGCATTCAAGCCATCAATAACAGAGCGGGCCTGTTTACCAGAACCACCATGGGATTGCTTGAAGTTAATTTTTTGACCCGTACGGCTTTCCCAATATTTGCCAAAACTCTTGTTGACATCTTCATACAATTCACGTGTCGGATCGTAGGAAACATTCAGAAAATCACGTGCTGAAGCACCCAATGAGGTTGCCGAAATCACAGCAGCCAGAACCCCAAGTTTTATTATTTTTGAAATACTCATTAGAAACCTCAATTTCTTACACGTTTTGTAACATAGCTGCAGAATAAACCTATTCTTTATGCGTAAAAAATAAATAAAAACGAATTTTATATGAAAAAAAAAGATAAGACAGAGCTGAAGTTATTGAAATGAAAATGGCCTTATCAATAAAGGCCATTGTTTCTGCTGGACTGCCTCATTATTTCGTATGATTTGCCTTTACAATTTGATCAAAGATCCCGCCATTATCGAAATGTGCTTTTTGTACCTTGGTCCAGCCACCAAATTCTTTGTCGATGGTGACTAACTTTAAAGGTTTAAATACGCTGCTATATTTCTTTAATACTTCGCTATTACGTGGACGATAGAAATTCTTCGCAGCCACAGTTTGCCCCGCAGGAGAATACAGATAATTCAAATAAGCTTTGGCCAGGTTTTCATTGCCATCTTTCTTGGCGTTTTTCTCTACAATTGCCACCGGTGGCTCGGCCAAAATTGACAGACTTGGCGTGATGATTTCAAATTTACCCGGCTGTTCACGAGTAGCGAGATGGGCTTCATTTTCCCAAGCCAGTAATACATCACCGATCCCGCGCTCAGCAAAAGTGGTGGTGGCTCCACGTGCGCCTGAGTCCAGCACTTTGGTCTGTTTATAAATTTGACGCACAAAACTTGTGCTTTGCTGTCATTGCCACCAGGTTGATGTTTGGCCCATGCCCATGCCGCCAGATAGTTCCAGCGTGCACCGCCAGAAGTTTTCGGGTTTGGCGTAATGATCTCTACTCCAGGTTTCACCAGATCTCCCCAATCTTTAATCCCTTTTGGATTGCCTTTTTTGACCAGAAAGACGATGGTGGAGGTATAGGGGGGCGAGTTTTGCGGGAATTTTTTCTGCCAGTCTTTAGGCAGCAGACCTCTCGCTGCAATTTCATCAATGTCGGCCGCCAGCGCGAGGGTCACGACGTCTGCATCCAGACCATCAATCACAGCACGGGCCTGTTTACCTGAACCGCCATGCGACTGTTTATAGTTCACGTCCTGACCCGTGGTTTTTTTCCAGTATGCGCTGAATTCCTTATTAAAATTGTCATATAATTCGCGGGTTGGGTCATAAGACACGTTCAGGAAATCTTTTGCAGACACACTGAAGGCAGTGGCCGAAACCAGTGCAGCCAATACCCCAATTTTTAATTTACCAATATTCATTTTTGCCTCAATTTTTTAGCTTTTGTTGGACAAGGCAAGAATAGCTGGAGATATTTTGCATAAAAAATAATTAAAAATGCATTTGATGTGAGTAAAAGAGATAAATCGATGGAGCTTATCTCTCAGTACTCAATTGTTGATTTGAGAGGCAATAAAATATGCTCTGTTTGAAAAATGCGAAACATGTCAGTGAGATAGAAGTACTCGATCGGGCCTTTCATTATGGTGATGGCTGTTTTAGCACGGCCCGGATTCGACAGGACCGGGTGGAATTATATGATCGTCATCTGGCACGTTTGCAGCTCAGTAATCAAAAATTAAGTTTGCATGCTGATTTAGCTCTGATTGCAGAAAGTTTAGAACTTTTACGTGAATCAGAAAGTCAGCTGAATGGAACATTAAAGATCGTGCTGAGTCGTGGAGTCGGCGAGCGGGGCTATAGTTTGCCAGAGCATCCGGCGGATCTGTGGCTATTTTATTATCCTCAAGCCCTACATGATTTAAAGTATGAACAGATCCAAAGTGGGGTATTACAGCAGGCACTGGGATTGACCATGCCGGGTCTGGTCGGACTAAAAACCTTGAATCGCCTGGAGCAGGTTTTGCTCAAGCAGGAGGCGGATCAGCGCGGTTGGTCTGAGGCACTGGTGACAGATGTACAGGGCGGGGTTGTCGAAGGGGTGAGCAGTAATTGTTTCATTTGTATAAACAATACATGGATTACGCCGGAACTTCGTTATAATGGCGTCTTTGGGGTGATGCGTGCAGAAATTCTACAACGGATGCAAGATCAGGGAATTGCCTGTCAGCAACGTTACATCGATATGGAGGAAATAGCCCATATTCAGAGTCTGTTTTTTTGTAATGCGCTAAACCCGATGAAAATTGTCACTCAATTTGAGCAGCGATCTCTGGATGGCGATGCTTGTATTGAACTTTTTAACCGTCTTCGATTAAATCAGATGTCTTAATATGTCAGCTTCCAAGTCTAAAGCCAAAAAGAACAATACAGCCAAATTTTCGTCACTTTTCAAAGGAATTGCCTTCGTCCTGATTGGACTTGCCTTGATTTTGGCACTGGTCTTAAAAAGCAGTTTGTGGAAAGACTATCCTGTAGACGGACAAAAACAGCTGCTGGCGATTGGGTCAGGGGAAACCTATTCTGGTTTTATTGACCGTCTGGCCAAAGGAAAACAGGTCAGTTTCCCGATTATTCTCAAGCTTTATCAGCGCATCCTGATTCATGACACCATGAAAGCTGGCGTATATGAAGTGCGCCAGGGCATGAGCATTCGTCAGGTTCTGGATATGATCTCCAATGCTGAAAATGCCCAGATGAACCGGATTTTGGTGATTGAAGGAACCACATTCAAACAGCTGATTGATGCTTTGAAGAAAGATGATCTGGTGACCAAAGAAGTGTCACATTTGCCAACGGCACAACTCCTTAAAGAGCTCAATATTCCATTTTCACATCCTGAAGGTCTGTTTGCACCGGATACATACTTCTTTGCTAAAGGTGAAACTGACCGTAAAATTTTAACCAATCTGTATCAGCGCCAGATGAAGGCACTGGATCAGGCCTGGGAAAAACGCGTGACTGATCTGCCCTATCAGAATAAATATGAAGCGCTGATCATGGCGTCGATCATTGAAAAAGAAACCAGTGTGGATAGTGAGCTAGAACAGGTTTCTGGAGTGTTCGTGCGCCGTTTAAAAATTGGCATGCGTTTACAGACCGATCCTACCGTGATTTATGGAATGGGCGATGCCTATAATGGCAATATTACCCGCAAGGATTTACGTACGCCGACGCCGTATAACACCTATACCATGTCTGGTTTGCCGCCAACGCCAATTGCACTGCCAAGTAAGAAAGCCATTGAAGCAGCCATGCATCCGGATAATTCTGACAACCTTTATTTTGTCGCCACGGGCAATGGCGGACATACGTTTACGACCAATCTGAATGATCACAATAAAGCAGTGCAGGAGTATCTGACCATTTTACGCTCGAAGAATAAGGAATGAGTATGTTTATTAGCTTTGAAGGCACAGAAGGTGTAGGTAAAACCACACTCATTCGTTCGATCTATGACGATTTTATGGCGCAAGGCAAAGATGTGATGCTTACGCGCGAGCCGGGTGGTACGCCGATGGCCGAGCAGATCCGAGCACTACTTCTGGCTGTGAATCATGAAGAAGCGATGGCGCATGATACCGAATTACTATTGATGTATGCGGCGCGTGCCCAGCATTTGGCACAAGTCATTCTACCAGCCTTAGCAGCCGGAAAAATTGTACTCTGTGACCGTTTTACTGATGCCAGCTTTGCCTATCAATGTGCAGGTCGTGGACTCAGTGAAACAAAGCTGCAGTTATTAAATGATCACTTTGTGGCACGTATGCCGGACATCACCTTCTGGTTAGAAGCACCGATTGAACTGGGAATGAACCGGGCACGCGCGCGTGGCGCACTGGATCGCTTTGAACAAGAGAAAGTCACTTTCTTTGAGAAAGTAAGAGCCGGCTATGAAACGTTGTGGCAGCGTCATCCGGAACGGATCAAACGTCTGGATGCAACCCGTACACCGGAGCAGGTATTCGAGCAGGCTTTAAGTTATTTGAAGTCTGGTTTAAATTGAAATCCTGTTTATTTTAATTTTCACTAGGTAAATGTGTGAAAAATCTTCTATATTGAAGGCAATATAGAAGATTTTTTTAATAAGATGAAAACGACCAAAACCGAAATCCAACAATTTTTACAACAAGAATTTCCACAAAGCCTAGAAAAATGTAGGATCGAAGCCGTTGTTCCACGCGGCGCAACTTTGCTGTATCAGGTTAGCGCACAAGAGTTGCGTCCGGGTGGTACTGTTTCTGGCCCAACCATGATGACCTTGGCCGATCTTGCCTTATATGTCGCTATTCTGGGCGAAATTGGCCTGGTGGGTTTGGCTGTCACCACCAATCTGAATATCAATTTTCTCCGTAAACCTTCAGGTGGCACGGATTTGCGAGGAGAGTGCAAGCTTATTAAAGTCGGTAAAGTTCTGATTGTCGGGGAAGTCTGGATTTATTCAGTAGACCTTGATGAGCCAGTGGCGCATGTTACTGCGACTTATGCCATTCCACCTCAACACTAAACACCTGAAGAATAGAAGTTCAGTGATATAAATAGCCTAAGCTTAATTAAGTAGGTGAGCGCTAAAAGACAGGGAGATATGATTTAAAAATCATATCTCCCCAATAATCTAAATATTGACCAAGGGTGTTTCTACTTCAAAATTCACCGGATTTAGAATGGTCTTGCGTAATTCAGGCAATAATTCCGGATAGTCCAGCGTGAAATGCAGGCCACGAGATTCTTTACGCTGCATGGCACAGCGCACAATCATTTCTGAGACCAGCACCAGATTGCGAAGCTCGATCAGGTTTTTGCTGACCTGATAATCTTGGTAATACTCGGTGATTTCTTTTTTCAGCATTTCAATACGATGCAAGGCACGTTCCAGACGTTTGGTGCTGCGCACAATACCGACATAGTTCCACATGGTCTGACGTAGCTCATCCCAGTTTTGCAGAATCACCACATCTTCATCCGGATTGGTTACCTGTGAGTCATCCCAGATGGGTACGGGCGGAAAGGCATAGTCAGCATTGAAATGAGATTCGATATGCTTGGCTGCACTCATGCCATACACAAAGCATTCTAAAAGTGAGTTACTGGCCATTCGGTTAGCACCGTGCAGACCAGTATAAGAGGTTTCCCCAATTGCATATAGACCTGCGATATCAGTCTGGCTATGTTCATCGACCACAACGCCACCACAGGTGTAATGGGCTGCAGGTACCACTGGAATCATATCTTTGGTGATATCAATACCCAGTTCCAGCAGGCGGGCATAAAGCGTAGGAAAATGTTCTCTAACAAAGCTTTCATCCTTATGGGTAATATCCAGCCAGACATGCCGAATACCCAAGCGCTTAATTTCATAGTCGATTGCGCGTGCGACAATATCGCGTGGTGCAAGTTCGGCGCGCTCGTCAAAACGCAGCATAAAGCGTTCGCCATCGGGCAGACGCAGATAAGCCCCTTCGCCGCGCATTGCTTCAGTGATGAGGAAGGAGCGCGCTTGTGGATGATAGAGACAGGTCGGATGGAACTGGTTAAATTCCATGTTAGCCACCCGGCAGCCGGCACGATAGGCCATGGCAATGCCGTCACCTGTGGCAATATCCGGATTTGATGTATAAAGATAGGCTTTCATGGCACCGCCACAGGCAAGGGCGGTAAAGGGCGCTAAAAAAGTATGTACTTTTTCATTTTTTTCATCCAGCACATATAAACCTAGCGCGCGGTTTTCACCGTCTAGGCCAAGTTTATGTGAACAGATCAGATCAATCGCAATATAATTTTCAAAAATAGTGATATTTGATTTTTCTTGGGCGCGTTGTACCAAAGTAGTCGAAATTGCACGACCTGTGGCATCGGCAGCATGAATAATCCGGCGCTGTGAATGGCCGCCTTCACGGGTGAGATGCAACTGTTCCTGTTCATCCAGGGTAAATTGCACACCGTGTTTTAGCAGAAAGTCAACTGATGGTTTGCCCCCTTCTACCGTCTGTTTGACTGCGTCCATTTCACATAGCTGTGCACCTGCAATCATGGTGTCATCAATATGCTGTTCAATCGAATCCATTTTATCGAGTACTGCAGCAACACCGCCTTGCGCATAAAAGGTGCTGGCATCTGTCAGGGTGGATTTCGCTAAAACTGCAATATTAAAATGGTCCGGGAGCGATAAGGCTAAACTTAAACCGGCACCGCCACTGCCCACAATAATGACGTCAAATTGATGGGTAAGGGATGAATTAGACATGTCCATCAGCTAATTTTAAAAAAAGTTTGGTAATAACAGCGCTTTTTTGTGCAAAAGGCAAGCGTTGAAATGCTCATTTATTAATGAAAAAAATTAATCAAAGCCTTAACTTAGTGTTTTAATGATGAGATATTGTCCAGCGTGAAGCATTGAAACATATTATTACTTAAACTTTACAATGTTTGTGATAAAACCTATTTACATAAATTTATCAACAATTTGAGTGAATAATTTATATGAAAATTCTAGACTTAAAAAAAGGATTATTTGCAGCGACCCTGACCATGAGTGCTGCACAGTTGCAGGCTGTCACACCGGTTGATTTTTCAAATCTGGTCGAGCAGGTCAGTCCTGCCGTGGTCAGTGTCAATGTCGTTAAAAAAATGAGCGAAGAAGAACTCTTACAACAACAAGTTCCGGAAATTCTGCGTCGCTTCTTTGGCAATCAGGTGATTATCCCGCAGCAGCGCATGCCACAGGAAAAAACCGGCTATGGCAGTGCATTTTTTATCAGTAAAGATGGCTATCTGCTGACCAACCATCATGTGGTTGAGGATGCATCTAAAGTCACCATTACCCTGAATGATCGCCGTGAAATTGATGCTACTGTGGTGGGAAGTGATGCACGTACCGACGTAGCTTTACTTAAGGTCACAGGTTCGAATTTTCCAGAATTGCGTACCGGGGATGTAGGCCGCTTACGTGTCGGTGAGCCTGTGCTCGCGATTGGTTCGCCATTTGGTTTTGATTATTCGGCCTCTGCCGGAATCGTCAGTGCCAAAATGCGCAACATGATGGGTGAAACAGCAGTGCCTTTTATCCAGACAGACGTGGCCCTCAACCCGGGTAACTCTGGTGGGCCTTTATTTAACCAGCATGGTGAAGTAGTCGGGGTGAACTCGCGGATCTTCAGTGGAACCGGCGGTTATATGGGGCTATCCTTCTCAATTCCGATTGATGTGGCCATGGAAGTGGCAGAGCAGCTGAAAAAGAATGGTAAAGTGACCCGTTCTTATCTGGGGGTCAGCTTGCAGGATATCGACCGTAATCTGGCAGAGTCTTACAACCTTTCTAAGCCTGAAGGCTCCTTAATTACTCAGGTTGCACCAAATTCACCCGCCGCACGTGCCGGTCTACGTGTCAGTGACGTGATTTTAAAATATAACGGCACTGCGATTTCACGCACCAGTGAATTATTAAACTATCTCAACCGTACTGCACCTCAGCAACAGGTACAGCTGGAGGTTTTACGTGATGATAAGCGCCGTAATATTTCAGCAACCTTAAGTACCGCACCGGATGATACCCCTGCAAAAGCCGGAGCACAGGCGCAGCCGAGCAAAGGACCTGTAATTGGTGTGGCTATTCGTGATTTAAGTTCGCTAGAAAAGGATCGACTGGAGATCAAAGGCGGGGTCATGATTCAGGATGTTCGTTCAGGTGGCATTGCCGCACAGGCGCGTATCATGCCAAACGATGTGGTGACGCATATTAATAACAAGGCAGTATTGAACGCAGAGCAATTTGTACAAGAAGTTTCTGAGTTGAAGAAGGGCAATGTGGCACGCGTTACGCTCATGCGCCAAGGGCAGCGTGCGATTGTCGGAATGCGTATCTAATTCTATTCAGATTTTTAAATATAAAAAACCGCTTTTGATGGGCGGTTTTTTATTATTTGCAATTTACCCAGCCTATAAATTCGGTAGACTCTATTCAGTTGAAAATAATGGAAAGGATAAGAGAAAAGTGACAGCTATTTTTGATCTTGCGTTAAAGGTGCAAGCTGAACATATCGATGGCTTGGGCCATGTCAATAATGTGGTCTATGTACAGTGGATGCAGGAGGTCGCCACAGCCCATATTGAAAAATTGGGATTGGGGTTAAAGGAATATGTGGAACTGAAACATGCCATGGTGGCAGTTGAGCATCAGGTGCAATATCGCAAGGCTGCTTTCGAGGGCGATGAAATTATTTTGCGAACCTGGTTGAACGATATCAATGCACTGTATTCATTTCGCCAATATGCATTTTATCGACCACAGGATCAAAACCTGTTATTTACAGGTAGTACGCAGTGGGCCTGTATTGAAATGGCCACTGGGCGTCCTAAACGCATGTCGCCTACCTTTACCCAAGCCTATCAACCTCTTTCTGATCAGATCAATCCTTATGATTTTTCAATAGTGTATCTAGATCAATAAGCGCTCACTTCTTTGGCACAGAGTTAGATATTTCAATCAGGTTTAGCAAAAACATGGTGTGATTTTCAAATTTTCATTGCAGTGATTGAGCTTGAGATCGCTGGACAGGTATTTTGGCAGAGTGGACAAAGCTAAAAATATAATTCTTTTTCTAGATCACCATTCTGCTATAATCCTTCGCAATTTCTATTCGGCTTTTGTTATGTAATATTTTTAAATTACATAGCGCGTTTTTTCTCAAGGTAACCCATGGCGCAAGCTAAAAAATCTGTTGATATTAAAAACATTCGTAACTTCTCGATTATTGCGCATATTGACCACGGTAAATCGACCCTCGCAGATCGCTTTATTCAGACCTGTGGTGGTTTGCAAGATCGTGAAATGCAGGCTCAAGTCCTCGATTCTATGGAGCTTGAGCGCGAACGTGGGATTACCATTAAAGCCACTTCGGTGACGCTAAACTATACCCATCCAAATGGTGAGGTTTATCAGCTGAACTTTATTGATACGCCGGGACACGTCGACTTCTCGTATGAAGTGTCGCGATCGCTCGCAGCCTGTGAAGGTGCTTTATTAGTCGTTGATGCCGCACAAGGTGTGGAAGCACAGTCTGTCGCCAACTGCTATACCGCGATTGAGCAAGGTCTGGAAGTACTGCCTGTACTGAACAAGATCGATTTGCCGCAAGCTGAGCCTGAGCGTGTGATTCACGAGATTGAAGAAATCATCGGCATTGAAGCGACAGAAGCGCCGACATGTTCAGCCAAAACCGGTCTGGGCATTGAAAATGTTTTAGAAACCCTGGTGAATGTGATTCCGGCACCGGTCGGTGATCGCGAAGCGCCGTTGCAAGCGCTGATTGTAGATTCATGGTTTGACAACTACCTTGGGGTAGTTTCTCTGGTACGTGTAAAGCAGGGTCGTGTGCGTAAAGGCGACAAGATGTTGATGAAATCAACAGGTCAAACGCACATCATTACTTCTGTGGGGATCTTTAACCCGAAACATACTGAAACAGGTATGTTGGAAGCAGGCGAAGTCGGCTTCGTGATTGCCGGTATTAAAGACATTTTTGGTGCGCCGGTGGGTGATACCATTACCTTGGCAACCACACCTGAAGTTGCAACGCTACCGGGCTTTAAAAAAGTAAAACCGCAGGTTTATGCCGGTTTATTCCCGATTGATGCCAGTGACTTTGAACCGTTTCGTGAAGCTTTGCATAAACTGCAAATTAATGACTCGGCCTTGTTCTTTGAACCGGAAAGTTCGGATGCACTCGGTTTTGGTTTCCGCTGTGGCTTCTTGGGCATGCTACACATGGAGATTGTACAAGAGCGTTTAGAACGCGAGTATGATCTTGATCTGATTTCTTCTGCGCCCACCGTAATTTACGAAGCAGTGATGAAAAATGGCCAGACGATTTATATCGACAGCCCATCTAAAATGCCGGATGGTTCAACCGTAGAAGATTTACGTGAACCGATTGCCGAATGTCATATTTTAGTACCGCAAGAATATCTGGGTAATGTCATGACCTTGTGTATCGAGCGCCGTGGCATACAAAAAGACATGAAATTCCTCGGCAATCAGGTGTCGATTACTTTTGAAATTCCAATGGCAGAAGTGGTCATGGATTTCTTCGATAAATTGAAGTCTTGTTCACGTGGTTTTGCATCCCTCGACTATAACTTTGTCCGTTTCGAAAGCTCTTCATTGGTAAAAGTGGATGTGCTGATCAATGGGGAAAAAGTCGATGCTCTGGCAATGATCTGTCACCGTAATGACGCGCGTCATCGTGGCATTGCGCTGGTGGAAAAAATGAAAGACCTGATTCCACGTCAAATGTTTGATGTCGCAATTCAGGCGGCAATTGGTGCGCAAATCATTGCACGTTCTACTGTAAAAGCCATGCGTAAAAACGTATTGGCCAAATGTTATGGTGGTGACGTGTCACGTAAGAAAAAACTTCTGTCTAAACAGAAAGAAGGTAAGAAACGCATGAAGCAGGTGGGTAGTGTCGAAATCCCGCAAGAAGCGTTCCTCGCTGTGTTAAAAGTCGAACGCTAGAAGAATAAGGATATAAGCCCATGGATTTTGATTTTAATTTGATTCTTGTTCCTGCGACGCTGTTTTTTGTCGCACTGTGGTTGCTTGACAAGTTTGTCCTGAAACAAAGACAAACTCGCGGCAAGGGCAATGAAAATTTTATCATTACCTGGGCTTATGACTTTTGGCCAGTACTGACGATTGTACTGGTGCTGCGTTCGTTCTTGTTTGAACCGTTTAATATTCCATCGGATTCAATGGTGCCAACCCTGGAAACTGGGGACTTTATTCTGGTGAATAAATTTGACTATGGGGTGAAACTGCCTATGGTCAACACTAAAATTATTGATACTGGCAGTCCAGAGCGTGGTGATGTGGCAGTATTCCGTTATCCACCACAACCGACCATCAGTTATATCAAGCGTATTATTGGTTTACCCGGTGATCATATTGTCTATGATCATGGTCAGTTGAGCATCAATGGTGAACAAGTAGAGAAAGTTCCAGTGGAATTTAGCCGTGAAAAAGATCGTCTGGATACACCCAATGCCATTTATCATAAAGAAACTTTAGGTCAGCATAGCTTTACCATGCGTGAGCTGGAAGGGGTCAATGTCGCGCGTCAGGCGCCTTATATTAACTTTGTGGAAAATGGTAAATATTCAAGTGAAAATGGTTTATATTGGGAAGTAAAGGTGCCAGAAGGTCATTACTTTGCGATGGGGGATAATCGCGATCAGAGTGCTGACAGCCGTTTCTGGGGACTTGTTCCGGAAGAAAACTTAACAGGTCGTGCATTCTATATCTGGATGCATAAAGAACCTGGCTTTAAATTGCCATCGTTTGGTCGCAACGGGACAATCGATTAATTGTTTCAATCAGGAAAATAAAAAATGAGACATCAACAAGGTGCTTCGTATATTGGGATTTTATTTGCAATCGTGGGGTTTGCATTTCTAGCCAAAGTAGCGATTGCAGTGTGGGGACCCTACTTTGATGATCGTATGGTCGATGGTGAAATTGAGGCGCTGTTAAAAAGTGCGCCAGCCAATATAACACCAGAAAAATTCCGTCAGCAGATGGATCAGCGTTTATCAATGAATAATATTCGCGATCTGAAGTTTGATGAAATTGCCAAAGTTATCCATACCGATGGTTTGCAGATACACAAGAATTATGAAATTCGTAAAAATTTCATAATGAATATCGA
Source organism: Acinetobacter sp. YH01006 (assembly GCF_013420445.1). NCBI lineage: Bacteria > Pseudomonadati > Pseudomonadota > Gammaproteobacteria > Moraxellales > Moraxellaceae > Acinetobacter > Acinetobacter sp. YH01006. The sequence goes on along the minus strand of NZ_VOYB01000002.1, from coordinate 282,937 downwards.
TTTAGTGATGAAGTTTGAGAAAAATTTTGATCAAAGCGCAGTCAAAACTCAATGATGAACGTCTTGCCAGACGGATCGGTTATCAGTTTAAACAAGCTGAACTGCTCAAGCTGGCACTGACCCATCGTTCAGTCAGTCATAAACAAAACTATGAACGCCTAGAATTTCTAGGCGATTCTCTTTTAGGGATGATCATTGCGAATTATCTCTTCACTGCCTACCCAAGCGAAAACGAAGGCCGGCTGACGCGTATGCGTGCCACCTTGGTTCGACAGGAAGCATTGGGGAAAATCGCCAATGATTTAAAACTCAGTCAGAGTTTAATTCTCAGTACCGGTGAATTGAAATCTGGCGGTCATCATCGCGAGTCTATACTGGCAGATACTGTAGAAGCCATTATTGGCGCAATCTATGTGGATTGCGCTGATCTCACTGTGTTAGAGCCGATTGTGTTAAAATGGTATGAACCGTATTTGGATCATATTGAGCCGACCGATCAGCTTAAAGACCCTAAATCACGTTTACAAGAGTATCTACAAGCACGTAAGAAACCTCTCCCAGTTTACGAGGTTGTAGATATTCAAGGTGATGCCCCTAATCAGCATTTTAAAGTGGAATGTGAGATTGAGGGATTACCGACCATGCAGGGTGAAGGCGCCAGCCGACGTTTTGCTGAACAAGCCGTTGCGGCAGATATTTTAAAACTTTTGGAGCATAAGTCTTAATGACTACTCATTCCGATCACATTGATGCTGATCACGAGTCGCAAAGCGACAGTCACGACCTGGTAAATCAATTTTTTAGCGCACAAGGCACCGAAATTCCGTCGGATTATCGCAGTGGTTTTGTCGCTATTGTAGGTCGCCCGAATGTGGGTAAATCTACCTTAATGAACCATATTTTGGGTCAGAAACTCTCAATTACCTCACGTAAACCGCAAACTACACGGCATAAAATTGTCGGGATTGATTCGCGTGAAAAGTCTCAGGCGGTATTCGTGGATACGCCGGGGATGCATAAAAAGGAAGTACGTGCCATCAATAAAATGATGAACCGTGCTGCCCATTCGGCTTTACGTGATGTGAATCTGGTTTTGTTTGTGGTGGATGCACAGAAGTGGACGCCGAATGATGATCTGGTACTGGAAAAGCTGAAAAATGCTGAAATGCCGGTGATTCTGGTGATCAACAAATTAGATACTTTTGAGAACAAGAACGAAGCTTTACCACTGATTCGTGAGCGCGAAAAGCTGATGAACTTTGCGGAAATCGTACCTGTTTCTGCACTTCGTGGTGCCAATCTTGAGCATTTACGTGACACGATTGCCAAGTATCTGCCGTTCCAGCCGCCATTGTACTCCCTGGATCAACTAACTGACCGTTCAGAGCGTTTCCTGGCTTCTGAAATTATTCGTGAAAAGATCATGCGTCAGCTGGGTGAAGAACTGCCATATGATTTAACCGTGCAGATTGAATCATTCAAAACTGAACAGCCAGTGATGAATGAAAAGACTGGTCGTATGAAGCCGGCCTGTACCTATATTGATGCTACGATTTTTGTCGATCGTCCAAGCCAAAAAGCCATTGTGATTGGTGAGAAAGGCGTTAAGCTGAAAAAAATCGGTATGGATGCACGTCTCGACATGGAAAAAATGTTCGAACAGAAAATCATGCTGACCCTTTGGGTGAAAGTCAAAGGCGGCTGGTCTGATGATGAACGTGCATTGAAAAGCTTAGGTTATAGCGATATCTAAGTTATAAAATTAATAAGCCCCTTTAAGGAATTTCGTGATGATGAAAGTGTTGGCAGTGCTTGCATGTGTTTTATTCTTGCAAGGCTGTATCCATAAAGTGGTCACGGTTCCTGTCAAGGTGGCTTATAAAACCACAAAAGTCGCAGTCAAAGGCACTGCGGCTGTTGTGGGCGCAGTCATCCCGGATGGAGATGACGACGATGATAAAAAATCAAAAAAAGATAAGGATTAAAGTGTCCGCTTATGCGTAACGAAGTACTGCATGGTTATCTGATTCATCATCGTAAGTACCGTGAGCGCAGCCATATTGTGCATTTATTTACCCAGGAATACGGTCGTATGGATGGCATTCTCCGGCAAACACCGCCGCCGCAATATCAGCCCATCAGTTTGCAAGCCACCGGAAAATCAGAACTCAAAAACTTTACCAAACTGGAAATTGTCAATCAGCCGATTTTCTTTTTTGGCGATGCCTTTTTTTCAGGCTTTTATCTGAATGAAGTCCTGTTGCGTTTGTGCCCCCTAGAAGTGGAAATGCCGCAAACCTTTGCCAAATATGCAGAGACATTAACTGCATTGCAGCAATTATCAGAACAATCTAATCCCAATTTATACTTAAAACAGATTTTGCGGCAATTTGAACATATCTTGCTGGAAGAACTCGGTTATGGTCTGGATTTTTCCCTAGATGCTCATCAGGTACAAATCGATCCGTTACAACACTATTATTTTCAGCTCAATGCCGGTTTTATGCCATCGGCCAAAGCATTACGCTCTACCATGTCAGGTCAGCAGATTTTAAGTATGCTAGATCATGAAAATGGTGGGGATTTTAATCCGGAACAGTTACAATTGTTGACGAAACTGTATCGACAGGTGATCACGGCCTTATTGGGTGATCGGCCATTAAAAAGTCGGCAACTCTGGATTCAAAACTCTCAATCTCAAACGTAGTTAGGAAAAGATTATGGCTGCATTACTTGGTGTCAATATTGACCATGTCGCAACATTAAGACAAGCACGTGGTACAACGTACCCAGACCCAGTCAATGCTGCATTGATCTGTGAGCAGGCCGGGGCAGAGGGCATTACCTTGCACTTGCGTGAAGACCGTCGTCACATTCAGGATGAAGATGTGCGTCGTATGCGTCCTGCACTGAAAACCCGTATGAACCTCGAGCTGGCGGTGACAGATGAGATGGTCGCTTTTGCCAAGGAAATTAAACCGCATCATGTCTGTTTTGTCCCTGAAAAACGTCAGGAAGTCACCACTGAAGGTGGTCTGGATGTGGTGACCCATTTCGAATCAGTCAAAGCAGCTACGCAAGAACTGGCGGCGATTGGTTGTGATGTGTCTTTGTTTATTGATGCCGACTTTGCCCAAATTGATGCAGCAGTTGCTTGTGGTGCACCGACCATCGAGATTCATACTGGGGCTTATGCCGATGCAGAAACGCCTGAAGCCCAGCAGACTGAGCTTGAGCGCATTATTAAAGGTGCTGAATATGCCGCATCGAAAGGTCTGGTAGTGAATGCCGGTCATGGTTTAAACCTCGATAATGTAACGCCAATTGCGGCGATTCCACAAATTCATGAACTTAATATTGGCCACTCATTAATTGCAGATGCTGTATTTGTAGGTCTGGCACAAGCTGTTCAGCAAATGAAAGCTGTGATTAAGTCAGCACGTTAAGATCAGAATCGTTATGTCAAATATTAATTATGATGAACTGATGCAGCCGGTGATTGCTTTCCTGGGGTGTGAAACGCCCAAGGCATGGCTGAATGTGGCAGTCGAAAATCTTGAAATCTTGATGCAAGATCATGCTAATTGTGAGAAAAAAGCAGCCAGCACGGCCATGAACCTGATGTTTCGCTATAGTTACTTTGTCGATTTACAGGTGAAGCTTGCGCAGTTAGTGCGTGAAGAAATGCTGCATTATGAACAAGTGCTTGAACTGATGAACAAGCGCGGTCAGGCCTGGCAGAATTTGAGTGCAGGGCGTTATGCCGGTGGCTTGCGCAAAGAAATCCGGACTTTTGAACCTGAAGCCTTGATTGATGTCTTGGTGATTGGTGCTTTTGTGGAAGCACGCTCTTGTGAGCGTTTCTACGCGCTGGCTTCGCGTGTGGATGATGAGTTGGCACGTTATTACCGTTACTTGCTTAAGTCTGAATCTCGTCACTTTGAGGACTATCTGGCTTTGGCGATGGATGTGGCGACCACGGCAAAATTGAAAAATCCGCAAGAGGATATTCAAAGCCGGATTGATCATATTCGTAACGTTGAAAAGCAGCTGATTCTGACACCAGATGACACTTTCCGTTTCCATAGCGGTGTTCCGGCTCAAGCGGCTTAATTGCAGTGAACATTTAAAAATCCTCCGTTCATGGGGGATTTTTTATATCCAGAGCAAATATATAAATGAGAATTATTTACATCTACAGACTTAATCCATAAAATACAGCAGATTTCTTAATAACGATGATGAAATAATGAATAAGCTGGTAAAAGTCATGCCTTTTTTGATCTTTGGAGTGATCAGCAGTACAGCCTTTGCACACTATCCTTATGTTGCCCCACTAAGTTATCAAACTTTTAACAATCACACTGCGATTGTATCTGGCTTTTATGACAATCCATTTGCCTCGGAAGTGGCGATTAAAAACTTTAAGTTTCATTATCATACGCCTACAGGCCAAAAGATTTATCTTGCAGATGATGCATGGACCAAAACACAAACCCTAAGTAGTTATAGCCTGGAAAATAAACAAGAGGGTACCTATCGGATTCGTGGCGAGAAACAGGGGAATAGCCTAAAGTATGCACAGGTTGCTCAAAAATGGAAAATGGTTCTAAGTGCTGTTCCAAAAGCCAATCAAGCCGCCAATCAAAATGTGATTTATCAGCAAGCGCTGAAGAAAAACATGCCACAGAAAACTGTGCAGACTATCGATATTATTGAAACCTTTGTCTCACGGCGTGTGACGTCGAATCAGGTCATTCAGCATATCCATGCTGGCTTTGATGTTCAATTTATCACGCATCCAAATGCATTTAAAAAATCTCAAGCGATTCAATTGAAAGTACTGGATGATAAAAAAGGAGTTGCGAATTTAAACGTTGAGATTTTGGCACAAACGACAGATTTTAGTCGTGATAAAAAAATCTATAAAGCGCTCACAACAGATGCGCAAGGGTTACTCAACTTTAATATGCAGGAAAAAGGCCAGTACTTAATGAAAATTGATTATCAGCAGCCTTTCGAAATAAAAAAGAATGATTTAAAGCGTTATAAATATACCTTGGCTTTTAATGTAATGGATTAAGCCAAAACGAGCCTGAAATCATTCAGGCTTGTTTTATAAAATATTAAACGAAAAAAAGCCCACTTCGTTATGAGTGGGCTTTTTAGTATTTGGCTCTCCAACCTGGGCTCGAACCAGGGACCTGCGGATTAACAGTCCGTCGCTCTACCGACTGAGCTATTGGAGAATCTGAAAGCGATTATAGAGGGATTTTGACAGGGGTCAAGCAAAAACTGTCATATTTATAACAAATTCAGCCTGTCTGTTTTTAATTTAGACAATTGCATAAATTTTACGAAAAATACTTGTCAGAATAAATTTCACTTGCTAGATTAAAACCATAAAGTCGTTTGACCAAATGGTCAAACAGTGTGGATTTAAACCTACTTGCCAGCACAAAAATGGCTAAACCGGAGACAGCGAATGAATACGCTCAGCATCCCTCAAATTTTCTCTCAACTCACTTATTATCAAGAAAACTATCTGCAGATTATTGCAGATCCAGCACAGTATTATATTCCTGTTACAGATGCTCATATCAAGCTATGGCCCTTGGCGCAACAGTCCTTGTATCTAGGTGATTTGCTGCAATTGTGGTTTGCAGAAAAATGGTTGGTAGAAACTGAACGTCAATTTAGCTTTGAAGTGTTTTTGAATGCCGATTATCTGAAAGAGCAAAGCAGAGAATTATATATCTATGCCATTTCAGGTAATCTTTTGACCGGTACCAATCAATCCAAAGCTTGGCAGGCATCGACAGCGCAAATACAAGATGTAGAGCTGGCCAATGTGTCCAAGCATTATTTTGAGTTTCAGGGCTTAAGCCGACCACAGATCGCCTGTGTTCAAGCCGGACAGACGAAGGGCAATATTGCTTAGGTCATCGATTGAATGCTGGCCATAGGTTCTCTTGGTTATTCAGGGCGAATAATCATACAGGTCGCAGTGGCATGGGCATATAAACGGCCTTCTTCATCCAGAATCCGACCTTCAGCAATACCCAGATTTTTACTGAGGTTAATTGATTGTCCGGTCGCTTTAAGCTGCTGATCTCGAGGAATTGGTCGGCACATTTTAACATTCAGATCAATCGTGCCATAACCGACCCCTGCTTCGAGTAAAGTATGAATCGCACAGCCTGTCACCGTGTCTAAAACAGTTGCTGCAAAACCACCATGCACGCCACCAAGCGGATTTAAATGCCGGTGATCGGCTTTGACTTTAAATTCTACGTATCCGCTTTGGATAACGGCAGGTTGCATCGACATGGTTTCGCTAATGCTTGGAGCGGGAATTTTCCCATCTCGCATAGCTTGTAATAAGGCCAAACCGTTCATTTCTTTTGGATTCATTCTGCTTTTCCTGTGATTATTCTTTAGCTGTTTCGATTTTATTTAAAAGTGAAACATCAATAATAGCAAGTGACATATTTTGATGTAATGTTGCTCATAGCAATAGTTATATTAGATGGTTAAAAGTTATTGAGGTTAAAATATTTATTTTTTCAATGCTATTGCAGATAGCAGGAGAGTGCTATTTCTACCGGAAATAGAGATACTTTAGATATTCAGGAATTTCGATCAATGCTATGTGTGGCATACACTTTGGCTGCGATCATTTGTTTGATCTGCTTAAAATACGTTATCAAAAGCAGCTTGGAATGGCATAAAAAAACCCGCGATCAACGCGGGTTTTTAAATCAAGCGAATTGATTATTGTGCAGCTTTTTCAGCTTCGATTGAAGCAATTGCGGCGTCAACGCCTTCGATTGAATCAGCAGCTTTCTTGATGCGCGCAAGTGCATCAACCAACACTTCATCTGCAGTTGCATAAGAAATACGCATGAAACCGCCCAGACCGAATGCATCGCCAGGAACAACGGCAACGCCAGTTTCTTCCAGTAACCAAGCAGAGAATTCTGTGCAAGATTTCAAACCTTTGGCACGAATCAACGGCTTGATGTTTGCGTATGCATAGAATGCACCATCCGCAGGTAAGCAAGAAATACCATTGATGTCATTCAAGCCTTTCACAACCAGGTCATGACGACGTTTGAATGCTTCAATCATTGGCTCAAGAACATCTTGAGGACCATTCAATGCAGCTTCGGCAGCAACTTGTGAAATTGAAGTTGGATTTGAAGTGGATTGTGACTGGATTTTTTTCATCGCACCGATCAGTTTAGCAGGGCCCGCTGCATAGCCAATACGCCAGCCAGTCATTGCATAGGCTTTAGATACACCGTTTAACACGATTGTGCGGTCATACAGGTCTGGTGCAACAGTGGCGATGTTATAGAACTCATCTTCCCAACGAATCGGTTCATACATGTCATCAGACGCGATGAATACTTCAGGGTATTTACGCAGTACCTCAGCCAAAGCAAGAAGTTCTTCTTTGGTGTAGATCATGCCAGTCGGGTTAGAGGGACTGTTCAATACCACTAAACGTGTTTTGTCAGTGATCGCAGCTTCTAGTTGTTCAGGTGTGATTTTGAAACGCTGTTCTTCACCACATTTCACAATCACAGGTACGCCTTCAGCGATGATCACCATATCCGGGTAGCTGACCCAGAAAGGTGCAGGAATGATAACTTCATCACCTTTGTTCAACAAAGCCAAAGACAGGTTAAAGAATGATTGTTTACCACCACAAGAAACCAGAATCTGGTTTGCTGCGTAGTCTAGGTTATTGTCACGTTTCAATTTAGCAATAATGGCTTTTTTAAGACCTGGCGTACCGTCAACAGCGGTGTATTTGGTGAAACCGTTGTTAATCGCTGCAATTGCTGCATCTTTGATGTGTTGCGGTGTATCAAAATCTGGCTCACCTGCGCCCAAACCAATAACATTATGACCTGCAGCTTTTAATTCAGCAGCTTTGTTGGTCACAGCAAGCGTTGGGGACGGTTTGATGGCATTTACACGATCAGAGAGACGTACGTCCACGGCAGTATTCCTTCTTATAGGGATTAAAAAATAAAAAGCACATTATCTTAGCTTAAAATGCGAGGCATGGGGCAAAAGAATTTGGAAAACTTTGAGGAAAAAATGGTGTACTTGCAGAGCTTTATCTTGAACTCCGATGCCAAGGGACAACAGTTAAAAGGCTTGAGTTATCCAGTAAACCCCCATAAGCCAGTCAATATAAACTAAAAATGGCCACTTTATAGTGACCATTTTGTGGTGTTGTCTTGGTACTTATTTATTAAAGCGTGACAGATCTTCATCCGGACGCGCGGTTAAGATTTCAACCCCTGTTTTAGTGACGAGCAGGGTATGTTCATATTGTGCTGACAATGAATGGTCTTTGGTGACCACCGTCCATTTATCACCCAGTAATTTGGTTTTCCAGTCGCCACCATTCACCATAGGCTCAATGGTAAAAGTCATGCCTTCTTCTAAAATCATCCCGGTATCTGGCTGGCCGTAATGCAATACTTGCGGTTCGTCATGGAAAGTCGTGCCAATTCCATGACCACAATATTCACGTACCACACCAAAACGTTCAGATTCGACATATTTTTGAATCACGTGGCCAATATCGCCAATGGTTGACCCTGGTTTTACAGTTTCAATACCCCGGTACATGGCTTCTTGCGCTACTTTACATAGACGGTTAGCAAGAATAGACGTTTCACCACCGACGATGTACATCATGTTGGTATCTCCATGATAGCCATCTTTAATCACAGTGACATCGATATTCAGAATGTCACCTTTTTTCAACTTTTTGCTATCCGATGGAATGCCGTGACACACCACATGATTCACAGAAGTGCAAATCACATGCTGGAAAGCAGGCCGACCTGGTGCTGCACCATAACCTAAGCAGGCTGGAATGGCTTGTTGTTGGTTAACAATATAGTCATGACAAATCGTATCAAGTTCTAGCGTAGTAACACCTGGAACAATATGCGGTTTGATCATATCCAATACTTCTGCCGCCAGTCGCCCTGCCACACGCATTTTTTCAATTTCGTCAGGGGTTTTGATAAGTCGACGTGGCGCTTGGTAAGTGTTGTTCATGATCTCTAAAAACTTTTGGAAATTTGTGTGTGACTATGGTATAAATAGCCGCCCATTTTATCAAATGCTTTTTCGTGAATAAATTTCACGGGCTTTGTGCGATGGGGCAAAAAATCCGCACATATATCGACACATTACTCTGGGTGCTTCTAGGGATTGTTGTCACTTTATATGTGAGTTGCGTTGTCAGCTAAAATTTCGTCATGCGAGGCATGAAACGATGGTAATGGTATTCCCTTATCGAGTTTCATAACGAAGTATGAGGGGATTTTAGCTACAACCCTTCGGGATAGGGACGTTTTTTGACGCTACTGCGTTATGAATAGTTTATTTAGAATGTTAAATCTCACTATTCATGCCTTGTATCGCTAAAAAATGTCCTCTGTCGCAACCACTGATAAAATGACAGCAATCCCTTGGGTGGAGAATGCGGGTATATGGAGGCCTAACCCAAACTTTAAGGTAAAGAAAATGGCAGATTACAACGTAGGCATGCGCGACCTTCTACAAGCAGGCGCACACTTTGGTCACCAAACACGTTTTTGGAACCCAAAAATGCGCGATTACATCTTTGGTGCGCGTAACAAAATTCACATCATCAACCTTGAGCACACTGTTCCTGCGTTAAATGATGCTTTGAACTTTGCTAACAACTTGGCGAGCAAAAAGAACAAAGTTTTGTTTGTTGGTACTAAGCGCGCAGCTTCTGCAATCATCCGTGAACAAGCGCAACGTGCTGGTCAACCATATGTTGATCACCGCTGGTTAGGTGGTATGTTGACGAACTGGAAAACACTTCGCCAATCTATCAACCGTCTAAAAGACCTTCAAACTCAATCTCAAGACGGTACTTTCCTTAAGCTAACTAAACGTGAAGCTTTAGAACGTACTCGTGAGATGGAAAAACTTGAACGCGGTCTTGGCGGCGTGAAAAACATGGGTGGTTTACCTGACGCATTATTCGTAATCGACGTTGATCACGAAGCAATTGCAATCAAAGAAGCAAAGAACCTTGGTATTCCTGTAATCGGTATCGTTGATACAAACTCTAACCCAGACAACGTAGATTACGTTATTCCGGGTAACGATGATGCGATCCGTGCAGTAACACTGTATGCTTCTGCTATGGCTGATGCGATTCTTGCTGGTAAAGAATATGCTCAATCACAAGCGAATGCACAAGCTAAAGCAGAAGAAGCTCCAGCTTCTGAGGCTTAATGCGTTTGACGCAAGCTTGTCATTTTTGCGACATGTGATGGTGGCAAAGTAAGCGTTATGTATGCAGGCGGCCCATGAGAACTCCTCTGGGCCGTTTCTGTTCTAAAAAGAATTCATTTTCTACCGAATTTAGGAGATAAACATGACTGCAGTTACAGCAAGCATGGTTAAAGAATTGCGCGATCGTACTGGTCTTGCAATGATGGAATGTAAAAAAGCTTTGACAGAGGCGGGCGGCGACGTTGAATTAGCGATCGATAACCTACGTAAATCTGGTCAAGCGAAAGCTGCTAAAAAAGCGGGTAACATCGCTGCTGATGGCGCGATCACGATTGCTCAAGAAGGCAACAAAGCACTTCTTTTAGAAGTAAACTGCCAGACTGACTTCGTTGCAAAAGATGAAAACTTTGCTGGTTTCTCTGCGAAAGTTGCGGCTGCTGCACTTGCTGCAAACGTAACTGATCCTGCTCAAATCGCTGAATTGAAACTAGAAGATGGTGCAACTGTAGAAGAAGCGCGTATCGCTCTTGTTCAAAAAATCGGTGAAAACATCCAAGTACGTCGTGCGAAAATTGTTGAAGGTGCTAACCTTGCAGTTTACAAACACGGTCTTCGTATCGGTGTTGTTGTTTCTTATACTGGTGATGAAGCAACTGGTAAAGGCTTGGCAATGCACGTTGCTGCGTTCAACCCAGTCGCTGTAAATGCTGAAGGCGTTTCTGCTGAGCTTATCGCGAAAGAGAAAGAAATTGCTGAAGCGAAAGCACTTGAATCTGGCAAGCCAGCAAACATCGTTGAGAAGATGGTTGTGGGTTCTGTTGAGAAATACTTGAACGAAGTTGTTCTTGAGCGTCAAATGTACGTAATCGACAACGACAAGAAAGTTGCTGACGTTCTTAAAGCAACAGGTACTACTGTAGCTGAATTCGTTCGTTTCGAAGTTGGTGAAGGTATCGAGAAGAAAGCTGAAATGAGTTTCGCAGAAGAAGTTGCTGCTGCTCAGGCTGCTGCTCAATAATTCGGTAACGAATTATAAAGAAGCTCCACTTTGTGGGGCTTTTTTTATATCTGCATAAAAATACAATAAGTCGAAAGCGGTAGTTTTTCTTGGAAAATGCGAGTTTGCTTAGAAAGTACGCGTGATAAAATCAACGAAATTTAAAGAATTGAAAATCATTAATAGCGCATATAAAACCGACATGGGTATTGGGGTGATGATTGCTTATTGATTGCTGTATATCTGTGTTGATACCTAGCAAAACCAGTTTGAGTGGAGCTCCTTAACACAAAGTCAGCCAAGTCGCCACACCGACACTCATTTTGAAGCTATGTCTCAAGATGATCTCAATAAAATTTAGACTGCTTTTCAACATCATCAGGGTGCTATTGGGGTTCGATCTTATCGAACAATGATTGCAACGTTAGGTGATGATCATAAAGGATCACGCTATTAAGAGTTCATGCTTGAATGATCAAATTGTATTGGTGACATATAATATCGATTCCGCACCCGGCATTGGTTCGATTCAAAAAGATGATATTGTCGAATTTTATAGTGAATATAAATAGCGAGAAGGGGGATGTGGCGCACTGGATGCATCATGATTGTGCCCGAAAACATGTGTATGGCCGGTTAAAACATCAAGGAAGAACCTATCAAGAAGGTTCTTCTCATTAGAAAAAATGAAGAATGCTGCTAAATGCTCTTCATGTCTCGTATCTGGCGACTTTTCCAGGAAGGTGCTACTTTAGCTAAATAAGCATCCATGCACCAAATCGGGCCAATAAGAAGGAATTGAAGGTCTTTAAAGAAAGATGGCTTTTTGCCTTCCACTTTGTGGCCATAAAACTGACCAATCCAGGCAAAAACAAATAGGCCAACATAAAAACCGGCACCGACTGGCAGAATCCAGATTAACCAGGCCATGATCAATGTTAAAGCAGCCATTGCAACTGCCAAAACAATATCTAGTCGGGCATAGAAAATAAAAGCCAGAGCTAGCAGAAGGGCGGTCAGTAAAGCACTAAAGTGCGCAATAATGCCAATAATCGAAAAATAGATAGTCGGTACGCAGACCCAGTGAATCAGCTTATTGGTTTTGTTTTGATGACTGTCACTATATTCATCCAGCCATTCAGATATTGTTTTCATTATTCGCTCCATTCCATGAATACGTTGTGCTTGCCTGAAAATATAAAGCAGAATCTAGGTTTGGTCAAAAGTTAATCGTGCCAGAACGTGAATTTTATTTGGCGAATTTGCAACATTCAAGCTGTAATGGACAGGTAGCCGGAGATAAGAGGAACTATAGATTGATTGTCATTTTTCTATAACTTGAAGTTAATAAAAAAGCCACATTACTGTGGCTTTTGGTTAAATGTATTGCAAGTTAAATCTTAAGAATTTGGACCAGCGACACGCTCAATACTGACATTGCCAACACCGGCATTGGTAATGCCGAGTTTCTTCGCTGCGCCATAAGATAAATCGACGACACGGTTACCATGGAATGGGCCGCGGTCATTGACTTTAACCACTACGCTTTTACCATTATTTCTATTGGTCACACGAATATAACAGTTCAATGGCAGGCTACGATGAGCAGCAGTCATTGCATTCATGTCAAAGGTTTCACCGCTTGCAGTTTTACGGCCGTGGAACTGGCGACCATACCAAGAGGCTGTACCTGTCTGACTGAACTTGCGTACAGTATTAGAAGCCACGGTATTCAGTTTTTCAATCACTGAAGGCTCTTCTGCAGGAATTTCAATTTTCGCTGCAATGGTTTCACGGCGAACTTTATCGCCAGAACGCTCAGTGATTGAAAGGCTGTTCAAATTGGTGAAATTTGAATTGAAGCTTTGAGCTTCTTTATTTAATACACGCGTTGCAAGGCGCGAATTGTCATTTTCGTGATTAAACGAAGATGACGGAACCATATCTGCCTGCGATTGCGTCAGTGTGACTATCGTGGCAATAGCCATAAAATACTTCAAAATTGAAGAATGCATCGAATCAACTCCTAACAGCATATCGCATGGATTTGTTCATAAGTAACTGAAAAACCATGTAAACACGCCTGATATTTAACTTATGCAACTACATTTAACGAAATGGATAATATTCATGCCTGCAATATCCTGTCTAGTATTTAATTAAAATAGTTTAAAAAAGAACTTAAAATAAACAATGAGTGATTAAAATATGATCAATATTGTAACATGATATTAAAATTGATCAATATTTGCTCATAATCACTCATAAAAATGTTGACTTTAATAATTTGTATTAAATTCTCATGTTAACGGCTAGTAATTTCTGTACCTAATAACCACAATGCAGTGGCATACATTCGGCTGCGATTATAAGTAGTAATCACTTGAAAATTTGGATAAGTAATATAGTAAATATGCCCATAATTTTCTTGTAATTGAATTACATTGACCAAGTCTAGATCGTCAATTTGAACAATAGGATTCATTGGGCTAATCCCTTGTGTTTTTAACACACCATATGGGCTAGGTTGAGTCAGATCTTTGGCAATTACCGCATCCGGGTTCGAGCCACTATAACGGGCCGGAAAAGCAATCGGTTGATTACGCTGCCAGCCATGCTGGGCTAAATAGTTGGCAATCGAGCCAATCGCATCTACTGCTGAATTACGCAGGTCAATATGTCCGTTACCATCGTAGTCCACGCCGAATTTTGGAATATTACTTGGCATGAATTGTGGATAACCGACCGCACCTGCATAAGAGCCGACGATAGAAGAAGCTGAAACGCCATCTTTATAAGACCAGGCAATTAATGCCGCCAGTTCATCTTGAAAATACTGGGCACGACGCTCATAACCAAAACCTAAGGTGGCCAGCGCATCACGGGTGACAAAAGAACCCTTATTGGTACCAAAGCCGGTTTCTACCCCTAAAATCCCGAGAATGATTGACTGTGGTACACCAAACTGCTGTTCAGCGCGATTCAGCGTTTCCGCATATTGCTGTTTAAAGCGCACACCGCGTTGAATGGTCGACTCAGCCAGAAAGTTGGTTTTATAAGAATACCAAGGCTTGCTTTCACCTGGACGATTCATAATATTGATGATATTGGGCAGGTTACGCGCCCCGTTCATGGCTGAATCGACTTGCTGGGCACTCAGTCCATAATTTTGCATGGCAGTCTGTTTAAAACTGGTATAAGAGGGATGAGATTGGAAATCGTTGGCCAGACTGAAACTGCTGAGACCGAATGCGGTCAATGCGATTGAAAGCTGTTTAAATTTTTTATAAAAATTCGATTTCAACATCTTGGTACGATTTCCAATTTTTGATAAGTTGCGGGCAATGTTATTTGAATCATGCCATGAAAAAGATTAAGAAATTTTTTCAATCATGAGGCTGTAAAAACCAGATTAAAGATAACATTCGGATGATTAAGAGACCTAGATGCATATACAAAAATAGTGAAAGACTGGCTATTTTTGCGTCAGTTTGCCTTGTGGAGCTGCTTATCTGTAACAAGCTATTTCATTGAGCATAAAAAAGCCTGACCGAAGTCAGGCTAATTTCAAAAAATCACTCTTAGATGATTCTATGCAGACCTATTCTGTATAGAACAAGGTGTCATGATATTCAGCCATGGCGCGAAGCTCATCCTTGTTCAGATTGAGAATGATTTTATCTGCAGCCATATTGATGGCCTTAATCACAGCAGAAGCACCAATATCTGCTGCCTTGCGTTTGATCATGCCGAGATCTAAGGTCTTATTAAAATCGACCATAAAGTGACGTACCGTCGCTTCACCAAACTGCTTATACAGGTTGCTAAACATTTGTTTGTCGATACTCTGACCGGCTCTTAGTTCCGCATAATGATGTTTTAAATTGGTCACCAGATTGGCATCCAGCGACTCACCAATACGGATTTGTCCTTCAGGGTCTTTAAACAGACTACGTTCAGAGAAAGCAATAGATTGCTTCACCACATCATTCGGCGCTTTACTCAATAACTGTTTCAGCAATACCGCCACAGTTGACTTGATATAGCCCGCCAGTTTTTCCGCAGTATCGCGCTTATCACTTGCAGGAAAACGACGCACCAGTTCCGTGAGAATCGCATCAATAATTTCATCATTAATCATCAATGCGGTTTTATCACGGAGTGGGTAAAGCGGCTCATTTGAATTTTTATTTTGTTGTGCAGTCTGAATTGTATTTAAAAGCTCTGCAGAAGGAATAAAACCAAAAAATGGCATTGTTAAACCTCAATGTTTTTATTGTCGCGCTAATCGAATAGGGCGAGGCATCCATGTTAAATCCGATACACGGCAAGGGTTGATATCCAATCCACCGCGGCGTGTATAGGTTGCGTAGACCATCAGCTTTTCCGGTTTCAGTTGTTGCCAGAGATCGGCAAACATCTGCTCCACGCATTGTTCGTGAAAACCGTTATGCTGACGATAAGAAATAATATAAGCCAAAATACTCTTATAACAAGGTTTTTTGCCCTGATAGCGTATAAATACTGTACCCCAATCCGGTTGTCCAGTGACTGGGCAGTTACTTCTTAATAAATGTGAATACAGCTGGATTTCAACTTCTTCGGTATGGTTCGCATCCAGAGCCAAAAGACTCGCATCAGGATGATTTTCCAGACGTTCCGGAATTAGTTCATCAATGCAGATGCCTTCAGGCTTGGCAACTTCCAAGTCATCAACCTGAAATAAATCTAACGTAATCTCTGCACCAGCCGCAGCAGATAAATTTTTTTCCACCGTGGCGATAAAGTCAGCTTGAGATTCAAATTTGGCAAAATTCAAACTATTAAAGTAGAGCTTGAGTGATTTGGATTCAATCAGATTCGGCGAAGAAGCAGGCAGGCTGATCCGTCCAATTGCGACTTGCGGCACACCGGCTGAATTTAACCAGGAAATTTCAAAAACATGCCACCAGTCGGTGCCTTGCTGAATCGCGTCGACATGTGCGTATTGTTCACGGGCAGGCGCGCGCGAAATTGGAAACAGAACATCCGGCTGATATTCTGTCGGGTAATTGGTGTCTTTACCAAGGAGAGATTGTTCTACACTCATTATTCACGCATTCCTGAACCACGGGAGAGTAAATGATAGGCCAATGCATAGAGCAGGCCGCAACATAAGGTGACCACTGCAAGTGAAACAGTTACATTGACATCGCTATGTCCTAAAATGCCATAGCGGAAGGCATTGACCATATACACCACAGGGTTGATCAAAGATAAATTTTGCCAGAATGGACTTAAGGCAGAAATTGCATAAAACACACCGCCTAAATAAGTCAGTGGCGTTAAAACAAAGGTCGGGATAATCGAAATATCATCAAAAGATTTGGCATAGACGGCATTGATAAAACCACCCAAAGAAAACAGCAGGGAGGTAATCAATACGGTATAAATCGTCACAAACCAGTTGGTAATGTATAGATCCGCAAAAAACAAACTTACGGCACTAACAATAATCGCCACCAGTACTCCACGAATCACACCGCCCAGCACATGTCCCCAAAGAATGGCATGCATCGGTACTGGACTCATGACCAGCTCTTCAATACTCTTTTGAAATTTTGAACTGAAAAAACTGGAAGAGACGTTGGCATAGCTGTTGGTAATCACGGCCATCATGATCAGACCGGGCACAATGAACTCCATATAGCTATAGCCGCCCATGTCTCCAATCCGCGAACCGATCAGATTGCCGAAAATCACGAAATACAAGCTCATGGTGATGGCAGGTGGTAACAAGGTTTGCGGCCAGATCCGCATAAAACGGCGGACTTCTTTATATACAATGGTATATAAAGCTACGCTGAGTTGATTAATGTTCATTGCGCAGCTCCATCCAGATTTTTTTCGACCATTTTGACAAAAAGCTCTTCCAGACGATTGGATTTGTTACGCATACTGCGTACCTGAATATTCTGTGATTCCAATAGCTGGAACAGATCATTCATGCTATGTGCCTTGTCCATGGTAATTTCTAAGGTCATCGGGTCGATTAAATTAAAACGTACCCCGATAATCTCCAGATGCAAAGGTTCAATCGCTGCTGCAAGATCAAAAATAAAGGATTCTTCATTCAGCTGACTTAGGAAGCTCTTCATGCTGGTGTCTTCTTTAATCACACCACGATCGATAATCGCAATGCGGCGACACAGCATTTCGGCTTCTTCTAAATAGTGGGTGGTGAGAATGATGGATGTCCCTTGCTCATTCATCTCGTTCAAAAACTCCCACATTGAACGACGTAATTCGATGTCGACACCCGCAGTTGGTTCATCCAGAATCAAAAGTTTCGGTTCATGCATCATGGCACGTGCAATCATCAAACGACGTTTCATACCGCCCGACAGCATACGCGCCTGCGTTGCACGTTTTTCCCATAGGCCCAGCTTGGTCAGATAGAGTTCAGCCCGTTGCTGTGCAATTTTTTTAGGAATCCCGTAATAGCCGGCTTGCGTCACCAGAATGTCGAAAGTTTTTTCAAACTGGGCGAAGTTAAATTCCTGAGGAACCACACCTAAACACTGTTTGGCTTGGGAGGGATGGGTATCCAGGTTATGACCAAAAATTTCGACTGTGCCGGCGGTTTTTTTTGTTAATGAACTGATAATACCGATGGTGGTGGATTTTCCGGCGCCATTTGGCCCCAGAAGTGCATAAAACTCACCTTCTGGTACATTTAAGTTGATTCCTTTTAATGCCTGAAAGCCATTGCGATAGGTCTTTGACACATCTCTTAAGATCAGTGCATCAGTCATGAATATCTCAAATGGTGAAAAGTTGAGATATTGTGAGTGATCTTGGAAAATAAGCCAAGTGATTCACATGGAATTCTGTGTTGCTGTTTTGGAACATTGTATAAAGTCTAAGCATAAAATGACGAAGTTATAGATAGTTGCTTTACCTTATGATTTTTTTTGTTATGATGTGCATCGCGCGCTCATAGCTCAACTGGATAGAGTACAGGTCTCCGAAGCCTGTGGCGTGGGTTCGAGTCCCGCTGAGCGCACCATTTTCTTATTTCTTACAACATAAAAATCTCTCTAAATTAAATCTTTATACCAGATTGCTTTTCATAAAACATTTTATTCAGTGCCACCATATAGATTGTATTGCTTAAATCGAATCTCAAACTCTGTCTTTTCACTTTATTCGATACTGCTCGAAAATAATCTTAAAAGTTTTCAGACAAACAAATGACATGCTCATTTTCTTTTACTTATTCTGATTCTATATTTTGATTTGATACGCTAATTCACAACGGCTTTGAATATTTTGAATACGAGAGCTGATTGCAATGCAGAGTACGACTCTTGAATATCTTGAGGATGAAATAACTCAAATGTTTTAATAAACCCATTTTTGAACAGATTATTTGTTGAGTAAAATTCATTAAAATAATTTAAACGTGAAAATATTAAAGTAATTATCCTGAAATAGATTATGCTATTCACCAAGCTTGAGTAGCTGGTTTCTGTATTTTTTTGGGTAAGCCATATGATAGAACTACGACATTTAAAAACACTGACAGCGCTAAGAGAACATGGATCACTGGTTGCAGCAGCAGGAGATCTCTGTTTAACACCTTCAGCTTTGTCTCACCAATTGCGCGAACTCGATCAATGGTTCGGGGTTGAAGTGGTCAATCGCCGTAGTCGCCCTGTGAGTTTTTCTAATGTAGGTTTACGTTTGTTGAAACTGGCTGATGATGTGCTACCACAAGTACAGATAGCGCAAAGTGATATCACACGTATTGTGCATGGACAGACAGGCCGTATTATATTCTCGTCAGAGTGTCATAGTTGTTTTGACTGGCTAATGCCACTTTTGAATCAGTATCGTATCCAATATCCAGATGTTGATTTGGATTTTGCTTCGGGCTTTGAAGCCAATCCGCATGAATTGTTACAAACGGGCGAGTTTGACTTACTGATTACTGCCGATCCGATTGCACTCAAAGGTGTGGAATATTTCCCGGTATTTGAATATGAATCACGTTTGGTGTTGTCTAATACACATCCTTTAGTACGTGCCCAAGAGATTACGGTGCAGGAACTGGCAGAAGAAACATTAGTAACTTATCCGGTAGATAAGCATCGTCTGGATATCATGTCACGCTTGTTTATTCCTGCGAATATTTTGCCAAAACAGATTCGGACGACCGATCTGACTCAAATGCTGATTCAGCTTGTTGCCAGTGGTCGTGGGATTGCGGCATTGCCAGATTGGGTGGTAAATGAATATGAACAGAAGGGCTGGGTGACTTCGCGCCGTCTGGATTGTGTAGCCCCTGAAGGCTTACGCCGTACTTTATATGCAGGTTATCGAACTGAAGAAAAACAGAAAGATTACTTTGAGGGATTCTTAAAGCAGCTTGACCGATTCTCTAAAAAGCGGGCACAGTATTACACTTGATCCTAATCTCAAAGGAGCAGGCTCAATAATATGAATATTAAGGATTCTGTTCCTCTTCATCCTGATGTTGTTGACGGATTTGGTCTCTTTTTACCTGAGGGTCTTTATCTACGCCCAGCTGGCCGCGCTGCATCTCTCGATCCTGTTTTTCTTGTGGGTCCAATTCCTCTTCTGGAAATTCTTCATTAATTTTTTCATCTGGATGAGTCATCGCAATATACCTTTTCTAGAAATATAAATTTGTTTTGATCGATTTAATATCGGGTTTGAGTACATTTGTTTATTGTATATGAGCGACTTTATTACACTGTTGTTTTATAACTGATTTGATTTTACAAATTGTGATGCTTATAAGTGTGTTTATACAGTACATTTTAAATAAAAATTAGTGCTTTATGTTCAAAATAACAATGGATTATATCTATAAGAAAATTACTTTTAATTCGGCTAATTACAGCGGTTCCTGTAGAGGTTCGCTAATTTCTGAGTAGCGCTTATTATTCTCAATAATTTAAAAAAATAAATTTTAAAAAACTGAATAAATTAATAAAGGATGATGTGAACACATATTGAGCTAAATTAACTTAAATTAAAATTTTATAGAAATCATATATTTATTCTAAAAATATTTTCTTCTAAAAAGAATAATATTTGGAAATTAATAAGCCTGAAATATCATAATTTAGTTTTGAAAAATGACAATTTAAATCTTGTATGAGTCTTCTTTTAGAAGTGTAAAGAGGGCTTGTAGGTCTGAAAAATGTTGCTATATTGAATTCATGGTAGGTCGTAAAACCAATAAGACGCTACCGATAAGTTGGACGGATCAATGACAGTTAGTTGAGTTTGATGTTGATCACCAAACAATAAATCTAGCACTAGCCATCCAACACAGAGCTCGCAGCAATGCGAGCTTTTTTAATGTCTGTTATAAAGCTTTGTTTAATGATTCCAGATAATTTCTTTTCTAATTGATTCATATAAAAAAGTTTACATTGCTAAATTCGCTAACATCTTGACGTTAAATAAGCGATTTAAGTGTGATATAAAAAATGGAAACTTAGAAAATAGAAAGGAGAGGAAAATGTCAAAGATTATTGATATAAAGGTGAAAGACCAATTTAGCAAGGTCATTGAGGCGAAAGCTTTATTACGTTCATTTGTAGAGCAACATCAGCATGATCCAATTGATCTGGTAAAAAAAATTGAACATATCGTGGTAGATGGCGAAACTATTTTACCGAGTATTGAACTGTTATTTGAAAGTCAAAAGTCTTCAAATATTTATAAAGTCGTAGAATAACTGGATCAATACGTTATACAAAGGTGAAAAAATTGAGTCCATCTATCCGATATTACAGGTTTAGCCATTAAAAACTCACCTTCCTGGTGAGTTTTTAATGAATGCAGAAAAGCAAAATTTATCCCCTATTAATAAAAAAGCCCACCGAGGTGAGCCAGAAATTAGATGTGCTTAAGTTGTACATTCACATCATATTTTTCAAATTCTTGCAGAATCTGTTTTAAGGTTTTCTGAGCGGTGATATGTTCGGGACTTAAAGAAATTTCCTGACGAGTATTACTGTCAAAACATTCAATGGCTTGAATCAGCCAATGGTGCTCGATAGAGCTTTTTTGAATCACTACACGTCGCGGTTGTAAACTGTCACTGAGCTGGCGGGGCAGTACATAGGTAATTGCCAGTTGCACAAGTTCTAGTTCTTCAGCCGGACTTAAAAAGGTAATGACCCAATTGCCCACCTTGCTCAGTTGCATGGGGTTATCAAACGCATCGAATTCTAAATAATGTGGCATATAGCAACCAAGCGGATTTTAATGATCACTATATGGCGAGATTTTCAGGTTTTTTCTATCCCGCTTAAGTCTGATATTTCAGGATTTAAATTTAGAGATAATATAAATATGATATAAAATCAATTATCTATATTTGAAATCCAAATCTGCTTGATTGCTAAAGTTACTCATTTAAGAGTTTAAAAGACTAAGACATGCTTATTCATGAGCTTGATTTTGCTGTAATTGTGCCAAAGAGAAATTGATCTGTTTCAGAATGTGATTCAATTCTTGCGGAGGAAGTCGGCTTTCCTGCAATGAGGTGATCCACTGTATTTGGCACATTTTTAAACTGCGCACATCCTGTACCTGTAAAATATGCTGAATTTGCTGTTTGGCCATCAAGCCACAATATTTTTGTAAGCTTTCCATCATCAGATATTTGAGGTCTTCAAAAGATAAAGCTTGCGGTTCAGGTAGATGAGGTTGATTGTCTGGATTTGTTTCAATAGATGAATTTTCTTTCAGCTCTTCGATAGGAACTAGGAGGTTTTTGCGGTTCTCGGTTACACAAGGGACGGGCAGAGGTGAATTTAAGGGACGGTAAATCTCGGAATGCGCCAAATTGATTTTGGTATCGACTTCTATGCCGGTCTGATGTGGACTGTTTGATATTATGCTGGTGTGAGCCGGAACAATTAAATCCATTTCACAAAGTTGCTCTAAAAGCTCGGCGGGAGCTAGTTGCTGCTTTAATCTCTCATGTAACAGATCAAAATCTTTGCTGCCGATTAGCACCAATAAGCGGCGTTGGCGTGCGGTCAAGGGGATAGAGCGATTCTGTAGCACCTCGACCCCACGTTGAGTTTTATAAAAATGCATCATAGCTGAATGAGTTGTTCACTAAATTCAGCTAGAGCATAGTCTGGGATAATTACAATAATATGAAGAATATATTAAAAAACAGATACTTGTTTTAAGGGGTTTAAAGCGTGCTAATCGCTGTATTTTCGAGAGCCTTACGCAAATAAGGATCCAGTTCATCTTGGCGCAATAGCCATTGCACATAGTCGGCAGGAAGCTCTGCAATTGCGCTACCGCGATGTTTACCAAAGTTAATCGTACGTGGAATTCGGGCATCTTCAGAAGCATCGAACAGCTCCTGCATACTGTTAATTTTCAGGTGGTGTACGATATGCATCAGGATGTTGGCAGTTAAAATAATATCCATATCGGCACGATGCGCTTTACGGATCATTTCACGTGCTCGTTCACTGCCTTTGGTAATCATATAAATCAGTGCAGAAATATTATGTGCTTCTGCATCTGGCCAGACCCGACGTGCTAAAGCCAGTGTACAAATCGCTTTAATTTTCGAGGTATCTACCCCACATTTTTCGACGGCACGAACGTCATAATCAATATTATGACCAATCATATAAATCGTTTCATCTGGCAGACGAAAAGTACTGTAATGTGGCTGACCTTCCAGATCAGATTCCAGAATATGATGCACCGCCATGGCGGCAAAAGAAATGGGTTCGTCACATGAATAGAGCTGATCAAACAGGCGGCTTTTATCCATACTGATTTTATGGTCTACAATTGCGACAGGCGCATAGGCAACTTCAATGGGTTGACCATTTAAAGTATGCGTTTCGGTATCAAGAATAATGGCCTGCATGCGTTGAGCACCATAAAAGAAGAGACAGACTCATATTAACGATAAATTGGGAAAAAGATTAGGCTGAATATTAAAAAATATACTTTTTAGCGCAAAGAATGCTGTTAATAAATCCAATTTTGCTGCAGGTTAAGGTTCAGAACTCTCATGCAGGAAAAGATTTAGCGGTACACCTGAAATGTTCTAGGGATTACCACGAAGTCGCTGCTCTAGGTTTATAGGGGATAAAAAGGTAAGCGGAACTTAGCTTGAATCTCATTTTAAAATGCTTGCAAAGCGCTCGAGAAAACCAGTCTTTTCACATTTCAAGCAAGACTAGATGGTGAAGGAATAAAAAATGCTCAAAATTTTAAAAGTTAAAAACTTTAACGCCAATTCAATAATTTGATTTTACTTAAATTGGTCATGATTTCTAAAGGCTAGAGCAATATTTATAAAAAACTGCAGAAAGTTCATGATCGAAAATGCAAAACTTCATGCTACAATACGCGCCAATCTTAGCACGGCTTAAAAGCCCTAAATCAATAGGACCTCGCTAATGTTTGCCAATATCTCTATTGCTGAATTTGATCCAGAATTAGCTCAAGCAATCTCGAATGAAGATGCTCGTCAAGAAGCTCATATTGAGCTAATCGCTTCTGAAAACTACTGCTCACCAGCAGTCATGGAAGCTCAAGGTTCAAAACTCACTAACAAATATGCGGAAGGCTACCCAGGTAAACGCTACTATGGCGGTTGCGAATACGTAGACGTGATCGAACAATTGGCGATTGACCGTGCTAAAGAACTCTTTGGTGCTGATTATGCTAACGTTCAGCCACATGCTGGTTCACAAGCAAACTCAGCGGTTTACTTAGCGCTTCTTAACCCTGGCGATACAGTTTTGGGTATGAGCCTTGCTCACGGTGGTCACTTGACTCACGGTGCAAAAGTAAGCTTCTCTGGTAAAACATATAACGCGATTCAATATGGTTTAAACCCAGAAACTGGCGAAATCGACTATGAAGAAGTTGAACGTTTAGCGGTGGAACACAAGCCACGTATGATCGTTGCAGGTTTCTCTGCATACAGCCAAATCGTAGACTGGCAGCGTTTCCGTGACATCGCGGACAAAGTGGGTGCTTACCTGTTTGTTGATATGGCGCACGTTGCAGGTCTGGTTGCTGCTGGCGTTTACCCAAGCCCAGTGCAAATTGCTGACGTAACAACGACCACGACTCACAAAACACTTCGTGGTCCACGTTCTGGTTTAATCCTTGCGAAAGCAAACGAAGAAATCGAGAAAAAATTACAGTCTGCTGTATTCCCGGGTAACCAAGGTGGTCCTTTGGTTCACGCGATTGCAGCGAAAGCGATCTGCTTTAAAGAAGCGATGGCGCCTGAATACAAAGAATATCAAAAACAAGTTGTGGTGAATGCAAAAGCCATGGCTGAAGTGCTAATCGCTCGTGGTTATGATATTGTGTCTGGCGGTACTGAGAACCACTTGTTCTTGTTGTCGTTAATCAAACAAGATATCACAGGTAAAGAAGCGGATGCCTGGTTAGGTGCTGCTCACATTACTGTGAACAAAAACTCTGTACCAAACGATCCACGTTCTCCGTTCGTAACTTCAGGTATCCGTATCGGCACACCTGCAGTAACAACCCGTGGTTTCGGTGAAGCTGAAGTACGTGACCTTGCGGGCTGGATTGCTGACATTCTGGATGCGAAAGGTGATGAAACGGTCATTAACGCGGTGAAAGCGAAGGTTGAAACTGTATGTGCTAAATTCCCAGTTTATGCATAATCGGTTTTAATCGGAAAGGAGCTCCCAACCGGGAGCTTTTTTTATAGCTGTTAAAATGACGAGAAAAAATCAGGATTTGGTTTAGCGCAATTCGAGTTAAACTATATCTATATCGCACCATGATTCAGGCCTAATATTTAATAGCTGATGTTGATAGGACAAGAAAATGAGTCATCAACAAAATCATATTGCGTTTTTCTGAATCTGGCTTAAAGTTTTTTATAGACCAATCTCATTTTTAAATATTTAAAAGAACTGATTTATTCATTGCCAGCTTTTTAGATCCACCCTGTACATTCTGCTTAGTACCTGAAAATTTTTATGCAAATTTCAGACGAGCTCAGGTGTTGGTGCAATAAGCGCTGTGAGTGAGATCATTTTCTTTAAATCTGAACATTGTATTTATAGGAATCATTCAAATATGGGCACAACCTGTATTTGGTGTTCCTGTTGGCTGTTGATTCATTAATTTTTTATTTAGGTATCTAACAAAGGTAATCAGGATGAATAAAACCACTATTATTTTATCTCAGCAGGATTTAGATCGTCTGGAAACCATGCTTGAGCATCAGACCAAGCTGAGCGAAACCATGATTCGTCTGGAAGATGAACTGGCACGTGCTGAAATAGTTGGCCCCGCGGAGATCGCAAGTAATATTGTCACCATGCATTCGCGTGTGTTACTGACTATTGCACCGTCTCCAGAGCCTGTGGAAGTCACACTGGTTTACCCACATGAGTTTAAAGGTGATAAAGGTCAGGTAAATGTGATTGCACCGATAGGCGCAGCCATTCTGGGCTTAGCCGAAGGTCAAACCATTGAATGGCCACAACCAGATGGCCACACCATGAAAGTGACCATTGAAAAAGTGCTTTATCAGCCAGAGAGTACCGGGGATTATCTCTGATATTGTCTTGAACGCATGCTCAAAAGCCATAGTAATATGGCTTTTTTCATCTATGATTTATGATTGATGTTCAAGAGTTTCATCAGACTAAGCTAGCAGTACAGCAAAATTTATCAAACACATTTGCTTTCATTGCAAAAAATATAATTAAAATAAAGATAAAACATGGATTTAGTTAAAGTGATGTAACGAATTTCTGGATAAATATACACAACGTGGTCTGTTTTTTTGCTACATTCGAGGATATTCAAGATTTTTATTTAATCTCTCTAAAAGGATACAGTCTTCGTCATGTCGCGATTTGAAGCTTTACCCGCCTTGACTGACATGTCTTTTGATCGTGAAGAAATACTGGCGATCAAACGTAATGAACTTGTGCCTGTACTGAGCCATCAATATGGACTGAATCATTATGCGGATTCTCTGATTCAGGCACAATCGGTGTTATTAAATGGGGTCGATCCGCATTTGACCCAACAGCTGAGCCAGACCATTGAGCAATTGATTCAGGCTTTGGCAGAATCTAAAAAATATCTGAAAAAACGTAAATTTAATGCACTACAAAAATGGCTTGGGATCGATCTAGATTATGGTTCGAGTCAGGTTGAATATTATCAGCGACTGGACCGTTTACTCGATCAAGCAGATCACTTAAGTCGTAAGTTACAGATTGAAATCCAGAAATCTCAGGCCCGTTTTCAGCAGCTTTTGGGTCTACGTGAGCAGATGGCCAAGCATATTGTCGCGGCAGACGAGTTTTTATCAGAATATCCGCTGTTCATCAAAAACCAGCATCCACTGGATAATTTTTCTGAGCGGCTTTCCAAGAAAATCAATACACTGCGTACCTTGCAAAGCAGTAATGACATTGCCATTACCCAGATGCAGCTTTCACAGCAGCTGTCCTTTAGCTTATTAGACCGCTTTAAAGAAGCGCAACAGGTCTTGATTCCGGCTTGGCAATATCATGTCCAACAAAGCCAGAGCAAGCACTCGACAAGTGATCTGGAAAAACTTGATAATAGCCGTGAAAGTCTGATTAAAACGTTAAAAAAATCCCTCGAGAAACCCTCGAAAACATAACAATATAAGGTGAACCATGACCAAGTCTGATTTAGTAAATTTACCTGTTGAAAGCTCGAATGAACTGGTCGAACAAAAATTTCAGCAAATGGATCTGAAAGAACTGGGCTTGCAACCTGCTGACTTTCAGGAAGTACTGGCAGCACGTAAAGAATTGCAGGATATGAGTCATAACAGCGTGGCTGAGTATGGTAAAAATATTGCGACCAAAACCTCGACCTATACTGATGAATTACTGAATCTGGTCCAAAATAGAGATCTGGATGCAACAGGGCAGAAACTGAATCAGGTGGTGCAGGTGGCCCAGCAACTGAATACCAGCAGCATTTTAAGTCAAAAGAAAAGTTCAGGTTTTTTTGGCAATATCATCAGCAAGTTCAAAGGCGCAAAAGGCAACTTTGATGCACATTTCAATACCACCAAAGAGCAGCTCGATGTGCTGGTCAAAGAAATTGAAACCTCGCAGTCCGGTTTGAAAGCGCGTGTAGATACCCTGGATAAAATGTTTGACGGGGTACAGGATGAATATAAACAGCTCGGGGTACATATTGCAGCCGGCCGTTTACGTGAGCAGGAGCTACAGCAGGAAATCTCCGCTTTAACCGCTTTGCCACAAGATCAAACCACAACACAGAAAATTTATGATCTGAACCATCTGGCCAATAATCTGGAAAAACGGGTCAGCGATTTGCAGGTTTTGCAGCAATCTGCCATGCAAACCTTGCCGATGATCCGGATTATCCAGTCCAACAACCTGATGCTGGTCGACAAGTTTTATGCGATTAAAAATATTACTTTACCGGCATGGAAAAACCAGATCAGTCTGGCCATTTCTCTGAGTGAACAAAAGAACAGTGTCCAGCTGGCCAATACCATTGATGATGCCACCAATGAACTGCTGCGCCGTAATGCAGATCTATTGCATCAGAACTCTGTCGATACCGCAAAAGCCAATCAGCGCTCCGTAATTGATATCGAAACGCTTGAACATGTGCAAAACACCCTCATTAAAACAGTCAATGATGTGATACAGATTCAGAAAGAAGGTGTACAAAAACGCACAGAAGCAACCGTGCGTTTAAAGGCTTTACAGGATAATCTGAATCACTTGGTGATTGAGTCAAGTACGAGCGGATCAAAGCCCAACTAAATATTGTGGTTGAAGATCTAAAAGGAGTAAAGATTGCCTCCCTTAGATGAATATGCGGTGTCTCCTGGTGAGATCAAGCAAGGCGTGGTTGCGCTCAAGAAACGTCAACGCAATTTGATGTTATTGGGTATCACCAGTTCTACGGTATTTATTGCCTCCATCATTGGTCTGTTTTTTCAGCAGGAACTGGTCTATGGCTTTTTTGGCCTGAGTACTGAAGTGCAGCAGTTACATTTACCGGTCAGTGTAGATGCCACGCTGGCCAGTATTGGTGATAGTCCGGATTATTTTTTTAGTTTGCTGAGCTGGTTTGGCTGGCTGATTATTAAAATTTTTGCTTCTTTTATCGGTGCATTTTTTATCATTGGCCTATTAAAGAAACTGCGTTTCTTTTATGTGCGCTTTCAGTCTTTTGTGCTGAAATTTGTCGCCTGGCTAATTGCCTTTATCGTGATCTGGTCGGGATTAACTTACTGGCAGCATGATTTACGGAATGACCGGGATGATGCTTATCAGCAGGTGGTGTATTACGATAGCAATATCAATGACAGTGAAATTGCACGATACCTCGCCGATTCAGAGATTGCCGCACCGGTAAAATCTTATTTACTGGCACAAACAGCACTTTTGCATAAACCGCAAGATTTATCGGCTGCAAAACCTTATGTATTCAATCTGGTAGAAGCAGAAAAGCAGGATGCAAAATTTGAGCAATATGGCTTTAAGCCAGAACAACTCTGGACCATGCAGCAACAGATCTATGGTCAAGCCATGACACCGGTTGCCAAGAGTGTAAATACGCAAGTACAACAGGCAAACCAGTTGAGTCAGATCACTTATCTGGTGATTATTGGAGTGGCCATTTTATCGGCATTTCTGAGTTTGGTTCTGTTCTTCTTGGCCAATTCAATCAAAGGCCGATCCTTGCGTATCGAGCAACGGATAAATTAATGTTTTAGAAATGCTCCTGTTTAGGAGCATTTTTTATCTGCTGATGAAACAGTATAAAAATTAAAAGCTGAAATACCAAAAATAATTATCAAACCAGTGATCTAAAAAAACGATTTATAATATAAAAACAAACCGTTTTACCTATTTTGATTTATGCACTAATATCGCTTTATCAAATAAATATTTATTCCTTTGGAGACGTTAGCCATGTTAGACCAAAATACTTCAGCCCAATTAAAAACACTACTCGAACGTCTGGAAAGCCCGATTGAACTGGTTGCGACTTTAAATGATTCCGACAAATCTGCAAAAATCAAAGAACTGGTTGAGGAAGTGGCTGCATTATCTGATTTAGTCACTGCACGTTTTGATGGTACAAACCAACGTGCACCAAGTTTCGGTATTGCCAAAGCAGGTGAAGAGCCACGGGTCTACTTCGCAGGTCTGCCAATGGGGCATGAATTCACCTCACTGATTCTGGCTTTACTGCAAAGCTCTGGTTATGCACCGAAAGTATCTGCTGAAGTTTTAGAGTCGATTAAAGGCTTAGGAATCAAATCTGATTTTGATGTATTTGTATCACTCAGCTGCCATAACTGTCCGGATGTGGTTCAAGCCTTAAACCTGATTGCAATTTACAACCCGGGCACAACAGCCACCATGATTGATGGGGCATTCTTCCAGGATGAAGTGGAAGAACGCAAAATCATGGCAGTTCCAATGGTGTTCCAGGACAACCAGCATATCGGTCAAGGTCGTATGACTTTGGAAGAAATCGTGGCGAAACTGGACACCAACTCTGCAGCAAAAGAGGCTGAAAAGCTCAATGCTAAAGATGCCTTTGATGTACTGGTGATTGGTGGTGGCCCTGCGGGCAATACCTCTGCCATCTACGCAGCACGTAAAGGCATTAAAACAGGTATCGTGGCTGAACGCATGGGTGGTCAGGTCATGGACACCATGGACATCGAAAACTATACATCGATTCAAAAAACTCAAGGTCCCAAGTTTGCTGCTGAAATGGAAGCACATGTACGTGAATACGGTGTTGACATCATGAACCTGCAACGTGTCTCTAACATCAAAGGTGCAGATGAAACAACGAATGGTCTGGTAGAAGTGACTTTAGAGAATGGTGCCAAACTGGAGTCGAAAACCGTGATTCTGTCGACCGGTGCACGCTGGAGAGAAATGAATGTTCCGGGTGAGCAGGAATACAAAACCCGTGGTGTGGCCTACTGCCCACACTGTGATGGTCCTCTGTTTAAAGGCAAACGTGTTGCGGTAATCGGTGGGGGTAACTCAGGTGTTGAAGCTGCGATTGATCTTGCAGGGATTGTAGAGCATGTGACTTTGGTTGAGTTTGATAGCAAGCTTCGTGCGGATCAGGTATTGCAAGACAAATTAACAAGCTTGCCAAACACCACGGTGATTAAAAATGCCTTGTCGACTGAAGTGGTGGGTGACGGTTCACAAGTGACTGCACTGAAATACAAAGACCGTGTAACAGATGAAGAGCACACTGTTGAATTGGCTGGTATCTTCGTACAGATTGGTTTGTTGCCGAATACCGATTTCTTAAAAGCAACAGCGGTAGAACTTTCAAATCGTGGTGAGATCCTGATTAACGAACGCAACGAAACCAATGTGAAAGGTGTATTTGCGGCGGGTGACTGTACTACTGTTCCGTATAAGCAGATCATCATTGCCACAGGTGAAGGCGCGAAAGCATCACTGTCTGCATTTGATTACATCATCCGCTCAGGTCAGTAAAAAATAACACCAAGGTTCCCCAAAACCTTGGTGTTCGATCTCGATTATCTTTGTTATACCTTTTTATAGGAACTCCGGACGCTAACACCAGAGTTCCTTTTTTTTATTGTTATATTTGCTTCCTTTTTTAGATCAGCCAGAAGCATCCCCAATTGCTTCTGGCTGTTTCTTTCCTCTGTACTGTTTTTGTTTTGACTCTTATTATTCAGCCTTCCCCAAGGTTGTCTTTATTCAATGCAATATTTATTCCAATGTTTGATCAGTATTTAAGACTGGAACAAATTCAAGACTTTAAATTTTTCTAACAGTTGCTCTTGCATCTCTACATGCTCAGGATGTGGCACAATGCACTCAATTGGGCATACATCTACACAGGTTTGGCGCTCATAAAAGCCGACACATTCCGTACAACGGTTCACATCAATCTCATAGACTTTCGCACCCTCATAAATCGCATCATTTGGACATTCTGCTAAACACATATCGCAATTGATGCATTTTTCGGTAATCAGCAGCGCCATGTTTAACTCGCCTGATAAGCCAGTGACGATGCCGAAATATCTATAGTCGATGTCGGCAGATTGCGAATCAGCAGCGCATATTGCATATCTACATCTGCCGGAACCGGAATCTCGACGATATGACCTGAGCCTTTAGCCTCAGAAATCAGATTGCCTTTTTTGTCTTTCATTTCGGTTAAAACAAAGCTGATATTGCCTTGCGTCGTCATCAGCTCTAAGGAATCACCCACGACAAAACGGTTTTTTACATCAATTTTGATGGAGTTACCGTTACGTTCTAAGACTTCACCGCAGAACTGTTGATGGTCAAAACTTGAAGAGCCATTTTCATAATTTTGATATTCACTGTGCACATGACGGCGCAGGAAACCTTCGGTATACCCACGATTGGCCAGACCTTCTAATTGCGTCATCAATGCTGGGTCAAATGGTTGGCCCGCAAGCGCATCATCAATGGCCTTACGATAGATTTGTGCGGTACGGGCACAGTAAAAATAGGATTTGGTCCGGCCTTCAATCTTCAAGGAATGTACCCCGACCTTGATCAGACGCTCGATATGTTGTACCGCACGTAAGTCTTTAGAATTCATGAAATAAGTGCCGTGTTCATCTTCTTCGGCAGCAAACATGTCTTCATCATTACGCTGTAATAATATCGGTTCATCAAATTGATGCTGTGCTTGCATATGTGCTTCGTCGGCATCTTGAGAGCAGCAGCCTGAATCCAGATTTTTCACTGGAATCACATCACCAGTTTCATCTTCCTTCGCATCCAGAACTTTGTATTCCCAGCGGCAGGCATTGGTACACGCACCCTGATTGGCATCACGTTTATTCATATAACCAGACAGCATGCAACGGCCGGAATAAGCCATGCACAGCGCACCATGTACGAAAACCTCAATCTCCATATCCGGTACTTGCTGTTTAATCTCAGCAATTTCTTCAATCGATAATTCACGTGACAGAATCACGCGCGTGAGTCCCATATTTTTCCAGAATTTTACCGTTGCCCAATTCACTGCATTGGCTTGCACAGACAGATGAATATCCATTTCTGGAAAATGTTCACGCACCATCATGATCAGGCCCGGATCAGACATGATCAGCGCATCCGGCTGCATCGCCACCACAGGTTCCAGATCACGAATAAAATTTTTCAGTTTGGAATTATGCGGCTGGATATTGACGACCACATAGAACTTTTTACCTAGCTCATGGGCTTCTTGAATGCCAATCGCCAGATTGTCATGATCAAATTCATTATTACGAACGCGCAAACTATAACGCGGCTGACCTGCATAGACTGCATCTGCACCATAGGCGAAGGCATAGCGCATATTTTTCAGTGAACCGGCAGGTGAGAGGAGTTCAGTAACGGTCGTCAGGCTCATGATGGAATCGAAAGACATATAAAAAGTACGGTTTTATTCTAACCATCTAAAATTTGGATTCAACCCAGTAAATTACTCGGAAATAAGCAATTTAGAATAAAAAGAATGTTTTATTTTGAGTGAAATGAAGCACTAAAATTATTCAATATTCAATTATTTTCAGTCTGTTCGAGCATTTTTAAAATCTGGCAATGATCAATGGTGGTCGGGACATTACAACTTTTGCGAAGTGCAATCAGCTGTTGTTCGAATAGCTGTAATTCCCTAATTTTTTTGGAGATATCTTCTAAATGCTGGTCGATGAGCTGATTCACTGCACCGCATTCCTGCTGCGGATTCTGTTCGAGTTTAATCAGGGCTTCAATCTCTTTTAAGGACATGTCCAAAGCACGACAGCGTTTGATAAAAAGCAGCCTTTTCAGGGCTTCTTCACCATAATAACGATAGCGATTACTTGCTCGAAAATTCGGCTGTATCAAGCCTTTCTTCTCATAAAAGCGAATGCTATCTGTGCTTAAAGCAGTCTTTTTGGCTATTTCTGAAATTAAATAGACTGACATTGCTCGCTCCTGCTTGACCTTGGAGTTAGTCCATAGTTTCTAATTATTTTAACTCATTTTTTGCACGAAAGTATGGAAGATCAACATGGCCTGTAGCTGTAGTCATGAACCTGCTCCACCCAAACCTGACAGTAAGTTTAGAACGGCGTTATGGATTGCCTTGGTGGTGAACCTGACTTTATTTGTGGTAGAACTGATTGGTGGGGCCTATGCACATTCATCGGCTTTGTGGGCCGATGCCTTGGACTTCTTTGGTGATGCCGTCAATTATGGCGTCTCTTTGGCGGTCATCGGTGCAAGTCTGTACTGGCGCGCAACAGTCGCTTTACTCAAGGGAATGACCATGGCCTTATTTGGTCTGGTGATCATGGGAAAAGTCATTTATGCCTATCTGCAAGGCATTCCGCCAGAGGCACTGACCATGGGCTTGATTGGCGTACTGGCATTGCTGGCAAATGTATTTACGGCAGTCATTCTCTATGCCTTTCGCGAAGGTGATTCCAATATGCGGTCAGTCTGGCTGTGTAGCCGAAATGATGCCATTGGCAATGCTGCCGTGATTCTGGCAGCAGTCGGGGTTTTTGGTACAGGCAGTCTGTGGCCAGATATAATAGTGGCGATGATTATGGCGAGTCTTGGTTTAACTGCGGGTTATCAGATTGTGAAGCAGGCACTGGCAGAACGGGCATTAGGACATGAGTCAGCCTGATTCTGAATATTTAAGTTTAATCCTAAAAAAGCTGCTTAACGGGCAGCTTTTTTATGGCCTGTATATTTTAAATAGATGAAAAATAAAGCTTTACAAATCCACTAATTTTAGAAAGAATCATCCGCGAAATTTATAGAATAGCAATATAACTTAACCATTTAATTTTTATTGTTTTTGAGGGGGGACAATGAACTTCATAAAACTACTTTCACTTGCGGCCATGGTGCTGATGACGGGCTGTAGCTCTATGGTCATCACTTATGATGCCACCGGTCAGGTGATTGGATCATGTAAAGCAACACGCGGTCTGCTTTCAACTGCAAGTGCCCATTGTGGTGGTTCAGGTAATGCGATGGGTGTGAATTACAATAGCGTGGATGCCAAGACGGGTTTGTTGCCAGCACTGCCAAGTCAAAACCAGATTAATTTAAAGCCATAAAGAATACAGGGGAATATCATGAAATTATCAGCACTTATTGCACTGGCACTGGTATTAACAGGCTGTGCATCGACAGTGACTACATTTGACTCGCATGGCCGTATGATCGGTTCATGTAAGGCAGAAAGCGGTTTTATCATTGGTGGTGGCGCAGGCTGTTCAGGTTCTGCCAATCAGGAAGGTCGTGATCGTTAATTTTTTAACTCCGATTCAAATAAAAAACCGAAGCTTCAAGCTTCGGTTTTTTAATTCTGATCATCTAAAATCAGATTTTATTTTTCCACGAATGCACGTTCAATCACGTAATCGCCTAGAACACCCATTTTAGGTGACTCTTTTAGACCGTGTTGGTCTAGAAGTGCAGCCACATCGTCGAGGAAGGCCGGGCTACCACACAGCATAGCGCGATCCGTTTCCGGGTTAAAACGTGGCAGACCAATTTTTTCAAACAGTTCGCCGGTTTCAATTGCAGTCGTAACGCGACCTTGGTTCGGATATTCTTCACGGGTTACGGTTGGGTAGTATACCAATTTTTCTTTCGCGCCGAGTTCAGAGAAGAATTCGTGATTTGGTACTTCATTCAAAATTAAATCTTGATAAGCCAGTTCAGAAATGAAACGGGTACCATGCACGATAATGATTTTTTCAAAACGTTCATAAGTTTCAGGATCACGGATGGTCGCCAAGAATGGTGCAAGGCCAGTGCCTGAAGACAGAAGATACAAGTTTTTGCCTGGGTTCAGGTCATCTAGCACCAAAGTACCTGTCGGTTTTTTAGAAATCAGGATGTCATC
Organism: Acinetobacter sp. YH01006; assembly: GCF_013420445.1. NCBI lineage: Bacteria > Pseudomonadati > Pseudomonadota > Gammaproteobacteria > Moraxellales > Moraxellaceae > Acinetobacter > Acinetobacter sp. YH01006. The sequence continues at coordinate 247,632 of NZ_VOYB01000002.1, read as the reverse complement.
GCCGACTTTTACTTTTTGTAGAATGGAAGTCAGTGGGCCATCCGGCACTTTAATTGAGAAAAACTCTAACTCTTCTTCGTAGTTGGCACTTGCAATTGAATATGCACGCATTAAGGGCTTGCCATTGACTTCAAGGCCGATCATTACAAACTGACCGTTTTTAAAACGTAAAGCAGTGTCACGAGTCGTTTTAAAAGAGAATAAAGTATCATTCCAGTGGTGGACGTGAGTAATCTTTTCGACGTTAAAAGCAGCCATTAAAGGTCTCAATAAGTTATCAAATTAGAACAACTTGCTATTCTAAACTAAATCCATTCTCTATAAACTGAATATATTTAATTGAGCTTATCAAAAAAAGTGATGATGACTGAAATTAAGTTGCCGATTATTGGTTATATGCAATCACCCTACAAAGAAAAATTTGGTATTCCACGGCAGCCCAATCTGGTGCAGGTCGAAAGTTATATCGAAATGGTCGGCCCCTATAATGATTTGCTGGCATTTGAAGGAATTGAGGCTTTTAGTCATCTTTGGCTGATCTGGCAATTTCATGACAATAAAAACCAGGACAATAGCCAGTTTCGTCCACAAGTGCGTCCGCCACGTTTGGGCGGTAACAAGAAAATAGGCGTGTTTGCTACACGCAGCATGTATCGTCCATCACCGATTGGTTTATCTGTGGTCAAACTCAAAGAAGTGAGAAAGGTTGGCAAGCATGTTCAGGTGTATGTCACGGGGAGTGATTTGCTGGATGGCACGCCAATTATGGATATCAAACCTTATATTCAATATTCGGATGCTATCATCGAAGCACAAAGCGGTTATGCACAGGATGAACCATCACGTAAAACCGTCATCTGGTGTGATGAAGCGGAGCAGCAAAAGCAACAATTACTAGGAAATGGAAAAATTTCTGTGCAGACGATTCAGGAACTAGAAGCTGTCTTATCTTTAGATCCAAGACCAGCGTATCAGGAAGATGAAGAACGGGTATATGGGATGAGGTTTGCAAACGTTGATATTCATTTCAAAATTTATGCTCAGCAAGTGGTAATTGTTGCTATCCAGCATATTCCTTTCTAGATTATAGGTTCCACCACAATAAGCCGATCAACGCCGCCATATGCAAAATCTGCACAGGCGCAAAATAAAGGACAAACTTCCAGCCACCGGTCAAAGCGGCATTGGCTGACTTGGCCAGGGCATGAGCACCTAGACCTAAAAGCAGGGCGTAAATCAAACGGAGATTGGAGGGATCACCTTGAACGACGACACTGGCCATTGCGGCATGAATCTCGAACAGAGAGGCGAGTAAGGTCCCGACCAGTAGGCCGGCATCCCCGAGCCAGACCTCCAGTCCGTAAACTCCAGCCTGAATCAATGTTAATGTGACTGCAATAATCACAGCTTCTTTTAAGCTGAACATCTGGCTGTCTGATGATTCCATGCTCGGCGCAGGTTTTGCCTTGCGCAATAATAAAAATGCACAGGCTGCCAGAAGGATTACGGCAACTAAAGAGGGCAAAAGCAGGATTTTCAGCCAGTTCCATGATACCCCTCCAACCACAATCAATAGCAGTACAATGGTCGAGATACAGGACATCAGCGCGGCACCGGCATTCGATCGTGCATCCATTTCACCTTTACGGACCTGTAAACCTAACTGAGCGATGGTCGCCGTACTGGAAACAAAACCGGAAGCAATGGAGGACAGCATCAGGGCATTTTTAGTCGAAAAAAAGCGTTTCGCAATATGCGCCAGAGCTTGTACCACTAAAATTAAGGTCAGTAATTTTAAGATAATATAAGGGTTAAGCACTTCTCCCCAAAAAGGGCGATCAGGGGTCAGCGGCAGACCAATCAAAATCAAGGCCAGTAATAATAGTCCATCCCTGAATTCGGCTTCTTTAATCCATTTTCCGGCAATATTGTGCATGGTATGTTTGGCCATCAAAATACCGGTTAAGAGCACAGAAAGACCGGCTGCCAGAGGAATATTCCATAAACACATGGCGCCAATAAAATAGGTCATCACAAATGCAAGCTCTGTGGTAATGCCCGGATCATCTGGTTGATTTTTGATAGATAAAATGACCATGCCACCCACGATCAAAGCACCTATTACAGCAATCACGATTCCAAACAGGAAACACAGTGCACCCAATAAAGCACAGATTGCAAAGGAACGTAAGCCGGCAAAACTCGGTTGCTGTTCGCGTTGCTTATGCCGTTCCCGCTCCAGACCAATCAATAGGCCGCAGCCTAATGCCGAGGTGAGTATCGTGAGCAGTTCATGAAAAGAATGCGCATGCAGGGGAACCGCAGTCAAATCCATCTGTGACCTCAGCAAGCTAAGAGTTGATTATTTAAAAATATATGCGACGAGATAGAGTTTGCATAGATCAAAAATGTTGCGGTAGTAATTAAATCCATTATTTACTTTCTTTTTGAGATTGAAATAGAAACGTACATTCAACAGGTGGGGAGCATGCGAAAAACTGCAAAAACTTGTTATAGTGGAGGCAAGTTTGGGGACTGATAATAATGAAATTTGACTTTGAAATTGATACGGCATGGTGTCTAGACCAACTCTTTAAAGACGGTAAAATCAGTGAACGCGACCGAATGCTGGTACAAACCACTCATCGGCAACGTGAACAATTAAAATGGCACCCTTTACAGTGGATTGCCAATTTTAATCTGGTCGATCAATCTCATCCTCAAACAACGCTGACCCTGAACCGTTTATGTCAATGGCTGGCAGAAAAAACCGGCTTGATGTTCTATATCATTGATCCGCTCAAAGCTGATGTGCAGGCATTGACCCATGTCATGTCACAGGAATATGCACTACGTAACCATATTCTGGCCGTTGAGATTCAGGCCGATAAAGTTCTGATCGCGACCGATCAGCCGTATAAGACTGAATGGGTCTCTAATCTTGAACAGAATATTTCCCCGAAAAAAATCCAACGGGTGCTGCTGAATCCGGAACAGTTACAACGTTATATTGTCGAATATTATCAGGTCAGCCGTGCCGTCAGTGGCTCACAAAAATCCTCGGCCTATGACCGGGAAAACAAAGGCGTCGAAGCCTTGCTGCAACTGGGTGATTCGCAAAATCCGGATGCCAATGACCAGCATATTGTCAAACTGGTGGACTGGGTGCTGCAATTTGCCTTTGAGCAGGGTGCCAGTGATATTCATATGGAACCGCGCAAAGGTACGGGCAAGATTCGCTTTCGAATCGATGGGGTGTTGCATACCATTTATAACATGCCGGCCAATACGCTGACAGCGGTAATTTCCCGGATCAAGATTCTGGGCCGGATGAATGTGGCAGAAAAGCGTAAACCACAAGATGGCCGTCTGAAAACCCGAACGCCGAAAGGACAGGAAACCGAATTGCGTCTGTCGACCTTGCCGACCGCATTTGGCGAAAAACTGGTGATGCGGATTTTTGATCCGGAAGTTCTGGTCAGAAGTTTTCAGCAACTCGGTTTTGAAGGGCATTTACTCAATGACTGGAATAATCTGACCAGTCACAGTCACGGCATCATTCTGGTCACCGGGCCAACTGGTTCTGGTAAAACCACAACACTGTATTCGACCTTGAAGCAGCTGGCGACGGAACAGGTCAACGTCTGTACCATTGAAGATCCGATCGAGATGCTGGAACCGAGTTTCAACCAGATGCAGGTCAATAACGGTATTGAACTGGGCTTCGCCGATGGCGTGCGCGCGCTGATGCGTCAGGATCCGGACATTATCATGGTCGGTGAGATTCGTGATCAGGATACGGCCAATATGGCGATCCAGGCGGCACTCACCGGGCATCTGGTCTTATCTACCCTACATACCAATGATGCGCCGTCGAGTCTGACCCGTTTGCATGATCTGGGCGTGCAACCTTTTCTGACCGCAGCCACCATTCTCGGGGTATTGGCGCAGCGTCTGGTGCGTAAACTCTGCCCACACTGCAAGCAGGAAAGCTTCCTGAATGAACAGGAATGGCAGCATCTGGCGGCAGACTATCCTTTACCGCGTCCGGAATTTGTTTTTAAAGCCGTAGGTTGTGAGGAATGCCGTCATACCGGTTATAAAGGCCGGATTGGTATTTACGAATTTATGCCCCTGAGTCTGGAAACCAAGCAGCTGATTGGGGCCGACGCTAACTTAAACCAGCTACGCCAGCAGGCAAAAAAAGAAGGGGTAGAACCGCTGCGTATCGCGGGTGCGCGTAAGGTCGTAGAAGGAATGACCACACTGGAAGAAGTATTGAGAGTGGTACCTTTAAATTAATTTTTAAAGATGAAGCAATCTTAAGTTTCAATTCATCTTCGGCTGTTTTAATAGCATTATCGAAACAAAGCACAGATACACAAAGAGGTATACGCCATGAAAATGATGATGAATACAGTTTTAGCAGCCGCACTGATGGGTTCAATTGCGACAGCCGCAGTTGCAAGTAATGAAGCCGTGAATCAACCCGTGGTAAATCAGGCTGCTTTTGCGAAAACGATGACAGTGCAACAGGCCCTAGGCATGAAAGATGATAGCAAGGTTCAGCTTAAAGGCTATGTGGTTAAAGCGGTTGGTGATGAAAAATATCAGTTCCGTGACAGCACAGGCAGCATTACCGTAGAAATCGATGATGAACTGTGGCAAGGCAAACCGATTTCAGCCAAAACGCCAGTGACCATTATCGGTGAAGTGGATATTGACTATAAACCGGCAAAACGTGTTGAAATTGATGTCGAGCAGCTTCGTTTCTAATTCTAATATGAGCAGATGAATTGAATCTGAAGCTTGCTCTGGATTCTAAAATTGTAAAAAACCACATGCAAATCATACAAAAAAGCATGTGGTTTTTTTGAGTCTGGAGGTTTTTCAGGGCAAGATAGAGAGATTGGCAAAGCGGAGCACAGCATGCGTATTCTTTTGGCAGAAGATGATCAGTCTCAGGCAGAAAGTATTCAGACCTGGCTGGAAATGGACGGCTATGTGATTGACTGGGTCGAGCGTGGCGATCATGCCATTTTGGCCATCGAACAGCATCAATATGACTGCGTATTACTGGATCGCGGACTACCACATGCGACTGGAGATGACATTCTAAAAAGCTTACGCAGCACACAGAAAGATACACCGGTGATTTTTATTACTGCCCGGGACAGTATTGATGACCGGGTTGAAGGTCTGGATTTGGGTGCCAATGATTATCTGGTCAAACCTTTTAGTCTGGAAGAGCTTTCTGCCAGGGTGCGCGCGCAGTTAAGACTGAAACAGCAAACGCCAAATCATATTCTGAAATGGCAGGATTTAAGTCTGGATACCCAGGCCAAGGCCCTGAACAAGGCTGGACAGCCGATTGATCTGACTGCGAAAGAATTTCAGATTTTATATAAACTGATGCAGCAGCCGGAACATGTCATTACCCGCGAGCAACTGGAGGAATCGCTATATGCCTGGGGGGATGAAATTGAAAGTAATGCCATTGAAGTGTTTATTTACCAGTTACGTAAAAAAATTGGCAGCCAGATGATTAAAACCATCCGTGGTTTGGGTTATCGCATGCATAAACCCGAGGCATAAATATGTCTGCACCAGTCTCCCTGCAAACTCGCCTGATCAAGAATGCCATGCTGAGCTCCATGCTGGCAGGATTGTTGGCGTGGTTGCTGTTACTCGGGGTTTCAAGTTATCAAGCCATTCAGCTGCATGATGATTTGATGGAACAGATTTCCGAGCTTTTACTTGGTGATATCAGACAGGCCAAAGGTGATCAGGTCGATGAAATCAGCGAGCAATTCGATATTCAATATGCGCTATTGCTCAATCAGGATATTTTGACCACGTCCATCGATGATGATTTGATTAACAGTGTGCGGGTTAATGAACACAGTGGCTTTCAGTTTGCTTATGAAAATGGCCGTTTTATCCGGATTTTAACTGCTAAAGAGGATGGCTTGCAGGCCAAAGTACTGCAGCCTTTATCGGTACGTTTTAACGAGTTATGGCAAACCACCTTCAGTTTTGCCGGAATTTTACTGATACTCTGGTTATTGCAATGGCTGATTTTACATGTTGTCGTGAAACATCAATTACAACCTCTAAATAATATTTCCCGCGCCATAGGTTCCAAGTCGGCCGAAGATTTAAGTCCGGTCAACAGTCCAGATCCTGAAATCACGGAATTGCAACCAATTGTGCAGCAGTTAAATGCCATGCTGAACCGGCTGGAAAAATCACTGCTGGCCGAACAGCGCTTTACTGCCGATGCATCGCATGAATTACGCTCGCCGCTTTCTGCCATTCAGATGCGTTTGCAGGTATTGAAACGTCAATATCAGCATGATGCCCAGTTGCCGCAAGCCCTGCAACTGATTCAAAATGATGTCAATCGTGGTACGCAAGTGCTGGAGAATTTACTCTTATTGGCACGTCTGGATCCTGAAAAAGCAGAGCAGTTGCCGCAACAGGCCGTAAATCTGAAAATGATTGTTCAGGAGGTATTACAGGCCTTGCAGCCTTTTGCCGCAGAGAAACAGATCAAATGGCAGCTGAGCATAGACGATGGCCAGATCATGGCAAATGCAGAATCAATTTTTAGCTGCATTCGTAACTTGGTGGATAATGCAATTCGCTATAGCCCAGAACAAGGTAGGATTGAGATAAAAACAGATGTTGATGCCGCAGGGCGTTTGCGCTTAGTGATTGAAAATTCGGGAACAGGCATAGCAAGGGAAGTATTGGTACATCTGGGAGAACGGTTTTATCGTGCTTTAGGCACACGTACCTCAGGATCGGGTTTGGGGCTGTCGATTTGTCGTAAGATCATGCAATTACACGCAGCAGAAATTGAGATTGCGGCCTCTGATTTGGGCGGACTGAAAGTTATACTCAGTTTTGCCAAATCGTAATTCAGTTCGCTAAAAAAGCAGTATGCGCTGATTCATACTGCTGGTTCCCACGTTTATTATGATTAGAGTGTTATCGTTATTTTGTGAGGATCAGGCGATTATTACGGGTCAGGCGTAAACGGTATTCTTCACCAGCATGCATGATTCTAATTTCACGCCCAAGTGCGAAAAGATTATTTGAGTGCAGCATGGGTAGTGCATGATGGCTATCGTTATTACGGCTAAACAAGCTAAAAGGTGCGTTCATTCCATCGACTCCGTGGTATCTGTTTTGGATTGATTTAAATGATAATCATTATCAAATAGGTCTGTCAATGAATAATTCTGTAATTTATAAAATAGAGCAATTTGCTTACAATCTGTAAAACTTCGAGTGCAGTAAAATGATGTCTAAACCCAATATTCATGTTGCGATTTCAATCTTATTTCATAAAAATCAAGTGCTTGTGGGGTGGCGAGAAGCCAGTCAGCATCAAGGCAACAAATATGAATTTCCAGGTGGAAAAGTAGAATCGGGTGAGCAACCGGTTGAAGCCTGTCGACGTGAAGTGCTGGAAGAGGTCGGGATTGATCTGGATCAGTGGCATGCATTCGATTTTATCTGTCATGAATATGAAGATGTCATTGTCAACCTACATATATTTCATGCGTCAGTGTCTGAGTCACAATTGTCAGGAATTCAACCACCCTGGAGCTGGTATGCGCGTGAACAGCTGAGCAGTCTGAATTTTCCCAAAGCCAACCAGTCCATGCTGCAAAAGCTGCAATGGCCACAACGTATTAAGATCGCAGATGATCTGGCGATTTTACATCAACTTGATCCAGATCAGATGCTATATTGGCGCGTTGAAATCACACCTGAACGGGTCATACAATTACAACAGCTTCCGATTGAACAGCTTTCCAAGCTCATGATTAATCAGGAACTCTGGTCACAGCTCAATGAATTACAGCAGCAAACGATTCGAAGCATTCACTTGAAACAATCGCAATTAATGGCTGTGCAACCCGGCCAGTTGATGCGAGGTTATCGTTATATTGCAGCCTGTCATGATCTGGCGGCATTACAGCAGGCTGAGCAGGTGGGCTGTGAAGCGGCTTTGCTCAGTCCTGTACTTGCAACACAAACGCACCCGGATACTTCGCCACTAGGCTGGGAACAATTTAAACAGATGGCAGCACAGGTACAGATTCCGGTTTTCGCTTTGGGCGGGCTGAAAACAGAAGATCTGAGCTATGCACAGAGCCAGCATGCTTACGGTATTGCCGGTATACGCAATATCTAGGTAAGCTGCTTTCCATTAGTAAGCATTTAGACAGAGACTAAAGTCCTTTTAAAGCCTGCTGGGCGTTTTGAATTGCTTTGGTATTTTTTTGCTGTTGTGCTGCTTTTAAACGGACCTGCCAAAGCTGTTTCTTCATCGCATTCGATTGTGCATAACTCAAGCCACGCAAGGCAAATGCATCTGCACGTGTAGCTTGATTTTTACGATTAGCGATCATACCTAAATACAGGTAAGTTTCAGGCGCTTGAGGTGCTAGGCGTTGGGCTTGTACAGCTGCGGTTTCAGCTTGAGAAAATTGCTGTTTGGCATAGGCCTGCTGGGTTTGCTGCATAAGACGCTTGAAAGCAGGCAGATTACGGCCATCATCAAATTTCTGGTTTTTAGGCTTTTGCTCAGGAATTACAATTTTCTGGCGTTTGATTTCAGGACGGTCATAAGGCGTAATCACGACGCCGTCTGGGGTCTGTGGTTTAGGCTTTTCTGTTGCAGGTTTGGCTGGAGCAGCTGGCTCTGGCTCAGGAAAGCTTTGGCAGCCCACCAAACTGAGGATGAGCAGGCCAGGGATGATTTTTTGTAACATACACATAGACTCAATTAATGGCTATAACTTCCACTGGCGATAATACGGGTTTCGCTCTCAAGATAGCGTTCTATTTCTGTTTCAGTTTCTTGTATATAACGACTCATATCATCCAGTTCCTCGTCAGAGGGTGCAGGTTCTGAGTCGATGGTCACTGGTTCCGTCACGTAGCGCGAGAGACCGCAAGGGGTGGCCTGATTCGGTAGCGAATGCTGCGAAATCGGAATATACATGGCACCTTCACAGCCTGGCGCAGACAACAAGCCGGTATAACGATCCAGCCAGTGCCATTGAATTTCATTCGGTTGTGGCAGATTGACCGGCTTCTGACGTAGCTGTTTCATGACATTGACCCAGACTGGAAGTGCACCAGAGGAACCGGTTAAACCAGTCACTTTGTTGTCATCCAGACCCAGCCAGACCACGGTCATATAATTACCTGAATAGCCGGCAAACCATGAATCACGGCTGTCATTGGTAGTACCTGATTTACCTGCAAGATTCAGGCTGCTTGGCAGGCTGTTATAAGCTGCGCGGCCTGTACCGCTCGACATCACCTGTTGCAGGCCATAATTCAGGGCATAGGCTGATGCCGGATCAATGGTTGGTTGCACACTCAAACTATATCGGTCAAGTATCCGTCCATTGGCATCGACCACAGAACGAATTGACTTGGTTGGATATTTAAAGCCGCCGGTCGCGAAGTTGCCATAAATATTCATGACTTCCATTGGAGACATATCCACCGCGCCCAGATAAATCGACGGATAAGATGGAATATCGGAAGTCACGCCAAACTTTTTCAGATGATTAATAAAGGTAGACAGACCAAATTCTTGTCCTAAACGTACAGTAGACAGGTTATAGGATTGTGACAGCGCTTGTGACATCGGTACGACACCATGTCCACGGCCACTGTAGTTTTTCGGCGTCCAGGTCTTACCATCACTTTGTACACTAATTTCACTGTCTTCAATCGGACTGGCCCAATGGTAACGATTTGATTCCAGTGCACTCAGGTAAATCACAGGCTTTAATAATGAACCCACCTGACGTTTGGCATCTACTGTACGGTTAAAACCGGTAAAGTCTTGAGTCGAGCCGACTGCTGCAACCAGTTCACCATTTTCCGGATGCGATACCAAAACTGCACCCTGCAAGTCTTTTAAACGGCCCGGATTAGATTTGGTTAAACGTGCGACTGTCTGCTTAAAACTGTCCTGAATTCGGGTTTGAGCCAAAGGATCCAGCGTGGTGAAAATACGCAGACCCTGATTGGTCAGGTCAGTTTCCTGATAGTCAGTGCGTAATTGACGACGCACAATATCCAGGAAGTCCGGGAAACGTGCAGGGCCCAAGGTTGGTTTTGAAATCACGTTCAATGGACGTGCGGTTTCTTTTTCATATTGTTCTTGGCTTAGATAGCCCATCACCAGCATATTATTCAGGACGATATCACGGCGTTTTTTCGCACTTTCAGGATTACGCCATGGGTTATATAGACTCGGGCCTTGTACCAGACCGACTAAAAAAGCCTGCTGGGAAATATTCAGTTCACGCAGTGGCAGACCAAAATAAAACTGAGAAGCCAAGCCATAACCATTAATTGAATAGTTACCATTTTGGCCGAGATTCACTTCATTTAGATAAGCTTCCAGAATTTCATTCTTGTCATAATGTAATTCAACCAGCATGGCCATAAAGGCTTCATTGACTTTACGCTTTAAGGTACGCTCAGGCGTTAAATAGAAATTTTTCACCAGTTGCTGGGTTAAAGTCGAGCCACCCTGACGTTTGCCACCGGTAATATTACTGACAACAGCACGTGCAATACCGCGTGGAGATACGCCATGGTGTTCATAGAATTTACGGTCTTCAGTTGCGATGAGCGCTTCGATCAAGGGTTTAGGCACTTTATTCAGTTTGATCAGTACCCGGTCTTCGTTATGCTGTGGATAAATTCCACCAATCAATAAGGGTTCCAGTCGGGCAATACCGCTAGAAGATGGCTTGGTGGCGCTGACCTCAGTCACTTGGTTAGCATTAAAACTCACTTTCAGAACTTGTTCCGGTTCAACCCGATCACCAAAATCAAAGCCACGGGTATGTACATATAAAGTATTTCCCGTAGTGACAAAATTGCCCGACTTGGCATAACTATCCGAGTTTTTATAACCGAGTAATTTTAATTCTTGTTGGAAATCCTGCTGACTGACTGGGGCATTGACGTACACTTCCATTGGACGTGCGAAAACTTTCGCCGGAATATCCCAGCGTTGACCTTCAAATTTTTCGCGTACAATATTATCTAATTTAATCAGGTAAATACTAAATACGACAAAGATGGAAATGACTAAAATCGAGAAAATTAAGGCAAAAAACCCCATGCCACGTTCAGATTTCATAAATACTTATAAGATCCTGTGAAATTGTGCTAATCATGCGAAGCTTTTAATCATTTTGCAATATTTAATCAATAAATGCGCTTAAAATTAAAATCAAAGCCCACAATTTCTCCTTAATTCAAATATATTTCAAATAATTTGCGACGAGCTAGCATCCTGTTATAAATTATCATCCAGGTATAGCTTAATGCTATGATATGCAAGATCCGTAGCGGAGCGACGACACTGGTGCAAATTTCCCATAAAACCTTTCGAAATATCGGGTTAATAGGACGTCCTGATAAATCATCGGTGGTTGAAACCTTATGTCTTATTCATGATCATCTTCTGAATTTAGGCCTACATCCTGTTTTTGATGCAGCGACAGCTGAACTCGTTCCATATAACAATACCCAAACTGTCAGTCGTGCTTTACTTGGTGAAGTCGTTGATCTGGTCATTGTGGTAGGAGGGGATGGTTCGCTTTTGCATGCAGCACGCGCACTGGTCAAGTACAATACTCCTGTGATCGGCGTTAACCGGGGGCGTCTGGGATTCTTAACCGACATTAAGCCAACCGAAGTCATCTTTAAGTTGGATCAGGTGTTAAAAGGTGATTTTCAGACTGAGCGACGTTTTTTACTCGAAGTCGAAATTCGCTCCAAAGGCGAAGTGATTTACGATGCGATTGCACTGAACGATGTGGTACTGCATTCAGGAAAATCGGTGCATATGATCGATTTTGAACTGAATATTGACGGACAGTATGTCTATCGTCAGCACAGTGATGGCCTGATTGTATCGACGCCGACCGGCTCTACGGCTTATGCACTTTCTGGGGGCGGGCCAATTGTCCATCCGAGTATGGATGCGATTGCGCTGGTGCCGATGCATCCGCATACCTTGTCTTCACGCCCGATTGTGGTCGGTGGACACAGCGAAATTAAATTACTGATTCGTGAAAATCGCGTACTGCCGATGGTCAGTGCGGATGGACAACACAGTGTGTCTTTGAATGTTGGCGATAGCGTCCATATTCGCAAGCATCCCTTTAAACTGAATCTTCTGCATCCACCGGGCTATGACTTTTATAATGCCTGTCGAACCAAACTGGGGTGGAATCAGGACTTTGATTATTTTAAGCAGGATTAAATCATGAATATTGAACAAATGCTTGCCGTACTCAATCCTGAGATTGTTGAACGCCTAAGAACAGCAATTGAAATTGGAAAGTGGCCAAATGGTGTAGCCCTAACTCAGGAACAACGCCAGACTTGTATGCAGGCAGTCTATGCCTGGGAAATGAAAAACCTGCCTGAAACTGAACGCAGCGGATATATCGATCGCGGCACGAAAGAAGAAGGTGAGGAATGTGATGATGATCATCACAAAAATGAACCTGAATTCAAGCCAATCCGTTTTGTTTAAGCACTGACGTCGTGTCAGTCGTTTGGCATTTAAAAAAAGCATTGTTCAGTGCCTGAACAATGCTTTTTTTGTGCTCAAAAGATTAAACCGTGTGGCGATTTGCCCATAATGTTTTAGCTTTTTGCATCGCAGCCTCAAAGCTGTCATACACGCCCATAGTGTAAAGTGCAATCCCCATGGTTTCTATTACTGCAATTTCACCATACTCATGACTTTGCTGACCCTCCCAGACGGCTTTAAATCGCGCGAGATCCAGTTCTTCTTCAATTGGACTGCGGTTATCCGTCAGTTTTGGCAGTTCATGCTCATACAGCTCGCCATCTTTAATGCCACAAATTAAGGTTTTGGCATCCGGATTACGTTCAAATTCGCCACCTTCACCTTTAATCACAGCGCTATTTTTATAGCCTAAACGAAAAGCGGCTTGCTGGTGCGAACCACGATACGCTGGATGGAAAATTGCTTGCAGGGTCGCTTTGGCATTAAAGGGATTGATCAGACGCGCCAGGGTATGAATCGGGGAGCGTAGACCCATGACATTTCGCAGCGCAATCAGGTCCGCCAGAATTGGAGAAATCACGTCGAGCGGGATATAAGCAAAATGCTGTTGCTGCAGTTGCTGTTCCACCTCGGCATCATTCTGACAGATTGGATAGCCTAAGTAAGTGAGCACCTGTTCGGTGTAAACCCGGTTCATGGTATGACCCGAGGCACCATGCATCACAATATTATAGCCATGCTTGGCCAGCGTCAGTGCCGCCAGAATAAACCATGGATAATGCTTGCGCTTGCCCGCATAGGAAGACCAGTCCAGATCAACATCCAGTGTTTTGAAATTAAGCTGGTCACGTGTCGCCTGAACAAAACCGGCCAATTCATCGACTGATTCTTCCTTGACCCGCAATAACATCAAGAAAGCACCGAGCTGCACATCGAGCACTTCATTCTTCAAAATCATGCCGAAGGCTTGATAGGCTTCATCATAGCTGAGGGAGCGGGCGCCATTTTTCCCCTTACCCACGATGCGTACATATTGGGCAAAGGGATGTTCGAAATCTCTATAAATATTTCTTTTGGTATTCATAACTTATACAGCTTGCAGCAAATATTGGGATCAATGAGGAGGGTCTAAAATTAACAAAGCTTTCAGTATACGGAAAACAGGCATTTAAATCTGATTATCGACTAATGTCTAATTCAATGCGAGCAAAAAGCAGGCAATTGCATAAGACTTTATGCACATTTAATGGGATTTTTCAGTAAAATTCAGACAATTTTTAGAGTTTGTTTAAGTTTTCTTAATCTCTTTCTCCCATTTAATACTTTGGTCTGATGCTGCGCGTCAGATTGAATGCGTGGCTGATTTTCATTTTGAACATTCTCTTGAGCCTATTGAGATTTGATCCAGTTCATCTTCAGAGCAGATGAACAGATCAGTGCATTTCTCAAAATGGTCTTTTTATTTTCAGATATCGTTCAAGTAGATTTATTATGGCGAAAAAACCGATTTATAAGTCACTGTATTTTCAGGTGATTGTGGCTATTATTGCAGGTATTCTGGTCGGGCATTTCTCGCCGAGTGGTACGCAAATTATCAATGGTGTAGAACAGTATGTTCCTGGCTTGGGTGAACAGCTTAAACCGCTGGGTGATGCATTTATCCGCCTGATCAAAATGATCATCGCACCGGTGATTTTCTGTACCGTGGTCAGCGGTATTGCGGGTATGGAAAGCATGAAATCAGTGGGTAAAACTGGTGGTGTTGCTTTACTTTACTTCGAAATCGTCTCCACGATTGCGTTAGTCATCGGTCTGGTGGTGATTAACATCGTCAAGCCAGGTGTAGGCATGAACGTTGATCCTGCATCACTGGATACCACGGGCATCAGCAAATATGTCGCTACAGGTGAGTCACAGTCGACGATCGACTTCCTGATGAATATCATTCCAAATACGGTGGTAGGCGCATTTGCGGAAGGCGAAATTCTACAGGTTCTGTTGTTCGCGATCATTTTTGGTTTCGCGCTGCATAAGCTGGGTGATCAAGGCAAGCCAGTCCTGAAACTCATCGACCAGATTTCACATGTATTCTTCAATATTGTGAACATGATAATGAAACTGGCGCCAATCGGTGCATTTGGTGCGATGGCCTTTACCATTGGTAAATATGGTATTGGTTCGCTTGCTCAGCTGGCACAGTTGATCATTTGTTTCTATATCACCTGCGTACTGTTTATTTTCATCGTACTGGGTTCAATTGCGCGTTTTGCGGGTTTCAGTATCATGAAGATGATTCGCCTGATCCGTGAAGAACTGCTGATTGTACTGGGTACTTCTTCTTCAGAATCAGTATTGCCACGTATGTTGAAAAAACTGGAACTTGCTGGTGCTGAAAAATCAGTGGTAGGTCTGGTGATTCCAACCGGTTATTCATTTAACCTAGATGGAACTTCAATCTATTTGACCATGGCTGCGATCTTTATTGCGCAGGCGACCAATACACAACTTGATTTGTCTCATCAGATTACCCTTCTTCTGGTACTGTTGATTTCATCTAAAGGTGCGGCAGGTGTCACGGGTTCTGGCTTTATTGTGATGGCAGCAACCTTGGCTGCTGTGGGTAATATTCCTGTTGCAGGTCTGGCCTTGATTCTCGGTATTGACCGTTTCATGTCTGAAGCGCGTGCCTTGACCAATCTGGTGGGTAACTCTTTGGCGACTTTGGTTGTTGCAAAATGGGTAGGCCAGCTCGATATGGACAAGCTGAACTATGCATTGGCAAATCCATCAGAAATTGATGAAAAAATGGCGCAAGAAGGCAATAACGCCCATTAATTCTAATGTTTGAAAGAAAAAGGAAGCTTCGGCTTCCTTTTTTATTGACTGCAAAGTTAGTAAAAGATAGATGCCAGTACATGACAGTAAAGCTGAAAGTAGATAGTCTGTAAAACAGGAAATAAAACGATAAACAGTATAAGGACAACCGAATGCTTGCCTACGATGCCGATCTAGAATTATTCCGCGACAATTTTAAACGCTTTATGAATGAACATGTCGCACCGTATTATCAACAATGGGAGCACGAAGGCCTGATGCCACGTTCAGTCTGGAATGCACTTGGTGAAAATGGTTTCTTGTGTGTCGATGTTCCGGAGGAATATGGCGGCTATGGGGTGCCAACCGATTATTCATTGATGCTGATTGAAGAGTCTGCACGTGCCGGATACAGTGCCATTTCTACAGGATTGTCCTGTCATTCGGATATTGCTGCACCCTATATCTTGCACATTGGAACTGAAGAGCAGAAGAAACACTGGTTGCCGAAAATGGTGAGCGGTGAAGTGGTCGGTGCGATTGGTATGACCGAGCCAGGTGCCGGCTCAGACTTGCAAGCCATGCGTACCAGTGCCATCTTGCAGGATGATTACTATGTATTAAATGGCTCAAAAACCTTTATTTCCAATGGTCAGCATGCCGACCTGGTGGTACTGGCAGTCAAAACCGATCCGCAAGCGCGTGCCAAAGGCGTTTCTTTGTTACTGGCCGACACGCATCTGGAAGGCTTTAAAAAAGGCACTAATCTGGACAAAATTGGCCTGCATGCGCAAGATACTTCGGAACTGTTCTTTGACAATGTCAAGGTGCCGAAAGACCAGTTACTCGGTCAACCGGGGCAGGGTTTTACTTATTTGATGCAGGAATTACCGCGTGAGCGTACCGCCATCGCAGCAACAGCCTTGGGTGCAATTCGTGGTTCTATTGATGTGACCACGCAATATGTGAAAGAGCGTCAGGCTTTTGGTCAGGCCATCGGTCAATTCCAGAATACTCGTTTTGTTTTGGCACAAGCGAAAATTGATGAATTGGCGACCGCAGCTTTTTATAACCAGAATCTTGAGCTTTATATGCAAGGGAAACTGGATGTCGAAACTGCAGCGGCATTGAAAAGTTTTTCTACCGATATGCAGATGAAGATTGCTGACAATCTGCTTCAGCTCTTTGGTGGTTATGGCTACATGACTGAATATCCAATTTCACGCTTCTTTGTCGATGCCCGTATTCAACGGATTTATGGCGGTACCAATGAAATCATGAAAGAAATTGTAGCGCGTGGTCTGTTAGGACGTTAATTTATTAATGAAAAAAGAGTCCTGTTAAGGACTCTTTTTTTTACAGGCAAGCTATAGCAAAGAGCCGTGACTCTGTTTTAAATTTTATGATTTTAAGACATTCAAACATTCATGAATAAAAATAGGCAGATCGTTGGGCAGGCGCGATGAGATCAACTGGTTATTATCATTTACCAGTTCTACATCATAATAGGTTCCACCCGCATGCTGTACGCGACTCGCATGCGCCCGGATACTGGTAATAATCCGATTTTTCAGCACATCTGCTTCACACAGTAATAAGGATGCATCACATAAACTGAAAATAGCTTTTTTGGCCTGATTGAAGGCATGGATGAACTGTAGCACCCGAACATCGTTAGAGAGAGAAACCGCAGATTCGCCCCCTGGAATCAGCAAGGCATCAAAGTCATCAATACTGATTTGTTCGATGCCACGGTCGATGGTCACGGCAGAACAGCCATGCAGCCCATAGACCACTTTGCCGGCGTTAAGTTCGATATTGCAGACGCTATGATGGGCAGCCAGCAAGGCAGCCACTGGCTCCAGATATTCTTGGTCTTCAAAATTATTTGTTATAAGTACTGCTATTCTTTTTGGCATGATTGATCCCCCCAACTCATGATTTAAATTAGACTAGCTGTTAAAGGTTGAAAAAACGTCTCTGCTTTGTAACAGAGTAGTAATTTCATGTAAAAAATCTAGGAAAATCAATATTAAATAAGAGAAATGAGCGTGAGGAGCGTGCATTTTATTGTGAAAGATATCTCAGATTTTAATAGGTCAAAAAAGACAAGTACAAAGCTATTATTTTAATTTTCTTATGCTTAAAACCGCTATATAGATTAAGAAATAGTGATATTTCATATTCATTAAAATCAGTTAAGATGGACAGGCTAAGTTTACAATTTGATAATGTAAATCAAGCCAAAATGCTGAACTAAATGTTACCAGATATGACTAAAAGCGATGAGTGGTTAAAACCAACTGTCTGTTTTTAAGACTTAATCTAGCAATGTCATATTGCGTAACATTTTAAAGCTCACTATTGTTATACTGAACAGATAAGGTTTATGAAGGGCGACATAACAATGATCAACGACGATCAAAACACCACGACTTCTCTTGATTTGGCAAAAATTCGTGAGGATATCGATTCTGTTGATCAGCAAATCCAGCAATTGATTAACCGCCGGGCACGTTTGGCTGAAGCAGTTGCAAAAGCAAAGTTTGCTTCAGAAGAAAGTCCGCTGTTTTACCGCCCAGAACGTGAAGCACAGGTGTTGCGCAATGTCATGGAGCGTAATGAAGGGCCATTGTCCGACACCACCATGGCACGTCTGTTCCGTGAAATCATGTCCGCTTGTCTTGCGCTTGAAGCTCCGCAAAGTATTGCGTTTCTAGGGCCAGTCGGAACCTATACCCATTCTGCGGTACTCAAGCACTTTGGTCATGATGCGGTGGTTCGACCTTTACCGACAATTGATGAAGTCTTCCGTGAAGTCGAGGCGGGCAGTGCCCATTATGGTTTGGTGCCGGTGGAAAATTCCTCTGAAGGTGTAGTCAATCATACCCTGGACTGTTTTAAAACTTCGAACCTGAATGTGATTGGCGAAGTTGAATTGCCGATTCATCATCAATTTCTGATTTCTGAAAATACCCGTAAAGACAGTATTAAACAGATTTATGCACATCAGCAGACTTTGGCGCAATGTCGTAAATGGCTAGACGCGCATTATCCGGGTGTAGAACGTGTGGCTTTAAATTCTAATGCTGAGGCTGCGCGCCGTATTCAAAATGAATGGCATTCTGCTGCGATTGCTTCTGAAATTGCATCAAGTATTTATAATCTTGAAATTATGCATGGCAATATTGAGGACAATCCGGAAAATACCACACGTTTCTTGGTGATTGGCCGTGAAAAAGTGCCTCAAAGTGGCAATGATAAAACCTCATTACTGATTTCTGCACATGACCGTGCTGGTGCATTGCTGGAAATTCTGGCGCCATTTGCCAAGCACAATATCAGCTTGACCAGTATTGAAACGCGTCCAGCACTTCCGGAAAAATGGGCTTATGTGTTCTTCATTGATCTTGAAGGTCATATTGAGCAGGAACATGTCAAAGCTGCAATTGCAGAAATTCGTCCTTTAGTTAAAGAAGTTCGCGTGCTCGGTTCATATCCTGCAGCTGTACTTTAAGTCAGCTATCCGTGGTCAGGGCGAGGGTGCTGACCACTGTTTTATACCTAAAATTGGAAGTCTAAAATGTCGTTTGTTCCAGCCAATTCAGGCATCTCAAAATTAAAGCCATATCAGCCAGGTAAACCGATCAGTGAGCTTGAGCGTGAGTTGGGTCTTACCGATATCGTCAAGCTGGCATCCAATGAAAACCCGCTGGGTTGTTCAGATAAAGTCAAAGAAGCAGTCGCTGCGGAAATTGCTGAAATTGGCCGTTATCCAGATGGAGGTGGCTTTATCCTGAAAGATCAGATTAAAACTCAGTTTGGTTTTAATCATGATCAGATTACGCTGGGCAATGGTTCAAACGACTTGCTAGAAATGTTTGCCCGTGCCTTCGTTTCTTCAAGCGATTCTGTGGTATATAGCCAGCACGCATTTGCGGTTTATGCACTGGTCACTCAAGCCATTAATGCACAAGCGATTGAAGTACCTGCCAAAGGTTTTTCACATGACCTTGAAGCGATGGCAGCAGCAATTCAGGACAATACCAAACTCGTCTTCATTGCCAATCCGAACAATCCGACCGGAACCTGGTTCGAAGAAGCCGAATTTGAAGCTTTCATGCAAAAAGTCCCTGCAAATGTAATTGTGGTGCTAGACGAAGCGTATGTGGAATATTTCCCGGAAAATTTCAATAGCCTGAAATTCCTGCAACAATATCCAAATCTGATTGTCAGCCGTACTTTATCGAAGTGCTATGGTCTGGCTGCACTGCGTGTCGGTTTTGCCTTGGCATCGGTTGAAGTGACCGATTATTTAAACCGTATTCGTCAGCCATTTAACGTCAATCATTTGGCCATGGTCGCTGCGGTGGCTGCACTGAAAGATGAAGACTTTATCGCGCGTTCTCGCGAAGTAAATAAAGCCGGTATGGCGCAACTTGAAGCAGGTTTTAAGGCTTTGGGTCTGAACTATGTGCCTTCTCGTGCTAACTTTATTCTGGTTGATGTACAGGCAGACCCCGCAGCAACCTTTAACGGTTTGCTGAAACAAGGGGTCATTGTACGTCCGGTCGGTATTTCCAGCCACATTCGTGTATCGATTGGTACTGAAGCAGAAAACGCGAAATTCTTAAGCGCGCTTGCTACAGTATTGGGTTTAGAGGCAAAAGCTTAATTCATGTCGCAGCCATTGTTTGAAAAAGTTGCATTTATTGGGCTTGGACTGATTGGTTCAAGTCTGGCGCGTGTCATTCAAGCCGAGCACTTGGCCAATGACATTGTGGCATCGACACGTTCGTCCAAGACTTTGGAAGATGCCAAGGCACTTGGTCTGATTTCTGCAGGCTATGCCGATCCTGTAGATGCAGTCAAAGGTGCAGATCTGATTGTTCTGGCTTTGCCGGTACGTGCCACACAAAAAGTACTTGAGCTGATTCAGCCGTATTTGACGGAAAATATCATTATTACTGATGTGGGAAGTACCAAAGGTAATGTGGTCGATGCGGCTAAAGCGGTCTTTGGTGACCAGCTTCCAGCAGGTTTTGTGCCGGGTCATCCGATTGCAGGTGCAGAGCATACCGGTGTACATGCAGGAAAAGTCGATCTATTTGCCAATCACAAGGTAATTTTGACGCCACTGCCAAGCAGTAGCGATTGGGCCGTGGAGAAGCTGATTCAACTGTGGCAAGCGGCCAAAGCCGAAGTGATTTGCATGGATGTGGACAAGCACGATGAAGTGCTGGCACATACCAGTCATCTTCCGCATCTCATGGCATTCAACTTGGTTGAACAGCTGGCCAAACGTGAAGACAACTTAGACATATTTCGTTATGCTGCCGGTGGCTTCCGCGATTTCTCGCGGATTGCCGCCAGTGATCCACAAATGTGGCATGACATCTTTTTTGCCAACAAAAAAGCAGTTCTGAATGCCGTAGATGGCTTTGAACAGCAGCTCGCGATTATTCGCAAATTGATCGAAGATGAAGATTCCCAAGCATTGATGGGCTTATTGGGTCATGCGCAGGCAGCTCGCCAGCATTTCAACCATATGCTCGCCAAGAAACCTTTCATGGAGAAAAATAAAGTGACACAACAATTTACCATTCAGCCGGGTGCCAAGACATTTCAAGGTAAATTTACCGTGCCAGGTGACAAATCTGTGTCACATCGCTCGATCATGTTTGGTGCCATCGCTGAAGGTACAACACATGTGACTGGTTTCCTTGAAGGTGAAGATGCACTGGCAACTTTGCAGGCTTTTCGTGATATGGGCGTCAGCATCGAAGGCCCTAAAAATGGTGAAGTCACCATTCATGGCGTCGGTATGCATGGTCTTAAAGCGCCACAGTCTGCCATTTATATGGGCAACTCAGGTACTTCAATGCGTTTGCTGTCCGGTATGCTGGCAGCGCAGAAATTTGATTCAGTGATGACCGGTGATGCATCCCTATCTAAACGCCCAATGGAACGTATTGCCAAGCCTTTACGTGAAATGGGTGCACTGATTCAGACCACGGGTGAACGTGGAACTCCGCCTGTCTCGATTACAGGCAACCAGCAACTACAAGGCATTCAGTACGATTTGCCAATGGCATCAGCGCAGGTAAAATCAGGTATTTTGCTGGCGGGCCTATGGGCAAATGGCGAAACCGCAGTGACTGAACCTGAACCAACCCGTGACCATACTGAGCGTATGTTGCGTGCATTTGGTTATGAGGTGAAAACCGAAGGCAATCGTATTTCATTACAAGGTGGTGGAAAGCTGGTCGGAACCAATATCCAGGTGCCATCTGATATTTCTTCTGCGGCCTTCTTTATGGTCGGCGCTGCGATTACTGAAAATTCGGATGTGACCTTAGAGGCTGTTGGTATCAACCCGACCCGTACTGGCGTGATCGAAATCCTGAAACAGATGGGTGCGGACATTACCGTTGAAAATGAACGCATTGCTGGCGGTGAACCGATTGCAGATATCCGTATTCGTGGTACGCGTACGCTTAAAGGCATTCATATGCCTGAAGATCAGGTGCCATTGGCGATTGATGAATTCCCGGCGCTGTTTATTGCTGCTGCCTGTGCCGAAGGTCAGACGATTTTGACCGGTGCTGCCGAGCTTCGCGTAAAAGAATCGGACCGTATTCAGGTGATGGCAGATGGCCTGCAAACCATGGGCATTGACTGTACCCCAACTGAAGATGGCATTATTATCGAAGGGAAGGGCAAATCAGGTGACTGGTCGCCAATCTTTACCGGTGGTGAAATTGAATCGCATCATGATCATCGCATTGCAATGAGTTTTTCGATTGCCGGTTTACGTAATTCGGAGCAGATCAAGATTGTCGGTACGGAAACGGTAGCCACCAGTTTCCCGACCTTTACAGAACTGACCTCAATTGCAGGTTTGCCTATTCAAGTTTCAGAATAATTTTTAAAATTATGTGAAACAGCCAAGCTTTTGCTTGGCTGTTTTGTTTATATTGCTTATGCTAAACCCATACAAGAAAAAAGCCATTAGGATGTAGCGATGCGAAAATTAAAATTCATGGCCAATACACAAAGCCAGCAACCCCGGGATGGTCAGGAAACCCAGGAATATGTAGCGCATTTTCTTGCCGAAACATTAGGTAAACATGGCTTTCAGACCTTAAGTCAAAGTGGTGCTCAGGTTGCGGTGAGCGTGGATGAACATGCATTGCCCTTATCTGTGAGTTGTGAAACCAGAGATGAACAAGGGCATCTGGTCTGTGAAATTGCCTCATATCCTGAAGAAGAACAGGACTGGCTGGATCGTATCACCGAAAGAAGTTTGCTTAATCAGCTTGCACAGGCAGTGGAAACCTCTCTAAAAGAGCAGGAAAGCTTTAGCGAGTTTGAATGGAAGAACTAATTCATAACTCCACTATAATTTGATCTCAACGCCAAAGTGAGTGTCTGATACTCAGCTATTTTCGTGCATCAGATGCATGAGAAGCTTATGCCGCGATTATCCCAAGTCTGATGCCCTTTATGACATGGGGGCTGCTAGAATCTGAACAAGCATTTGCAACAGGATGGCAAAAATGGCTAGAGAATATGGCAGCTCATGAAGAATATGTGTTTTTGACAGCCATGCGGAAAGTCTGGAATTTATGGGGCTTTGTGGTTTAGATCGTTTAATGGATGAAGTGCCACAGCTTGGAATTTGGATCAAGGAAAGCCCGCATGGTCATAAATATGGTTGTGAAGCGGTTGATGCTCTGGTTGGTTATGCCCTTGATGACTTAAATCGTCAGCGATTGATTTATCCTGTAGCCGAAGAAAATTGGGCGAGTCGAAAAGTCATTGAACGTTTGGGTGGAAAGATTGTTGATGTTGATATAGTACAACAAGCTAAATGTCGGGCAATGATTTATCACTTAGCTGAAAAACTGCTGTGAGAAGCATAAAAAAACCCATCATCTGACGGGTTTTATTATTTAGCCAAGCGCTAAGTAGCGGGTCATTGCAATCCGCAATTGCTTTAAATAGCCAGTAAAGAAATGATTGGCACCAGGCAATACGGTCACTAAATGACGCTGTGGTTTTGCCCATTCAATCATATCCGACAGCAGGGTTACTTCATCACCCTCACCATGAATGAACAGAATATCACCTTTAATTGCTGGCGTAACATAATGGCGAATACCGGCAACTGTTGCAGTTGGCAGTCCACATAAAATAGTTTGTTTGGGTTGCAGTTCTACAGGTAAGGCTGCATAGCTCTTTGCCATGACATGCGCACCAAAACTAAAGCCGCCCGCATAAAAAGACAGCCCAATATGCTGACTGCGAGCAAACCGAATGATTTCTAATACATCATCCGTCTCACCGAAGCCCTCGTCGTGTATACCTTCACTTTGACCAGAACCGCGAAAACTCGGACGATACACAACACAGCCACGTTCCATATACATTTGTGCCAATAGAACGGGAACCTTGTGTTGGGGCGTACCACCTTGCAAGGGATGGGGGTGACAAACTACCGCGAATCCTTTCACTTCACCCTGAGGATAATCCACAAAAACTTCAATCTGACCCGCAGGTCCTTGAAGGAAAATTTGCTCGGACATATAAATACCGATGATTAACAGGAGAATCGCGCATTTTAACGATTATGGTGAATAAAAACATGAATTGGAATTAAAATAAGCAGACTGATATAGTTTGATTAATCATTTTTTGACCAGGTTGCCATGCTCGCTTTAATTTCTCCAGCCAAAACGCTCGATTACGATACCCCATTACCCACTGACCAATTTACTCAAGCCAGATTATTAGAACATTCGCAGGATTTGATCAAAGCTTGTCGCACACTTTCTGCAACAGAAATTTCCAGTTTGATGAGTGTCAGTGAAAAAATTGCCAATTTAAATACAGCACGTTTCCAGGACTGGCAACCAGATTTTAATTTAGCCAATGCACGTCAGGCTATTTTTGCCTTTAAAGGAGATGTCTATACCGGTCTGGATGCTTATAGCTTAAAGCAGGAAGATCTGCACTTTGCACAACAGCATTTGCGTATGTTGTCTGGTTTATATGGGCTTTTGCGTCCCTTGGATCTGATGATGCCCTATCGTCTGGAAATGGGAACCAAATTGGCCAATTCTCGCGGGCATAACTTATACGACTTCTGGGCACATCACATCACTGATCTGATCAATCAAGATTTAGCAGCAGCCCAGTCTGAGATCTTGGTGAATATTGCTTCTGATGAATATTATAAATCGGTGAACGAGCGCAAAATTCAGGCAGAGATTATTAAGCCAGTATTTCTGGATCAGAAAAATGGCAAATATAAAGTGATTAGTTTCTATGCTAAAAAAGCACGTGGTTTGATGGCACGTTTTATTGTTGAAAATAGAATTGAACGTGCCGAAGAACTCAAAGCATTCAATACCGATGGCTATTATTTTGATGCCGATAGTTCACTTAAAGGTGAATTGGTATTTAAACGTGATGAACAAATCAGTGCATAAATAACGTTATTCCGCTACCGCATAGAATAATTGGTTTCTAGGCGGTATTGGGAGCTATGAGTATTGAAATTTTATTTATCCAGCTTTAATCGTTTTTTAAATATTGAGTGCCAGGGGAGTTGATTGGCTGCACTTCGGTACAAATATGGTTTTTAGCGTCTTTCCCAAATTTTAAGTTAGATAAAAAATTAGAATTATCGCTGAACTCATTGAAATAATGCGTAAAATCTCATCTATTGAATTGTTTTTTACAGAAAATTGAAACTGATATTTCTGGGAAAAGCTGAATAAAATAGCTCAAGTTAATATATTTTAAATCAGGGAATTTTCATTAATTTTTATATTTTTCTTTCCAATAGAAATTTTTATTTAAATAAATAAGTATTTAATATTCAAATATTTAATTTATTAACTTTGGGGAGTATTTAGCGCAAGAGATTTTTTGAGAAAGAATGAAAAATTAATTAAGTAATAATAAATAAAACGATAGAAAAATATCGCTAAACGGTTTAAGAAGTGCATTCTATCGGGTTAAATGTAAAGTAAGTCACAAGTTTATTAGGTTTTTTGTTAGCATAATTGCACAGTGTTACAAAGCAGAATAATAAAAATGAAAATACATGCTATTCCTGTTTTTGTGTTAATGGTCAGTGTATTAGGATTCTGCGTGCATAAACAGGCAGAAATCAGAAAATACGAAAAAATCCGTCATGTCTTGAATGAAGCGCGTGACTCCAGCAAATTGTTAGACTCTAATCGGCATCGACATTAACACATGCATCAATTTTCTTTTTTTTCAATTTAGCGTAATTAATAAAATTAACTCAATAATAAATATAATAAAATATTAAAAATATTCGAATTAAATAGATTGATTTTAAATAAAGTATAAAATCAAAGAAGCAATCAGAAATCAATGTGTTATAATTTGCCACCTATAAAGATGAAGCAAACTTCATCTTTCTAAGCATTTGATTTATATCATTAAATAGAGCTGCATAAAAGTTATGCAGCTTTTTTGTTTAGATTTTTTGGGGTTTTTATAGCATAGCCCTGGGGCTGTAAGCTGTTCAAACATTTGAACCCGTCAAATGGCTATACTGGCATATTCGTTGCTAACACATCCTCAAAATAAATGAATTTTTTGTGAAATTTCATTTATTTGACGGCGTGCTTGAAGCATAAAGTTTACTCAATAGGGGCTAGGTCATGACGACTCCTAATCCATCTTCAGAAAATATGCTTGAACGTCTGTTTAAACTGAGTGAAAACAAAACCAGTTTCCGTACAGAAGTTCTGGCTGGTGTAACTACATTCTTAACCATGTGTTACATCATTATTGTCAATCCAATGATCTTGTCCGAAACAGGGATGGATCATGGGGCTGTCTTTGTAGCAACCTGTCTTGCAGCTGCGATTGGCTGTTTAGTCATGGGCCTGATTGCGAATTATCCAATTGCGCTGGCGCCAGGCATGGGCTTAAATGCCTTCTTTACCTATTCTGTATGTCTGGGAATGGGGGTGCCTTGGCAAACCGCCTTGGGTGCAGTTTTTGTTTCAGGTCTGGTCTTTATTGCCATTAGCCTGTTTAAAATACGTGAAGCCATTGTCAATGCAATTCCAATGTCGCTCAAGCTCGCGATTGGTGGTGGTATTGGCTTGTTCCTGGCATTGGTGGCACTGAAAAATGCCGGAATTATTGTGGATAATCCAGCCACACTGGTGGGCTTGGGTGATCTGAAACAACCTTCTGTATTATTAGCACTTTTTGGCTTTTTGTTGGTTGTGGTAATGCACCAGTTTAAAGTCCGTGGTGCAATTATCATCAGTATTCTGGTGGTGACTGCCATTGCAACGGCACTAGGTTATAACGAATTCCAAGGTGTAGTGGGTCATATTCCATCGCTGGCTCCAACATTCATGCAAATGGATTTTGAAGGCCTCTTTACTGCCAGTTTAATTGGGGTGATTTTTGTTTTCTTCCTGGTCGATCTGTTTGACTCTACCGGGACGTTGGTCGGTGTTTCGCATCGTGCAGGTCTGTTAAAAGACGGGAAATTACCACGTTTGAAGAAAGCCTTATTTGCTGACTCATCAGCGATTGTTGCTGGTGCGGCACTGGGTACTTCTTCAACTACGCCTTATATTGAATCTTCTGCGGGTGTGGCAGCAGGTGGTCGTACCGGTCTAACCGCCGTGGTGGTTGGATTACTATTTATTGCCTGTTTATTCCTGGCACCGCTTGCACAATCAGTTCCGAGTTTTGCCACTGCGCCAGCATTGTTATTTGTTGGTGTGTTGATGATTCAGGGTATCGTCCATATTGACTGGGAAGATATTACTGAGGCAGTACCGGCATTTTTAACCATCGTATTTATGCCATTTACCTATTCGATTGCGGATGGTATTGCGATGGGCTTTATCAGCTATGCACTGATCAAGTTGTTGACTGGTAAGGCTGCGACTGTACCGTATATGGTCTGGATTATTGCTGTTCTATGGACGCTTAAATTCGCACTGTTTGGTGGCTAATTTTTCTACATTCAGAAAGGGTGTAAACTGAGTTTGCGCCCTTTTTTATTATTTAAAGGTTTCACGAGGAGAAGTGATGAACCGTCTTGAGTTGATTCGCGCTTTGCCAAAAGCCGAGCTTCATGTTCATATTGAAGGCACTTTTGAGCCTGAGCTAATGTTTGCAATCGCTCAGCGTAATCAGATTGCCATCCCGTATAAATCTGTCGAGGAAGTTAAGCAGGCTTATAATTTCCATAATCTTCAGTCCTTCCTGGATATTTATTATGCCGGGGCCAATGTACTGATCCATGAACAGGACTTTTATGACCTGGCTTGGGCCTATTTTGAAAAATGTGCCGAAGACAATGTGGTGCATACAGAAATGTTCTTCGATCCGCAAACGCATACCGACCGTGGAATTGCTTTTGCGACCGTCATCAATGGCCTGCAAAAAGCCTGCGATGATGCCAAGGCCAAGCTTGGAATCAGCTCACATTTGATCATGTGTTTCCTGCGTCATTTAAGTGAAGAGGCGGCCTTTGAAACGCTGGAGCAGGCATTGCCCTATAAAGACCAGATTATTGCGATTGGTCTGGATTCAAGTGAAGTCGGGCATCCACCTTCTAAATTTGAACGTGTCTTTGCCAAAGCGCGTGAAGTAGGGTTTTTGGTCGTAGCACATGCGGGCGAAGAAGGCCCGGCAGAATATGTCTGGGAAGCTCTGGATTTACTGAAAGTTAATCGTATTGATCATGGGGTGCGTTCAGAAGAAGATTCTGAGTTAATGCAACGGTTGATTCGCGAAAAAATGCCCTTAACGGTGTGCCCGCTGTCAAATCTGAAGCTTTGTGTGGTCGAGGATATGCAGCAGCATAATATCCGTCGTCTCTTGCAGCAGGGTGTCCATGTTACAGTCAACTCAGATGATCCATCCTATTTTGGTGGCTATATGAATGACAACTTTATTGCCATTGCTGAAGCGCTAGACTTGAGTAACGAGGAATTAAAGCAGTTGGCAACGCACTCCTTTGAAGCGTCGTTTATTCCAGAGGCTGAAAAAGAGAAATGGATCAACCAGATCCGTGCCTTGGTTTAAGTTTTTACAAAAGGCAGAGTTCGCTCTGCCTTTATCATTTTTATAGGCCAATATGAAATTGAAAAGTTTACTTCTGATCCTCAGCATATTGTTGATTTCTGCCTGTTCTAGTGCGGATATGACATTGACACAACGTACTTTAAAACCTTTGATTGAATATCAATGCAGTAAAGAGCTGCAAAATTCCAAAGTTTGGAAAGTTTCGACCTACTTAATGCAGGACACCAGTAAAGTTGAACTTGAGAAAAATGTGTGTTCATGTGTAGGTGAGCATGCGTTAAAAGATGTGCCTGCCAAAACTTTGTTAAAAGCCACAGTTGATGAAGCAGCCAAAAAAGAACTGACGCAAAAAGCGATTGCAAACAGTCTCAGAAGTTGTCTCAAGGAATTTATTTAATGAAACAGCCTGCAAGCACAGACTGGGAACATTATTTAGCCCATATTAATGGTCTAACTATTTATCCTGTTGGGTCATACTTTTTAATACATGATCTTTATCGATAAAATGATGTTTAAAGGCTGCGGCAATATGGCCAACCAGTAGAATGCCGACTGCCCAGGAAAGCCAGATATGCAAGGGCTTAACAATAGCGGTCACAGCCGAGTTTTCGGCAATGAGGGGTGGCAGGTTAAATAAATACAGCACCGGTGCTGGATAACCCAAACTCCAACTATACAAACAACCTGTAAGGGGTAGGGCAATCAGCATGAAATACAGCGCCAGATGACCAGCATGTGCCAACGTTTTCATCCGCGGTGACATACTCTCAGGCAGTGACGGCGCCGGATGGGTATAGCGCCAGAAAATTCGAACAACGAGCAGGAAAATAATGGTGGTTGCAATATTTTTATGCAGTGAAATCACATCACCCTTAAAGCTGCCATCAACGTCATAACTTAAAAAATTACCACTATAAAAACCGATGAGCCAGGCCGCAATAAAAATAACCGCCATGATCCAATGCAGCCATTGCGCTGTTCGTGTGTAATACAGTGATTTATTCATCTAGATATTCCGTTGCTTTTCAATAAGGCCGAACCTTAGCAAAGGATGAATCAATTCAGCAATTCCAAATCTGCAACGCTATGGTGGCTTTCATGCAACATCTATTAAATTGGTTGGCTGTAGATTAAACATGCTTAGTGATTTTTAGATTTCTTATTCAGGTGAATTTCGGCACAATAGCGACAGTCTTCATCTATGAATGAAAATAAGGAATATATCTGTGAAAAAATTATTGGCTGTACTTGCGCCACTGACTCTGGTTTTATCAGCGTGTACAGCGACAGGCACTTCTGAGGCGCCAAGTACCACTCAACAACTGGGCGGCACTGCGCTTAAAATCGCGATCAATGCAAAATGCACTACTGAACTGAATAATATTCCAGCGTGGCAAACGGCAACACGTCTAATGACCACAACACAAAAGCAAAATATCCAGTCTGAAATTTGTGGCTGTGTCAGCGAAAAAGCACCGCAAAATGTGACAGCGGTTGATTTGGCGACTGCTGCGATTGATCCGGTGGCACGTACCACAATCGTGGGCAATGTGGTTGCAAAAACCATTAACGCTTGTGTGGCTGAAGCTGTAAACTAAGCCAGGATTAAATTGAAATAGGCTGACAGGTTCAGCCTATTTTTTATGGGAAATGACATGAAAATTGCTGGTGTAGATGAAGCAGGGCGTGGACCGCTGGTCGGTTCAGTGGTGGCGGCCGCGGTAATTTTAGATCCAAATAACCCGATTGAAGGTTTAAATGACTCTAAAAAACTGACTGAAAAGAAACGTGAAAAACTTTTTATCGAAATTCAGGAAAAAGCGCTGGCTTGGGCAATTGCTGAGGCGTCAGCAGCAGAAATTGATGAGCATAATATTCTGCAGGCATCCTTACTGGCAATGCGCCGTGCTGTAGAAGCTTTAGCGATTCAACCTGAGCATGTGCTGGTCGATGGCAATAAAGTCCCTCAGGGGCTAACGATGAGCTGTGACGCGATCATTGGGGGCGATGCTTTGCATGCAGAAATTTCTGCTGCCAGTATTCTGGCCAAAGTTACCCGTGATCATCAAATGATTGAGATGGATCTAAAGCATCCACAATTTGGTTTTGCCAAGCACAAGGGCTATCCAACCAAAGCACATTTTGAAGCGATTGCCTTGCATGGGGTGATTGATGAGCACCGTCGTAGTTTTGGGCCGGTAAAAAAGGTAGTTGCAGCATTGCTGGAACAGCAGGGCGCAGAACTTTAATTCTTATTTAATTTAAAGGTTCTGAATATTGAAATGTGTATTCATTAAAGTATAGATCAATTAAAAGCGGCTTCAAAGCCGCTTTATGATTTACACAAAAATTAACGGTTAAAGTTATTTTGTGTTTGGTTTTCATCTTCATACGAAGGTTGGAAATCCTGATCGATATGCTGAAGATGTTCATGCATTGCACGTTCATGCTGGATACGCTGGTAAATCTCTTCACGGTGCACAGAGACTTCTTTCGGAGCATTGACCCCAATACGAACCTGATTACCTTTTACACCAAGCACAGTCACGCTGACTTGGTCTCCAATCATTAAAGTTTCCCCGACACGTCGAGTCAAAATCAGCATGTTTCTCTCCTTGCAAAATGCAAAACCTGCAATCTATTGAATATAAAACAAAAACACAACCAAAAATTAAAAAATAAAATCTGGATAGAAATTCTGTCATCTGGGTGAAAGATTTTAATCTATCTCAGTTTTTTAAAAATCCTCAGGCTTAATATAACAGAGCCACTATAAAAAAAACTATAGTGGCTCTGAATTTTTGTAGAGATTTATAGAATACTGTCAAACAATGACAATATTTTGTCATTCCTCTTAAGCGCGTACGCTTGATTCACCTTGTTCGCGGTCTAGACCGAAGGCGGTATGCAGTGAACGAACTGCAAGTTCCAGATAGTTTTCTTCAATAATCACTGAAATTTTGATTTCAGAAGTAGAGATCATCAGGATGTTAATACCTTCAGCTGCCAGTGCGGTAAACATTTTGCTTGCAACACCTGCATGTGAACGCATGCCTACACCGACGATAGAAACTTTGACGATATCTGAACGGGTAGCGACTTCACGTGCACCAATTTCCTGAGCGGTTGCTTCGAGAATGGCTTTGGCCTTGTTCAATTCGCTGCGGTTGACTGTAAAAGTAAAATCAGTCGTACCATCTTCTTCAACGTTCTGGATAATCATATCCACTTCAACATTGGCATCACCAATCGGGCACAAAATTTTAGAGGCGATGCCCGGTTCATCAGGTACACCTAAAATCGTTAATTTTGCTTCGTCACGGTTAAATGCGATACCGGAGATAATTGGCTGTTCCATATTGTCTTCCAATTCAGTCGTAATAAGTGTACCCACGTTTTGCTTAAATTCTTCGTCGAATGCGCCATCATTGTCATTGTCGAAGCTGGATAATACGCGTAAAGGTACTTGATATTTACCGGCAAATTCAACTGCACGAATTTGCAGGACTTTTGAACCCAGTGACGCCATTTCAAGCATTTCTTCAAAGGAAATACGGTCAACTTTCTTGGCTTTGGGTGCAACACGTGGATCAGTGGTATATACGCCATCAACGTCTGTATAAATCTGGCATTCATCGGCTTTTAGTGCAGCAGCAATCGCGACACCTGAAGTATCAGAACCGCCGCGGCCTAAAGTGGTGGTATTGCCATGCTCGTCAAAACCCTGGAAACCTGCAACTACAAGTACACGGCCAGCATCCAGATTCGAGTTCAGGACTTCAGTATCAATTGATTCGATACGTGCCTTATTGAATGAGCTGTCGGTTTTCATGCCAACCTGGCGACCTGTCAGTGATTTTGCTTCAACGCCAATAGAGTTGAGCGCCATCGCTAACATAGAAATCGTAACCTGCTCACCCGTAGAGACCATCTGGTCTAGTTCACGTGGGTCAGGGGTTTCGGTAATGGCTTTCGCGAGAGCAAGCAGACGATTGGTTTCGCCACTCATCGCTGATACAACCACAACCACCTTGTGGCCATGGTCATGCCAGCGTTTCACACGACGAGCAACATTTAAAATGCGCTCGGGAGTACCCATAGAGGTACCGCCATATTTTTGAACGATTAGTGCCATAGTTGTTCCATATAAGCCATGACCCTGATAGTCCTATCAGGGTCAGTTACACAAAATTGAAGTTTTATTTTGCTGCCAGCCAGGCAGTTAAATCTGCCATCACCGGAGCAAACTTCTCGTTAAGTGGCGCGCCACCTTGTGCCAAGTCAGGTTTACCACCACCTTTACCACCCAGCTCGGTTGCCAGATGTTTGATGATGTCACCCGCTTTTATAGATGCAGTAAAGTCTTTTGCTACAGATGCGATCAAGCTCACCTTGTCACCCTCTACACCTGCAAGCACAATGACTGCATTTTCTAATTTTGATTTCACACCGTCATGCAGGTTGCGTAGTGCTTTCGCATCCATATTTTCAACGGTTGTAATCAAGGTTGCACGACCTGCAATGGTTTGAACTTGGCTTAGAAGTTCACCGGCTTGCAGGCTAGCAAGTTTCTGATTCAGTTGTTCGATCTGTTTTTGCAAGCTCGATGCAGTATCAACTAACGCTTCAACTTTTTCTAAAGTCTGGTCTTTTTGCGCTTTGAGCAAACCGTTAATCGTATTGATGTCACGATCGGCTTTTTGTGCAACTTCAACTGCTTTGGTGCCTGTCACTGCTTCAATACGACGTATACCTGCTGCAACACCACCTTCAGAAGTGATCTTGAACAGACCGATGTCACCGGTACGTTTTACGTGAATACCACCGCAAAGCTCGATGGAGAAATTTTTCTCTTCAATCACTGAACCCATCGACAATACACGGACTTCGTCACCGTATTTTTCGCCGAACAGCATCATCGCGCCTTTGGCTTTGGCAGATTCAATATCCAGCAGTTCAGTAGACACCGCAGTATTGGCAATTACTTCAGTATTGACCAGACGTTCAATTTCTTGCAGCTGTTCAAAGCTAACCGGTTGATCATTGGCAAAGTCAAAACGTAACACATCAGATGCGACCAATGAACCCTTTTGTTGTACATGTGAGCCCAGAATTTGACGCAGCGCAGCATGTAACAAGTGAGTCGCAGAGTGGTTGCGCGCAGTTGCTGCACGGATGTCTGCTTTCACAGTCGCTTCAACAGATTGGGTTGCTTTTAAGCTACCCATGGTCACGATGCCTTGGTGTACAAATGCACCACCAGATTTTTTCGTGTCCTGAACTTCGAAAATCCCGGTATCGTTTTTGAAAATCCCTGTATCACCGATTTGACCACCGCTTTCTGCATAGAAAGGAGTCTGGTTGAGTACGATTAAAGCTTCGTCGCCTTCAACGACTTCATCTACTTGCTCGCCATCTTTATAGATTGCGATGATTTGGCCTTCGCCTGCAGTTGCATCATAACCATCAAATTGAGTTTCGCCTTCAACTTTGACAACACTGTTGTAGTCGATTGCGAATTTGCCTGCATCACGCGCACGTTGACGCTGTGCTGCCATTTCAACTTCAAAGCCAGCTTCATCAATCGTTAATTCACGTTCACGTGCGATATCCGCAGTTAAGTCCGTCGGGAAACCGTAAGTATCGTAAAGTTTGAAAACCACTTCACCCGGAATCACAGAACCTTTTAACTGTGCCAATTCGCCTTCAAGCAATTTCAAACCTTGCTCAAGTGTTTTGGCAAATTGTTCTTCTTCTTTGAGCAGTTGAGCTTCGATACGTGCTTGTTGTGCTGCAAGTTCTGGATATGCTTCGCCCATCACTTCAATAAGCGGCTGCAACATTTTATGGAAGAATGAACCGGTCGCACCCAGTTTGTTACCGTGACGCACTGCACGGCGGATGATACGACGCAGTACATAACCACGACCTTCATTTGAAGGATTTACGCCATCAGCAATCAGGAATGAACATGAACGTGCATGGTCAGCAACCACTTTAAGTGAAGCAGGGTATTGTACAGGTGTGCCTTTTTCAGCCGCTTCAGCTTCAAGTGCAGTAGTATCCAGACCAATGATCTCAGCCGCAGCTTTAAGTAAATGCTGGAATAAATCAATTTCGTAGTTTGAGTTGACATGCTGTAAAACTGCAGAAATACGCTCAAGACCCATACCAGTATCTACAGAAGGCGCTGGAAGCGGATGAAGTACGCCATCACTCGTGCGGTTAAACTGCATGAAAACGTTGTTCCAGATTTCAATGAAACGGTCGCCATCTTCTTCAGGTGTGCCCGGCAGGCCACCCCAGATGTGATCGCCATGGTCAAAGAAAATTTCAGAACATGGACCGCAAGGACCGGTGTCGCCCATCGCCCAGAAGTTATCTGATGCGTATTGACCACCTTTGTTGTCACCAATACGGATAATGCGAGATGCATCTAGGCCGATTTCTTTGTTCCAGATGTCGAATGCTTCGTCATCGGTATGATAAACAGTGGCATAAAGCTTATCTTTAGGTAGCGCTAACCAGTCATCGCCCGTCAAAAAATCCCAGGCAAATTTGATCGCATCACGTTTGAAGTAATCACCAAATGAAAAGTTACCTAACATTTCAAAGAAGGTATGGTGACGCGCGGTATAACCGACATTATCCAAGTCGTTGTGTTTACCACCTGCACGTACGCATTTTTGTGATGATACGGCACGGACATAATCGCGTTTTTCTAGACCTAAGAAGCAATCTTTAAACTGGTTCATACCCGCATTGGTGAACAGTAAAGTTGGATCATTGGCGGGTACTAGTGAACTCGACGCGACACGTGTATGCCCTTGCGATTCAAAGTAACGCAAAAATGCTTCACGAATTTCAGCTGATGTCATAAAACGAGTACTCACAACCAAGTCACTCCATAATTTCCGATTTGGCTAAAACACCACAGTCTGACAAGCACATGAGAGCTCTGCTGCAATGCGGGGCTTAAAAATTTAAAACGCCAAATTATAACGGAAAAAGCGGTATGCACCAATCATTTTAAAACCAATTGCCAAGGAATTATTGACTCGGGTTTAGTGCTGAATTCATAAAATGAATTTTCTATTCAGAACAATTCGGTTATATCCATCTATTTACACAGCATCAGAATTTTAAAAGATCTGAATACTGGGCGATGTATCAGAAATAAAATAATCGAAAATCAATATTTTCACTGAAGTTTTTCATGTACTGCGCAAGAAATCCTTTAACATAGAGGAGTTTTAAAATAGGCATATAAAAGGTTGAGTCATGCAACGAGTGGCAATCAATGGATTTGGGCGTATTGGACGTAATGTATTGCGTGCCTGGTTTGAAAATCCGAAAGATTTTAAATTTGAAATCGTTGCCATTAACGATATTGCTGATGTTGAAACCTTAATTCATCTGTTTAAATATGACTCAACCCATGGCCGTTTTCCGGGACAGGTAGACGTCAGCTATGATGCCGAACATATTTATCTGCATCTCAGCTATCAGGATGCCAGCTTAAAAGTTCAGGTTTTGTGTGAAGCCAACCCGGCGCAGCTTCCCTGGCAAAAACTTGAAATAGATGTGGTGCTGGAATGTACCGGGCTGTTCCGTTCCCGTGCAGCTGCGACCCAGCATATTGAGGCAGGGGCGAAACGGGTGATTATTGGCGCAGCACCCTTTGATACTGTCGATGCTGCGATTGTGTATGGTGTCAATCATCACGAAGTTAAAGCCACCGACCAGATCATTTCCAGTGTGTCCTGTACCACTCAGGCCCTAGTACCGCTGGTCAAAATCCTCGATGATGCTTTTGGCATCAGCAGTGCGTTAATGACCGAAATCCATGCGGTGACCGCAGATCAATCTGTGCTGGATCAGGCGCATCGCGATCTGCGTCGTGCACGGGCAGCAGGACACAATATTATTCCCACCACATCCAGTGCGCTGGGTGCATTAAAGCGGGTTATGCCAAAAATGGAAGATCGGATTGACGGTTATTCAATTCGGGTGCCGACCATTAATGTCGCAGCAATTGACCTGACCTTTGTTTCCCAGTCACCGATTACCGATCATAAACTGAATGAAGTGTTAATTAAGGCGGCGCGACAGGATTTTGCCGAAATCATGTCAGTGACGGATGAACCTTTGGTGTCGAGTGATTTTAATCATTCCCCTTATTCCTTGATCGTTGACCTGACCCAAACCCTAGTGGTGGGACAACAGGCCAAGGTCTTTGCCTGGTATGACAATGAATGGGGTTATGCCAACCGCTTGCTGGATTTATGTGAATCTTTTCATTAAGTTTGACTTTGCTAAGCCTGAAAAGTGCCGATATACGGTGCTTTTTTTGCTTTAAACATTCTTGATATGCGTTGTTTTAATAGAATTTGCGCGTAATTGATCGAAAAGCAGCGCGAGTGTTTGAATTATTTGCATCATCTGCATGATTTTTCGTTAAGATAAAGCCAATAAAATGAAATAAGAGCAAGCATATGATGGTGGTTTGGGGATTTATTATACTGCTCACATTGGCAGTGATTTTTCTAATCTGGCTGCAGTTCAATCAGAATGATGGTTCAGGTGTCATGGAGGGCGTGCCGGTAGAAGAGAAAGTCGCGCATCTGGAAGAAAATTTAAAAAAGACCCTGGAAATCATGCAGGACTTGGCTAAAAAAATGCATGTACAGCAGGAAGTGCTGGATCAGACTACAACCAAACTGCAGCAGGTCGAGTTGCAAAATGCAGAGCTGGTCAGCCTGCTCACCAAGGTCGTAGACCCACAGAAATAAACAGAATCCCTTTAGAAATCATATAAAGGATTCTGTTTGAGGGCTAGACAAGAAAAGTTCTTAAGACGGCTGCAGACACCATGCTGATGGCAACTGTGGGGAGCAAGCCAAAACGCGTAGCGGCAAACAGGGTTAAAGCCAAAGCGATCAGATCTGCAGGGTTGTCGCGTACAAAATACGGTGCGATGACTGAAATCAGGACACAGCCGGGCACAACGTCCATGATTTTACGCTGACGTTGTGTCAGCGTTTTATTTTTTAATAAGACATAGCCCAGAATCCGGGTCAGATAGGTGGTTGCCGCAATCAGCAGGATGGCCAGTAATGTACTCATCTCAATCATGCTTCCTCCTCACCAATCAAGAAAAAAGCAGACACAATGCCGGCTAGGGCACCTATCGGCACATACCAGCCAGCAGGCAAATATAAATAAGCCAGGGCAGCACAGATCAGGCTTACTAGCCATGGCCGGGCTGCACTCAAGCCTTTCCACATGCTTCGCATCAACACCAGAAATACAGCAGGAAAGGCCATATCAAAGCCCCAGCGGTTGATATCGCCTAAAACAGGTCCAAGCATCGCGCCCAGTGTGGTAAAACCGACCCACATCAGATAAAGACAGAAACATAAACCGGCATAGTAGGGCATGCTAAAAGCAGCCCGATAACCCCACTGCGCCTGTTTTCTTTGCGCATCCGCCAGACTTAAGGCCCAGCTTTCATCAACCATAAAAAACAGGGCCGGCAATACTTTGCGATTCGGGAGATGTTTTAAATACGGGACTAGGCTGGCACCCATCAGCAAATGCCGGCTATTCACCAAAAAGGTAATAAATAGCAGCATGAATAAATTGGGTGGACTGGTCCAGACTTCCAGAATGGCAAATTCAGAACCGCCGGCAAAATTGAGTCCAGTCAGCAAAGGCACTTCCAGCACACTGAAATTTTTCTGAATCGCAGTCGCACCTAGCACCAAAGCAAAGGGAATAATTCCTAAAAGCATAGGAATAGAATCTTTCATGCCGCGCTGAAATTCGCTGAAATCTGTATGTGCGAGCGCGGGCGTGCTGCTTTGTCTGAGCAAAAGCATGTCAGTGACCTGAGGACTTCAATATTGAACCGTATTTTATAGCGATAATCGGGCTATTTGCTGTTGTAGTGCATGCAATTTAAATTTGATTTGGAATTAAATTGCGCTAAATTGGCTTAAAGGGGTTTTAAATACTAAAGTAACAAGATGGATCAAATTGATAAACGCATTTTGCATGAACTGCAAAAGAACGGAAAATTGCAAAATAATGAACTGGCTCAATTAATTGGCTTGTCGCCGTCCCCCTGTTTAAGAAGAGTCAAGCAACTGGAAGATGATGGGGTCATTGAACAGTATGTCGCCTTACTCAATCCGCAAAAAGTCAATCTGGCGATGAGTGTATTTGCACGGGTTTGGCTTAAATCTCAAGAAGCCGCCGTGGTCGATCAATTTGTTGAAGCCATCAAGGAGATGCCGGAAGTGGTGGAATGCCAGTTAATGGCGGGAGATTGTGATTTCTTTTTAAGAATTGTGGTGGCTGATCTGGATGCCTATCGTAAATTTCAGATTCATCATTTGACTCAAATTCCCTGCATCCAAAGTGTAAAAACTGAAATTCCATTGCAAACGGTAAAAAGTACCACCGCATTGCCATTGGTCTAAAATGATTTTTTGTTTATAGCGCGTGTTGGTCATACACGATAAAACGCTGATAGTTGACGCAATTGTGGCTCATTGCATAAGAGAGTAAAAATTATAAAATTTTGCGATGCACAGCCAAAACTATCGTGCTAGACTAGGAGGAATCGGGTGTGCTCCCGATTTTTTTATGCGGATTCGTTCCGCGCTGACAAGAATTTAGGTTTACAACATGCCCATTTCAGAGACATGGTTATTACCTGATGGTGTAGCTGATGTATTACCAGAACAAGCGCAAGTCATTGAAAGTTTGCGCCGTAAATCACTGGATTTCCTTGCATCTCGAGGTTATCAGTTGGTGTACACGCCATTCATTGAATACATCGAATCTCTCTCTTCTCTCTCAGAATCGAATCAAGATTTAGACTTAGCCACTTTTAAAGTCATCGATCAGCTTTCTGGTCGTTTGCTTGGTGTGCGTGCCGATATGACACCACAAGTGGCGCGTATTGATGCACATGTACATCCAGTGGAAGGTGTGGCGCGTTACTGCTATGCAGGTACCGTTCTGCATACCAAACCACGCGGTTTTAATACCTCGCGTGCGCCTTTGCAGTTAGGCGCCGAACTGTTTGGTTCAGACAGCATCGATGCCGATGTAGAAATGGTCGATTTAATGATCAGTCTGATTCAGGAAACAGGTCTGGCAGACGGAATCCATCTGGACTTAGGTCATGTCGGCTTATTCCGCAGTCTGGTGGCTCAAGCAGGTTTGAACAAAGTTGCTGAACGTAAACTGTCTGATTTATACCAACGTAAGGCCTTGCCAGAGTTGGAAGAATTTACGGCAGAACTGAAATTTGGTCAGGACTTTTATGCACTGGGCCGCTATGCCAGCGATCTGGACGCATTACAGGCAAATTTAAGTGCTGAAGTGTTGGCGAATCCAGCCTTCAAGCAAGCTTTTGATGCCTTACAAATTACCAAAGATCAAGTTCAAGCCCGTTGGCCAAACTTGAGTATTGGGATTGATGTGGTTGAATTGCGTTCATACCATTATCATACTGGTCTGATGTATGCAGTCTATGCACCGAATCGTGCAGCAGCACTGGCACAAGGCGGTCGTTATGATGGCATTGGTGAACATTTCGGTCGTGCGCGTCCTGCCACAGGTTTCTCTTGTGACTTATATGC
The DNA here is from genome assembly GCF_013420445.1 of Acinetobacter sp. YH01006. Classification (NCBI taxonomy): domain Bacteria; kingdom Pseudomonadati; phylum Pseudomonadota; class Gammaproteobacteria; order Moraxellales; family Moraxellaceae; genus Acinetobacter; species Acinetobacter sp. YH01006. The sequence continues at coordinate 207,459 of NZ_VOYB01000002.1, read as the reverse complement.
GTTAAGCGCAGGTCAGTTTGACGCTGTACACGTGGTAGTTGCACCTAAAGGTGTCGATGCAGAACTTCTGAATGCGATTCAGAGTATTCGAGCACAAGGCTTAAGTGTAATTCAGTTACTCGGTAATGATGATTTAAACTCAATTCCATATGCGACGCACCAGCTGGTGAACGTCGATGGCGAGTGGACAGTCAAAACGATTTAAATTGCTTGGCTCAGTGTTCATGTCACTGAGCGGGGCTTTCAACTTTAACAGCATGATGCAATGAGGCTATTATGGGCAAGAATGTTGTGGTACTTGGTACCCAATGGGGCGACGAAGGTAAAGGTAAAATCGTCGACCTGCTCACAGATCAAGCGGCAGCGGTCGTTCGTTATCAAGGCGGACATAACGCAGGTCACACTCTGGTGGTGGGTGGTAAGAAAACTGTCTTACACCTCATTCCATCTGGTATTTTACGTGAAAACGTATTGTGCTTAATTGGTAACGGTGTTGTTCTTTCTCCTGAAGCGCTCATCAAAGAGATGGACATTCTTGAAAAAGAAGGCGTTCCTGTTAAAGAGCGTTTACGTATTTCTCCAAACTGTCCACTGATCCTTCCAAACCACATCGCACTGGACCAAGCACGTGAGAAAAAACGTGGTAATGCGAAGATTGGTACAACAGGTCGTGGTATCGGTCCTGCATACGAAGACAAAGTGGCGCGTCGTGCAGTTCGTGTTGCTGACCTGGTACGTGGTGGTGAACATCTTACAGCTCAGCTGACTGAACTTCTGGACTACCATAACTTCCAGTTAACTCAATACTACGGTGTTGAAGCAGTTAAACTGGAAGATGTGCTGGCACTGTGTGACGAATGGCGTAAGGTTGTTGCTCCACTGGTTGTGGACGTAACTACTGAGTTGCATAACTACCGTAAAAACGGTGACAACATCATGTTCGAAGGTGCGCAAGGTTCACTTCTTGACGTTGACCACGGTACATATCCGTATGTAACTTCTTCGAATACAACTGCTGGTGGCGTAAGCTCTGGTTCAGGTCTGGGTCCTTTGCACCTTGACTATGTACTGGGTATTACTAAAGCGTACACAACCCGTGTAGGTGCAGGTCCATTCCCAACTGAGTTGGTGTATGACGCTGCAAATGACACAGGTGATGCGATTGGTAAACACCTCGGTACGATTGGTAATGAATTTGGTGCCTCTACTGGCCGTCAACGTCGTTGTGGCTGGTTCGATGCTGAAATTCTACGCCGTTCAGTCGATGTAAACTCACTTTCTGGTATTTGCCTGACTAAACTTGACGTTCTAGACGGTTTGGAAGAAGTGAAAATCTGTGTAGGCTATGAAGCTGCAGATTCTGGTTGTGTCGGTTCTTCTGATGCGCTTGCATTCGAAACTTTAAAACCAATTTACGAAACAATGCCAGGTTGGTCTGAGTCAACTTTCGGTGCAAAATCGCTGGATCAGTTGCCACAAGCTGCATTGAACTATGTAAAACGTCTTGAGCAACTGATTGAATGTCCAATCGACATCATTTCAACGGGTCCAGACCGTGAAGAAACTATCGTTCTTCGCCACCCGTTTGATGCTTGATCTTCATTTGATTAAAGCTTGAATGATAAAACCCATCTCCGGATGGGTTTTTTATATCCAAAAACTATAAATTTGGCTCAAGACTAAAGTTGCATCGGTGCTGTGACAAAATGTGCTTTAACATAGCCATATATAAAGAAAGAAAAAATGAGCGAAAGGATGCAAAAAAATATATCGGCGACCATGTTTTATTCATTGTTGTTCGCCATGGGCGGGGCACCCACCATCGCTATGATGATTATTCGCGCGCAAACTCAAAATCCTGAGATTATTTATAATGCACTGGTCGGCCTGAGTGTCATTATTGCCTGTGTGCTGGTGCCTGTTATTTTATTGCAAAACGCCTATTTATTTTTTAAACGTAAAGATGAAATTCTGGAACAAAAAATAAAACCCTTAAGCCAGGTTTATCTGGGCTTGAACATTATCTGTCTGATTTATTGGTTGGCGATACAGTACTTGGCTTAAAAATTACAGAATTTATAAGAAGATGGAGTAATTAAGCGTTTAGCTCCTGTATGCTTTCACTTATAATTTTTACAATGTAAATTAAGCTTGGGCTAAGGTAGAGTTGATTATAATGAAGAATAAATTTTTATTGGGTATGGCGGCTGCCGCAGCCGTGACATTGTCGGGTTGTACCACTATTGCGGATATTGCCGGGGCTGATTCTGCGACCTTAAATGCATCTGCGACACAAAGCTATAATGCTATGGTGACTGATGCCAGAAATAAAGGTCAACTGGACACCAGTTCAGCGACCTATAAACGTATTAATACCGTATTTAACCGTTTAAAGCCGATTGCGAACCAAATGAACCAGACTGGTACAGCATTCCAGTGGCAATTGGCTGTGCTCAAGTCCGATCAGGTTAATGCCTTTGTTGCACCGGGTGGTAAAGTGGTATTTTATACCGGTATTGTGAATAAGCTGAATCTGACCGATGCTGAAATTGCAGCAATTATGGGTCATGAAATGGTGCATGCCTTAGAAGAGCATTCTAAGCAGAAAATTGGTGCTCAGGCGCTCACCGACCTGGCTTTAGGCATTGGTCTGAATGCAGCTGGTGTAGGCCAGGGTGGCGCAGCAGCAGCGCAATTAGGAAGTCAGATCGGGATTGGCCTGCCATACTCGCGTAATCTGGAAAGCCGTGCTGACCAGGGTGGCTTGATGCTGATGGCACGTGCAGGTTATAACCCGAATGCAGCGATTACCTTGTGGGAAAAAATGAACAAACTCGGTGGCAGCAATGGCGCAACCTTCCTGTCTACGCATCCATCGAACAGCCAGCGTATTGGACAAATGCGTCAACAGTTACCAGCAGCCATGCAGATTTATAATCAACGCAAATAATCCAGCGATTATTCTCTAAAGGGATCTCTTGATCGGATTGAAACAGCAGGGCTATGGTCCTGCTTTTTTATTCTCCATTTTAAAATGAATATTTTGGCGGCAATAAAAAAGGCAAAGTTTTCACTTTGCCTTTTTTACACTCGATCAGAAGATCTTAGTGCTGGTGACCACCTGCACCGTGTACATGACCGTGATCTAATTCTTCTTGAGAAGCTTCACGAATCGATACAATTTCAACTTCGAAAGTCAGGTCTTGACCAGCAAGCGGGAAGTTCGCATCTACAACAACATTGTCGCCTTCAACTGCTTTAACAGTTACGATTTGCACGCCGTCATCAGTTTGAGCTTGGAACTGCATACCTGCTTGAATGTTGTCTACGCCTTGGAACATTTGCGCAGGAACTTCTTGTACGAGGTCAGGGTTATATTCGCCATAACCTTCAGCAGCAGGAACATTAACAGTGAATTTTTCACCCACAGTTTTGCCTTCTAACGCGTTTTCTAAACCTGGGATGATGTTACCTGCACCGTGCAAATAGGCAAGTGGTTCACCTTGAGATTGGTCGAGAGTTTCACCCTCTGCGTTAGTCAATGTGTAGTGGAAAGAAACCACGAGGTTATTTGCAATAGCAGTCATGTGAATTGATCCATTCAATTTTTTAAGGGTACATCATAAAGTGAAATTGCATTTTTGTAGACTAAAATTAGCAAAAAAACGCAATTTGACAATTTTATTGACGATTTTTTCATTGATTGGGCCAAATTCTGGAATTTCAATGCAATTTCAGCTTTGGAGAGATTTTTCGTGTAACTAAATCTTTTGCAGTCAAAATACCGGCATGGGCATAACCATGAATGGCCGCCTGATGAATCCGGTATAAAGAGACATACATTGTTTTGGCGACAAAGCCTTGCACATTGACCTGACCCAGCAATTCCCCCACAGCTTTATTCTGACTTAAGGAAATCAGGGAGCCCTTGTCAGAAAATTTAAACATCGGCAAATAGCTATCTCCATTGACATGGGCTTTTAAAGCATTGGCCAGAAAGCTGGCTTGCTGGCTGGCCACTTGAGCACGCGGCCCTAATACCGGTTGATCTGCCGCAGGCTGGCAATGCGCACAATCACCAAATGCAAAAATACTTGGATCAGATTTGGTTTGCAGCGTGGCATAAACTTTGAGCCGATGAATATGGTCTTTTTCTATATCGTCGAGTTGTGCCAAGACTTCCGGTGCTTTGATCCCTGCAGCCCAGACTTTGATTTCAGCATCCAGACTGGAACCATCGGCAAAATAAATCTTGTCTTCATCGACCTTGGCCACTCGATGACTGGTCAAGACTTCAATACCGAACTGTTCTAACTGTTTCATGGTATTTGCAGCAACTTTAGGCGAGAGTGCAGTCAGAATACGATCCGCGGCTTCAATCAAGGTGATTTTGACTTTGTTGGGATCGACCTTGTTTAAGCCATATTGAAAGAAATTCTGTTTGGCTTCTACCAGCTCCGCTGCCAGTTCTACCCCAGTCGCACCGGCACCAATAATAGCAATATTCAGCTCACGACTTGAAGTCTCATGTTGAGCATTTAAATACAGGTGCAGCAGATCCTGCTGAAAGATATCTGCCTGCTGACGGCTGTCGAGAAAATGACAGAACTGTTTGACCCCTTCGGTATTAAAGTCATTTGAGGTTGAACCTAAAGCCAGTACCAGTGTGTCATAGCCAATACGCTGATTTTTCTTGAGCTCACTCTTTTTAGAGAAATATTCTGTTTCGACGATGATCTGTTTCGCTTCGCGATCCAGACTGGTGAATGTCCCCAAAACAAATTCATAATGATGCGCGGCAGAATGGGCAAAATAATTGGTTTCTTGCTGATGTGGATTTAAGGTACCTGCGGCGACTTCATGTAGCAGCGGTTTCCAGAGATGTGTCAGTTTTTGATCAATCAAAATAATCTGGGCTTTGCCGTTTTTACCCAGGCTATCACCCAGTTGTGTCGCCAGTTCCAGACCACCAGCGCCACCACCCACAATCACAATTTTATGTACTGTCATGCGTTCTTAACCTGTTTATTTTTTTAATAAAAATAAGAGAAATAGAGAGAAAATATACTATGGCATGTGCTAAATCGCGTCTTGATTAAAATTGTTATACACATTACAAAACGTAGCAATTCTGTGAGAGCGGGTAATAATTGCTGCGTTCCGGGCAGGGTGCCTCATTTGGGATAGATCATGAATCAGCTAGAAGGTTATATCAACGCTTCTAGCTTAAAGAATTACTTGATATTGAGAGGATTATTGATCTAGAGGATACAGTTTTACGCCGGGTGTTGAGTCTGAAAAGAAACTGAATAAACCTTGCAGCCAGCTAAAGAACTTCTGCAACGGGTTGGCTTCTTCAATTTCGACATGATCTTCAATTTGAATGGTGCGAATTAACTGATTATTTTGATAAATCTGAATCGTGGCCAAAGGTATCATGCTGGCTAAAGGCGCAATGAGTTCAGATGCCTTCATTTCAACATTGATATGGGTCTGGGTTTCCTGAAGTGGCTCGATACTTTTTAAAGCGCCATCACCTGTATTTAGCATGACGCGCTGATGGGCCTGATCAAACTGATTCAGGTCAATGCTATAGCTCTGATCATAAAGCGAGGTAGTAATAATCTGCGGCTGCTTGGTTTGCACTTTAAACATTTTTAAAGTGGATTTAATCACAGGCAACTCAGCCAACAGTTGCTGATCTTTGATCGCGACTTCATTGCGGGTATAGGTATAAGCCAGATTCATCAGTTTATGCGATATCTCAGCGCGCTTTGTGGCGCTTTTAGTGCCTAGCACTACCACAATCAGACGGCGCTTCGGCATTTCAAAGTCTGCTGTAACACGATTGGCTGTCAGCGCCAGGTTATAACCGGCCGCACGGGTAAAACCGGTTTTTAAACCATCTACGCTTGGGTCGACCTGAAGTACACGGTTGGTGGCACGATGAAAATGCTGGTTATAAGTGAAACTTGGCTGTTTGGAATAATACAGATAATCCGGGGTCTCATTTACCACCGCCATAGAGAGTCGGGCCAAATCGGCAGCAGTCGAATAATGCTCGGGCATGGTAATGCCGGCCGGATTCTGGAAATTGCTATGCTGCATGCCCAGTGCTTTGGCTTCCTGATTCATCCGTTCTACAAACTGGGGAACACTCCCCGAGATTTTCTCAGCCAGCGTCAACGCTGCATCATTGGCAGACATGATAATCAAACCCGCCAGAAGCTGATCGACTGTAATCAGATCACCTTCTTTCAGATACATCTGTGACTCATCCCACATGACATTTTTAACCACAGATGTGGCAGTTAAAACTTCATTTTTATCTAATTTTCCGGCCTCAATTTCCTTTAAGGCAATATAAGCCACCATCATTTTGGTCAGCGAAGCCGGCGCACGTTGCACATCGGCATTGTGTTCTGCAATAACTTGACCAGACTGTGAATCCAGAATAGTCCAGGCTTCAGCTTCAACGCTTTCAGGCAGAATATTGAGTAAGGCAGCATGTGAAAATGCAGAAATAAATAAGCTGAATACCGCAATCAGTGAGATGATGTATTTCAAGGATGTTCCTTAATAACCCGTCGGGCGTTGAACGATTAAATTTTCAGGCATGCTATGCCTTTTTTATACAGATAGCTAGTCGTAAATGTAGACAAATAAGACAGCTAAACCATCTTGGCTTAAAAAATGCTAAGCTAAGCTATACCTCATTTATTTTCATTTTATATCGCCCATTATGTTGCATTATCAAATCGAATTTGACGATTATCGTCAGCACCTTATTCACGTGACTGTTCGCTTTCTGGCAGACCCGACGCAGATCTTATCATTACCGACCTGGATTCCGGGAAGTTATTTGATTCGAGAGTTTTCCAAACACATTGAGGCGGTCAAAGCTTATGATGAAGATGGACGTCAACTGCAAATCCAGAAATTTGAAAAGAACAAATGGCGTTTATTCAATACCGATCATGAGCTGATTACGGTTGAATATGATGTCTATGCCTACGACCTGTCTGTTCGTGGTGCATATGTGGATCAAAACCGTCTCTATGTCAACCCGGCCTGTGCATGCTTGGGGCTAGAAGGTCAGGAAAATAAAGAGATTGAATTAGAAATCTTCCTGCCAGATGAGTTAAAGCATTTCCAACTGGCAACCGGCATGCAATCCAAAAGTCTGGTCAAGGGCCGTTTCACCCTGAAAGCCAAAAACTATGCTGAATTGATTGATGCACCGTTTGAACTGGCAGAGCAAACCCGTTTCAGTTTTGAAGCGAATGGTATTCCGCATGAGTTTGTGGTGTCCGGCAAGCATGCGATGAATGCAGCACGTATGCAGCAGGACATTGAGAAAATCTGTAGCACAGAAATCTCCATGTTCGGTTCAGCGCCATTTGCTGACTATACTTTTATGACCATGGCAACCGGAAATAGTTATGGTGGTCTGGAACATCCAAACTCGACCAGCCTGATTTCACCGCGCGATGACTTGCCGAAGGCCAATGAGCCTGAAGAACCTTCCAAAGATTATCAGCGTTTCCTCGGCCTATGTAGCCATGAATATTTCCATTCTTGGTTGGTGAAATTTATTCGCCCTGAAAATTTTGTCAATTATGATTTGAACCGTGAAGGCTATACGTCTTTGCTGTGGATCTTTGAAGGCTTCACTTCTTATTATGATGATTTGATTTTGCTACGCAGTGGCGTGATTAACCAGGAATCATATATTGCTTTATTAAAAGCGCAGATTGATCGTTACTTGCAGAATCCGGGTCGTGCGATTCAGTCGGTGTCTGAATCCAGTTTTGATGCCTGGGTGAAATTCTACCGTCAGGATGAAAACTCGAATAATGCCGGCACCAGCTATTACAACAAAGGTTGTTTGGTTGCATTGTGCCTAGACTTAGGTTTGCGTTTACGCGGTTCAAGTCTGGATGCCTTGATGCGCCGTTTGTATGAAAATGCACAAAAGGGTGTTCAGGTACATGAGCGGACGATCTTTGAATTATGCAAAGAGCTGACCGGTGATGATTGGTCAGAGCAGATTAATCACTTGATTAATACCACAGATGAATTGCCACTGGATCAGTTATTGCCTGAGTTTGGTATCGGTTATAACCTGAAAAATGACAAGTCATTGCCTTTCGGTTTAAAACTGGTAGATAAGCCGGAAGGTGTACTGGTTCAGTCGGCGCGTCGTGATAGTACTGCTGTAGTAGCTGGCCTTTCTGCCAATGATGTGATTATTGCAGTTGATGGTTTAAAAGCAACGATGAAGTTAATGGAAAGTTATGCAAAACAGGAAGGTGTTTATACCATGCATGCTTTTCGTCGTGACGAGCTGATGAGCTTTGACGTTCAGGCAGCTGGTTCTGAACTGACCGAAGTTGAACTGAAAATTGAAGATCAAGCCAAAGCTGAAAAGTGGTTGAAAGCTTAATTAAATTTCAAACTTTAAAAACCGATGCTTAGGCATCGGTTTTTTATTGCATCAAGTTTTGAAAATTATCTGATGATCAGTCGAGACGTACCGCGGAACTCTGCCACAATTTGATCATACTGATTTATCACCTGAATATCGTAAATTCCGCTACGGCCACTGCTGGCCCTATGTTCTGCTACAGCAGTCAATGTATCGCCAAGAACTGCCGGTTTTAAGTAATGAATTCCACAATGCTGACCAACAGCCGGATGTTCACCTGTATTACAGGCAATGGCAAATGCCGCATCTGCAAGCGCGAAAATCACTGCGCCGTTACAGGTCTGGTGACCCTGTAAATGTTGTTCAGTGACTTTCAGCGAAATTTTTGCGTGATTGTGACTATAAGCAACAAGGTGTGCACCAAGATGCTGGATTAATCGATCCTGATTAAACATCTGGTTGACTTGCTGATCCATTGCAAAGCTCCTTGTTTGAGATACGTTTTATTTTTAAATTCATTTAATATGAGTCATGAATAGCATTTCAGCATAATAATAACAAGTAAAAGAATAAGGCCCAATAAGATGGGCCTTAAGTGAAAGAGCTTAGTTACCGCGATAAGTCGAATAACCATAAGAGCTCAATAACAGTGGAATATGATAATGCTCTAAAGCACCATCAATCATAAAGACCACCGGTACTTCAGGGAAGAATGTCCGCTGATTATTGGCCTTAAACCAGTCACCCGTTTTAAAGGTCACTTTATAAATACCCTTTTGCAGATTGGTATCTTTTGGATATAGCTCTTTAATACGGCCATTTTGATCTGTTTCAGCTTCATTCAGCTTGACCCATTTCTCACCTTGCTGTGCTTCCAAAGTAACTGCAATATTTGCGGAAGGTAAACCTGTTTCCTGATTCAGAACATGCACACTAAGTGGATTCTGTGCAAAGGAAAGCGTGGCTGCGGTGCTCGCAAGGGTTGCTAGCAGGATTTTTTTCATGTTGTATTCCTCAGTAGATAGAATAAAAGAAACCAATAAGACTTATTTAAATAGATTAAAGCTGTTTTAAAGTGCTTTGAATGCCGCTATTGGCACATTGATGATCCTGTTCCGAACCGCCTGCACCCGCAACACCTACAGCACCTAAAATATGATTCTGGTACATAACAGGTACACCGCCGCCGAGTAATAGCAGTTCAGGTAGGCTATTCAGGTTCTGTGCGTCCGGATTGTTCTGGGCATTGCGCATAAAATCCAGCGTGCTGGTTTTCGTTGAATACGCGGTAAAGGCTTTGCGTTCTGCTGCGATCAGGTTGTGAATGCCGACAGATTCATGGCGCTGACTAGCCAGCAGATTACCACCCTGATCCAGAACCACGACTGCTGCGGGCTTGGCCTGTTTCTGGCAGGCCAACATGACATTGCTGGCCATAAGCTTTGCTGCTTCTAGCGACATGACTGGTGCTGTTTTTAATTCTGCATGTGCCAGTGAGCTGAGTAGTAATGAGCTACTGAACAAGGCTAGGGTTGTTTTGGCGATTGAATTTTTCATACTTGTCATTCATGCAATTGAATACTGTTGCTATTGTAGAAAGAAATACGCCAGTGCAGCATGACAATCAGATTACCAATTTGTAATCTAGGCATAGCTAAAAACAGCTAAACTACTGACATGCATATTTTAATTGTAGAAGATGAAGTCAAGATTGCTGAATATCTGGCAAAAGGACTGAGTGAGTCAGGTTATAGCACGGCCATTGCTGAAAATGGCGTGTTGGCATTGGCCTGTTTGCAGCAACAGTCATTTGATCTGGTACTGCTGGATGTAATGCTGCCAGATCTGGACGGCTGGCAGGTGCTGAAAACCTTGCGAACTTTTAGCCAGATTCCGGTATTGATGCTCACTGCACGCGATCATGTGCTGGATCGGGTGAAAGGCCTGGAGCTTGGCGCCGATGATTATCTGACCAAACCTTTTTCTTATATTGAGTTACTGGCCCGGATCAAAAGTCTGTTGCGCCGTGTGCCGCGACTGGAGCAGGAGGCCTATCAGGTTGCAGGTCTGGTATTGAACCGCCTAAAGCATGAAGTATATCGTAATGAACAAAAGATCGAATTAAGCCAGAAAGAATTTGCGCTGTTGCAACTGTTGATGGAGCATCAGGGGCAGGTGATGACCCGGAGCCAGATTGCCTCCATGGTCTGGAATATCAATTTTAATACCGATACCAATGTGGTGGATGTGGCCATTCGCAGGCTGCGGAGCAAAATTGATGATCATTACACGCCAAAACTGATTCATACCGTACGCGGTATGGGTTATAAACTTGATGAATACCCATGAACAATCCTATCTTATTACCGCTGGCAACACGCTTGAGTATTGCGTTTGCATTGGTGTCCTGCGTGGTTTTTTTGAGTGTGGCGTTACTGTCTTATCAAAATATGCAACAGATGATTCAGGCTCAGCAGGATCAGGCACTGGCTGCACGTATTTCCCGAATTGAAATATTTCTTGAAGATGCCCAGAGTTTCGAGCTTTTGGTTCAGCATCCCAAATTATATGAAAACATGCTGGGGCAAGAAGATAATCTACTGCTGCTGCAACATCAGAATAATCGCTTGATTGAAATCAATCCTTTGCAGATTCATATTCCGGCATTGCACTATACCTCTGCCTTACAGTTTCAGAATAATCAGGCTGAACAGCCTTCGACACGACTGGCTTTTAAACAGGTGCAGTTTGATGGTCGCAGTTATCAGCTGGTGGCTGGCAAGCAGCTGGCAGAGGGACAAAGGATACTGGCAAACTATTTATCAAAACTGGTGCTCTATAGTCTGCTTGGCATACTGCTCTCGACCTTGATGGCCTGGCTGGCAGGACGCTATATTCTCAAGTCCATGCGCCAGTTGATGCTGGCTACAGCACAGGTCAATATTCAGCAGCCCAATCAGCACATCGATGTTCAGAGTAATACGCTTGAGGTTCAAGAGCTGCGTCAGGCCATGAACGATATGCTCGCTAATATTCAGGCTGCGTATCAGCAGCTGGCACGTTTTTCTGAGGATATTTCACACGAACTTCGCACCCCATTAAACAATTTAATCGGGCAGACACAGATTCTGTTATCGCGGTCGCGCGAACCTGCTGAACTGGAAAATCTGCTCTATTCCAACTTGGAAGAATACGAACGCCTGAGCCAGATGATTGAAAGTATGCTGTTTATCGCCCGGGTAGAACATGGCGGATATGCGATTGAAAAACAGCATTTCAATCTAAATGACATGCTGCAAGAATTGCTTGAGTACTTCAGCTTTCTGGCCGAAGAGAAGCAGATGCATTTAAAAGTGGATGTTCCGCCAGATTTAAGTCTGACAGCCAGCACCGTATTGTTACAGCGCGCAGTCGCCAATCTGATCAGCAATGCCATTACTTATGGTCAGCCTGGGAGTGAGATTATTGTGTCTGCACAGCGACTCAACCACAGGATTAAAATATCAGTGTTGACGCCAGAAGTCTGGATTGCAGAGCAGCACCATCCGCATTTATTTGAGCGTTTTTATCAGATCGATGACAGCCGGCACGAAAAAGCCCAGACGGGTGGTCTGGGCCTTGCCATTGTACAGTCGATCATGCAGCTCCATCAGGGGCAGACAACTGTAGAAAATACACCGTCTGGCGTGATCTTTAGCCTGTCCCTACCTGATGAGCAGACTGGGTTTTAACCACGACCGCGTCCACGAGGTGCTTTGGTATTTGGACGAGTTGTACCATTGGTACGACGTTTCGGCTTTTCGCTTTCGTCCATTTGCCAGATACGTTTGGTACCTGATTTTTTCACTGAACCATCTTTGTTCTTGCGAACCATTGGCTTACCACCCGTACCACCCGGTTTTTTCACATAAGAACGTGAACGGTATGGCTCTTCAGCAGGAACATTCTGGAAGTCTGGGTAAAGTAAAGGTTCAATTTCCTTGGTTTCACCCGGTTTAATATCCATACGTACAAGGTCAATATCACCAATTTTAGTACGGATTAAACGCAGTGTAGGGAAGCCCACCGCAGAGGTCATACGACGAACCTGACGGTTACGGCCTTCACAAATTGAAATCTCAACCCAAGACGTTGGGACAGATGCACGGAAACGTACAGGAGGATTACGCTCCCACAACCATTCCGGTTCAGATACTTTTTCAGCTTTGGCTGGAAGGGTCATGCCATCTTTAAGTTCCACACCTTTACGAAGCTGCTCAAGTGCTTCTTCGGTGACATCACCATCAACCTGCACCATATAGGTTTTAAACTTTTTATTGGCAGGATTGGTGATGTACTGGTTCAGACCACCGTGATCTGTTAAAAAAACCAGACCTTCTGAGTCCATGTCCAGACGACCAGCAAGACGTAAATCTTTGTCGTCGATGAAATCAGCCATGGTTTGGTGTTTTTCATCTGGGCGGAATTGGGAGAGGACGTCATAGGGTTTGTTTAAAATGACGATTTTCATAGGAAATAACTTCTATAATTACATAAACTTAAAAAATGTAGAGGCTTATTTTAAAGGGAAATTTGGTTATTTCCCGTATAAATCTCAAAAACAACGAATCTGGATTAGAATATTATGCGTTAAGAACAGTTGAAAGTATTGCCTAATTGGCAATTATTTTTAGGTTTGTCAGTAGCATTCGGAAAAATATGAAGAATAGAATATCAAAAGATCGTAGTACCTGCGGATGGTGCCAAATTACCGTTAATGCAGACCTGTCACTCAACCTAGCAAATAATCCAATTGTCCCATGTATCAAAGGGAATGAAATTGGTGCTGATATTACACCAACAATACAGGCTGTGGTAGATGTTACAGTTTAAAAGTATAGAGTAGTAAGCCCTCAAATGCTTGGATCAGATAGATATCGAATCTGTCAGAAGTAAAAAAGGTTATTAAGTTAATCAAAGAGAAAAAATGGACATGACTAGAATCACCTTGAACTAAATTGTGCGTTAAACATGAACTACTAGAAAGAAGTCCTGACCTGATCATAAAGAAGATTTTAGCTATAAAAATAGCCAAAGAGCGAACATTCACGCAGTCTTGCGCTGGAGGTCAAGCGCAAGACTGCGAGCTTTTTTTGAATTTGATCATCCTACTATTGCAGATATACTTAACTCATTAAAGCCTGATTCTCCTAATTAAAACCTATATTAATCGCAGGTTTCTCAGGGGGATTAAATTTTCTTAAATTCTGATTGATAAACGCCCAAAAGTTAAAATGAGTATCAAGCTGCAACTTTGCGTAAAGATTGTAGTGAGCCAGAACAGGATTTGTTCTGAGTTGAATCACTTAGCCAACCTATTATTACATTGACGTATTTGGATACAGCTCGATGATTGGCATATTTTCCAAAAACGTTAGAGTGATCAATGGAACTTCCAGTGATAGAGACGTTTCTCCGAAGGAGTACATAATATGGCCAAATCTAAAGCGAAACATAAGCAGGTCCAACAAAAGGACAAGCAGGACAGCGCTCAGAATGAAGAGCAACAACAGCAACAGCAACAACCAGCCAAACCCTCCCGTGCAAAAAAACGTAAGTAATTCCTAGCTACCTTCCATAACAACGCCCTTACATAAGGGCGTTGTTATATCATTGATTTTATAAAAATATCATTCAAAAAATTACAAGATTACGACTTTAAATTGTGCTGTTCTGCTTAAGATAAAAACCATCTTTCTAAAATAAATGCGAATAATATTGGTGAAATTTTTTCGGATTTTAAGCTTAATTTTATCTGTATGCTTTGTCTTGACCGCCTGTCAGCCACCACCTTCAGGTGAAGCAGCAGGATGGAAAAGTCCTTATCTTTATTGGCAACTGAAAAAGACTCAATTAGAAGCACCGTTACAGATTCCGGTCGAAGGTATTACAGTCCGTCAAATTAATGATACGTGGGGAGCCGCGCGCAGTGCAGGCCGTAAACATGAAGGGACAGATATTTTTGCTCGACGTGGCACACCTGTCTTAAGTGCCACCCAAGGGATTGTACGTAAAATTGGCACCAATAATCTGGGTGGGAAAGTTATCTGGGTGACAGGGCCTGATATGAGTCAGCATTACTATGCGCATCTGAATGATTATGCTGAGCATATTCAGGAAGGCGACTGGGTGGAAGCGGGCGAAGTGATTGCCTATGTCGGCAATACTGGAAATGCCAAAAATACTCCGCCACATCTACATTACGGGATTTATCTGAGCGGGCAAGGGGCGACCAATCCATATCCTTATTTCGTGCCTTCTCCTTGAGCAGAAACTGGATGGGAGTGTGTTTCAGGAGTGAATCTGGCAGGACGGGTACACCAGAATAATTGCAATGTTCCTAATAAAAGAACAAATGCAGCTAATATGAACTGTTGATGATAGCTTAAGCCAAAATATTGCAGCGCACTAAAACTGAGTCCGCCAATCAGCTGAACAGAGGCGAAACACAAGGTGGCAATGCTCCAGAGTTTTTTATACGCCAGCCCATACAGTTGTAAAATGGTATAAGAGGTCAGGAAGACCACAGCAGGGTTTAGCATGCCGGTCAAAAAGGAAGAGCTCAACGTGAGCAATGCTTGGGTCTCTAGAGTCGCAATAAAAATAGCCACAATATAAAGACTATAAAGAATTTTCAGGGCAGCAAAATTACCGAATTTTCTGGCCAGTGCATAAGCACTGAAGGCGCCTAAAGCACTACCAAATCCATAAAGAATCCAATTGAAGTTAATCCAGAACAAGCTCAATTCCAACTGCTGGCTTAAATAATCAATCCAGAAGAGCGAATGCGGTATATAAGCAAAGGCGCTACACGCGTAGACAGCCAGTAAGCTATAAAAGACGCTATTCAAAGATATCTTGGAGGTAGTCGAAGGTGCTTGTACGGACAAATAAGGCTTAAATTTTTGGATAAGTCCACTTAAACATAGACAAATGAGCAGGGCAAAGCCACATAAGGTCAGCCAGGCAGTCTGTATGGAAATCTGATCCAGATAAGGCAGAAACAGGGTTGCAATTAATACACCTAATCCGATTCCGCTAAAACCGATAAAGTTGATTTTAAGACGATCCTGAAGCTCACAGCACTGCGCGACTACACTCGGCGATAAGATCATCATCAGCCCACCGCTGATTCCTGAAATCACGCGCCAGACGATATACCAAACTTCAGAGAAACCAGAAAATGCACAGCACATCAGACTGAACATCCCGGCAAAAGCTGAAATTTGAATATACCTGCTCATACTGCGGTCTTGAGGCAGACGCATGGCGGTATAGGCACCGATTAAATAGCCCAGTAAATTGGCACTGCCCAAAAGCCCGGCAAAATCTGTACTCCAGCCAAAGGCTTCTCGTGTGCCGGGTAACAGCGCAGTATAAGAGAAACGAAGAATGCCAATCCCCAAGCACATACTAAGGCAGAGAAACAGGCTGAGTTTAATTGTGTGTGAGGACATCCGTGTACTCATAAAGTTTTATATTTGGTTAAAAAATAACATGAATCTTCGTGATTAAGGAGAAATCACTTGATAAGAAACCGTTGAGTGCAGAAATTTGCTCAAAGAAACCGGTATGATTTTTAAGATTTCATCAGTCAAAAGCCTGAATTTTTTCAGAGAAATAAAAAACCGCGTATCAACGCGGTTTTTTATATTGTCTATTTCAAGAATTAACGCATCTTGGCCAGGAAACGGCCAACACGGGTAATGGCTTCACGCAGTTCATTTTCAGCTGGCAGGAACACTACACGGAAATGATCCGGTGTCGGCCAGTTAAAGCCTGTCCCTTGAACCAAGAGTACTTTCTCTGCACGTAACAAATCCAGCATCAGTTTTTCATCATCCTGAATTGGATACACATTCGGATCCAGTTTCGGGAAGCAGTACATTGCGCCTTCAGGTTTAACACAAGACACACCTGGAATCTCGTTCAGCATTTCCCAGGCAATATTGCGCTGTTCATATAAGCGGCCACCTGGGCGAATCAGGTCATTAATCGACTGATAACCGCCCAGTGCAGTCTGAATTGCATATTGTGCCTGATGGTTGGCACACAGACGCATCGATGCAAGCATATCCAGACCTTCGATATAGTCTGCTGCACGTGCTTTATTGCCGGTAATGGCCATCCAGCCGGAACGGAAACCAGCAATACGATAGGCTTTAGATAAACCGTTAAACGAAACACAGAGCTGATCGCCAGCCAGAGCTGCTACAGCAACATGCTCAATCCCATCGTAAATAATTTTGTCGTAGATTTCGTCAGCAAATAAAATCAGGTCATATTTCTTGGCCAAGTCGACGATTTGTTGCAACACATGACGTGGGTAAACCGAACCGGTCGGGTTATTCGGGTTGATAATCACAATACCGCGGGTATTTGGCGTGATTTTGCTTTCCATATCAGCAATATCTGGATACCAGTGATTTTCTTCATCACATTTATAATGGATCGCAGTACCGCCAGACAGATTCACTGCTGCCGTCCAGAGTGGATAATCTGGCATTGGAATCAGCATTTCATCGCCATCATCCAGCAGACCCTGCATGGCCATAACAATCAGTTCAGACACACCATTGCCGATATAAACGTCATTGACGTGCATATCCAGAATGCCTTTTTGCTGATAATACTGACAGATCGCCTTACGCGCCGGGAAAATCCCTTTGGAATCCGTGTAGCCAATCGCATTTGGCAGGTTTAAAGCCACATCGTTGATAATTTCTTGTGGGGCTTCAAAACCGAATGGGGCAGGATTGCCAATATTTAATTTGATAATTTTGTGACCGGCTTCTTCCATCTCGATGGCCGCTCGTAACACAGGTCCGCGAATGTCGTAGCATACATGCTCGAGCTTAGATGATTTCTTGATCTCGCGAGGGGTTTGGAAAGTGTTCGGCATTTTGATGTTCTCGGAAGGAGTGGAGGTCACTTTTGCATAACGATATAAATAACTTTTAAATGTCTCAGTTGTGACTAGATCGAGATGATGTTCATCTCTGAGTAAAGCAACAATTCTTTCATGGGTAAATCCTAGCTGTTGATACTGTTTAATCACAGGTAACAGATTTTTAAAAATCACGCTCTTTTTTTGCGACATTTTTTAATCCTGAGCAAGAATATGACTAAGCTTAACACTAAATTTGCTCACAAAAAAGCATTTAGTACATAAGTTGCTTACTTTGTTTTTGCATATTTGCTTACTTTTTGCTTTTTTGGCTATTATAGGTCTTTTGTAAATTGTTAAATAAACACTAGAATTTTTAAATTGAATCACGTAAATATAGGATTATCCTATTTTAAATAGCAAGATAAAAAGGTACGCAATCATGGGAAAACTCAATAAAACAGACAGAGAATGGCAAAGAGAGTTATCACCTGAAGAGTTCCGTATTACACGCCAAAAGGGAACCGAACCCGCATTTACCGGGAAATACTGGAATACCAAACAAGATGGTGTTTACGTATGTCGCTGTTGTGGTGAACCTTTATTTACTTCAGAAACCAAATTTGACAGTGGTTGTGGCTGGCCAAGCTTTTACCGTCCCCTGAGCAGTTCAGTCATAGAAGAATTACCTGATACTTCACACGGGATGGTCAGAACTGAAATTGTTTGTCATCATTGTGACGCACATTTAGGGCATGTTTTCCCTGATGGTCCAGAACCGACGGGCTTACGTTATTGTGTAAACTCGGCTTCTTTAGAATTAGAAACACAAGAAAAAAATGATGAGGAAACCTATCCATGACCAGCATTTATCAGTTTGAAGCTGAATTGTTAGATGGTAAAAGCAAACAGCTTGCAGATTATGAAGGCAAGGTACTTTTAATCGTGAATACAGCAAGTAAATGTGGCTTTACCCCACAATTCTCAGGATTAGAGAAGCTTTACGAGAAATATAAAGATCAAGGTCTGGAGGTCTTAGGATTTCCATGCAACCAGTTTGGCGGTCAGGATCCAGGTTCCAATGAACAGATTGGTGAGTTTTGCCAGAAAAATTACGGGGTATCTTTCCCGATGTTTTCCAAAGTGGATGTTAAAGGCCCTGAAGCGCATGCCATCTTCCGTTATTTGACCAATAATTCCAAAGGTATTTTAGGAAATGGGATTAAATGGAACTTTACCAAGTTTCTGATTGGACGTGATGGTAAGGTTTTGAACCGTTTTGCACCGACGACCAAGCCTGAAGATCTTGAAGTTGAAATCGAAAAAGTACTCTAAACTTTATTTTGAGACATGAAAGAATTTTTGAGTGCTGGATTAAAATTGATCGTATTGCATTTTTATAAAAAACCACTGTATTTACAGTGGTTTTTTTGATTATGACTTAAGTCTAGAGAATCGCTTTTAGACGTTGAATGACTTGTTCACATTGTGCCAGATCAGCAACCAGAGCTAAACGTACATGATTTTCACCCGGATTACCTTGTTGCGTATCACGAGACAGATAACGGCCCGGCAGAACTTTAATATGGGCTTTTTCCATCAGCATTTTGGCAAAGGCTTCATCATTGTCGACTTTGAGCCAGTAGTAGAAACCGGCATCCGGTTTTTTCAGTGGCAGCAGGTGACCGAGTTCTTGCTGGAACAAATCAAATTTGGCGCGGTATTGCACCCGGTTGTCTTCCACATGGGCTTCATCGTTCCAGGCAGCAATAGAAGCCAGTTGGTGCTGTACCGGCATCGCTGCACCGTGATAAGTACGATACTGCAAATACGGTTTTAGCAAAGTTGCGTCACCGGCGACAAAACCTGAACGCATGCCCGGCAGATTGGAGCGTTTAGACAGCGAGTGAAATACCACACAGTTTTTATAGTCATCACGACCGATTTCAGCACAGACTTCCAGTAAACCCGCGGGTGCCTGATCAAACCACAATTCCGAATAGCATTCATCTGAAGCAATGACAAAGTTGTATTGATCTGACAGCGCAATCAGCTTTTTAAACTGTTCTTTAGACAGCACCGCACCCGTTGGATTGCCCGGCGTGCAGATAAATAATAATGCGGTTTTTTCCCAGACTTCTGCTGGAACGGCATCAAAGTCACCGAGGTAATTATTTTCCTCAGTACAGTTGATGAAATAAGGTTTGGCACCTGCGAGCAGCGTCGCACCTTCATAAATCTGGTAGAACGGGTTCGGCATCACCACATAAGGTGCCTCTTCTCGGTTCACCAAGGCTTGTACAAAAGAGAAAATTGCTTCACGTGTACCGGAAACGGGCAGGATATTGCTGTCTGCACTGATGCTATTCAGCTTAAAGCGGCGGCTTAACCAGTTGGCAATACTTTCACGTAGTTCGGGAAGACCTTTACTGTTGGGATAAGTCGATAAATGTTTAAAGTTATCAATAATCGCCTGTTTCACAAATTCCGGTGCAGGATGCTTTGGTTCGCCAATCGACAGGGGAATTAATGGCATATTTGCAGGCTGGATATCCGCAAAAAGCCGATTTAACTTTTCAAAGGGATAAGGGTGCAATAAAGACAAGCTAGAGTTCATGAAATGTGTTACCGAGCAGAGTGTTAGTGTTGACCGCTGACCTGATGTGAAGCCTCATCCAGGGCAGCTTTGAGTGCAGCTGCAAATTCTTGAGACTCAGTCGGGCTCATCGGGATGCCATTTTTTTTGGTGACAAAGAAAATATCTTCAGCACGTTCGCCAAGTGTGGCAATTTTGGCAGAGTGGATATCCAGCCCTTGCATCATAAATAAACCGCCAATTTTGGCAAGTAAACCAGGATGATCCAGAGTCGCAATTTCGACCATATTCTGATCCAGAGCCGCATTCATCGTAATATCGACTGTATTTTCAATATCGAAATGACGGAGTTGACGCGGAATGCGGCGTTGCATCAGACCCGGATATTCATCTGAATGGCTCAAAGCGTCTTTCAGGGCTTCAATGACGGTGGCTTCCCGTTCAGGGTCGGTGAGTAAGGTACCAAAGCGATCCAGCACCACATAGGTATCCAGACTAAAAGCTTTGGTCGCGGTAATAATCCGCGCATCTTGAACATCCAGATTCATACGATCCAGAATGGCAACTGTGGTCGCAAACAGGTTCGGTTTATCCTGAGTATAAATAAAGATCTGTACCGCATCCTGAGCATATTTTCGATGCGCCCGCATCAGCACCAAAGGCGCAGGATTATCGCCATGTTGTAAAATGGCGCGGGTATGCCAGGCAATTTCATCCGCGGTTTCTTTCAGGAAATAATCATCACCCAGTTCCTGCCAGACTTTTTCAACATCATAGAGCGAGAAATGCTCGACCAGACGTTCACTGGCTTCAAACTTGGTGTCTTCAATCAGCATCTGATAATCGACCGGACGGCCGAGACCAGAACGGATCACATCACGCGCCTGCGTATAGAGCTGACGCATCAAGGATGCGCGCCAGGTATTCCAGAGCTTGGGATTGGTGGCATTGATATCCGCAACTGTCAGGGTATACAGATAGTCCAGATGCTCCATATCGCCCATTTTTTCTGCGAATTCTTTGACCACATCCGGGTCGGAAATATCTTTTTTCTGCGCAGTCACAGACATCACCAGATGATTCTGGATCAGCCAGGCCACCAGATTACTTTCGCGTTCGGTAAAGCCATGGCTACGGCAGAATTTAATGGCATCGGCTGCTCCAAGCTCACTATGATCACCGCCACGACCTTTGGCAATATCATGAAAAAGAGCTGCCAGATATACAATGTCACGACGGGTCAGGCGCTGGAACACTGAACTGACCACAGGAAATTCCTTGGCAAATTCAGGTGCTTTAAAGCGATTTAAATTGCGTAGCAACAATAAGGTATGTGCATCGACCGTATAGATATGGAACAGGTCATATTGCATTAGGCCCAGAATTTGCCCAAAGGCCGGGATGTAATTACCCAGTACGCCATAACGCTTCATCGTCACCAGGGTGTCGTAGAGTCGAGGCGGTGAGCGGATAATCGCCATAAACAGCGCCTGATGCACCGGATTATCACGAAAATCCTGATCAATGCGTTTTCCTGCCAAGGTCAGCAGGCGTAAGGTACGCGCACGAATGCCCTGAATTTCAGGACGATTGGCCAACAGGTAGAAAATTTCCAGAATCGCGCTTGGATTTTCCGAGAAAATCTTGTGATGCTGAACTGCTAACTTGCCATCGACCAGTTTGAAATTTTCATTAATTTCCTCAATCTGGCGTTCATATTGCGGTAAACGTGGGGTAATCACAGATTCATTGAAGTAGGCCAACAGCATTTCATTGAGTGTAGAGACTTGCTGTGCGCTGCGATAATAGCGCTTCATAAACTGTTCGATCGGATAGTTCGGATGATGCGCCTCATCACGCACATAGCCGAATTTAGCCGCAATATCACGCTGATAATCGAACAATAAGCGGTTTTCGTCACGCTTGGTCAGGCGGTGCAGGTGATGGCGAATCTCCCAGAGAAAACTTTCAGCTTCTTCGAGCACACCCAGTTCAAATTCTGAAATAAAACCCAGATGTACCAGATCATAAATCCGGTTGACGCGGAAATGTCGTTTGGCAATCCAGCCGATCTGGTTGATGTCGCGGATACCGCCCGGTGCATTTTTAATATCCGGTTCCAGATTGCTTTCGGTATTGTTGTGCTGAGCATAGCGTTTATGCTGCTCATCCATTTTGGCATCAAAGAAGGTTTTATCGGTCCAGGTGCGTGACACGATGCGCCGTGGCCATTTGCACAGGTTCTCATTGCCAATAATCAGGCGTGCTTCGATTAGCGTAGTGGCAACGGTGAGATCACTACTGGCCTGACTGACACAATCATTGATGGTACGCACGCTGATCCCCGGTTTGAAATTACCGACATCCCAGAGTAATGAAATGAAGGTAGAAATCAGCTGTTCCTGCTCTGGACTAATCTCGTCTTCTGACAGGATCATGAGGTCGACATCAGAATAAGGCAGCATTTCACGGCGACCATAACCTCCGACAGCAAACAGGGCCAAATCGGTTTGATCCAGTTCGGCATATTTCCAGAGAAATTGCAGTGCTTCATCAATCAGATTGGAACGTGCCAGAATAATATCCCGAATCGACTGTCCATTTTCAAAACTCTCCTGTAGCTGATTTTCGACATCACTACGCCATTGATTGATGGCTTTAATGTCATGGTTACTTTTAATGTAATTCAGCAGAGGTAAGGTATTGATCATGAACAGTGGTCCGTTGGTATTTCAGCTTAGTTTTGATTAATGCTAACTTGATTTGCGACCTGAAGTGCCAGTTCGCGTGCCTGTTCAATGCTTTCAGCACGTGCAGTCGCAACGCCCATGCGACGCCGTTCGAAGCCTTCAGGTTTGCCAAACAGGCGCAAATCAGTATTGCCGTCTGCTAAAGCAAGATTCAGGCCAGAAAATGAAAGATTACGATCATCTACCCCGGCATAAATCACCGCGCTGGCAGCCACACTATGCCGTGTGGTATTGACCGGCAGGCCTAAAATCGCACGTGCATGCAATTCAAATTCGCTTTGGAATTGAGAGGCAAGTGTTACCAGTCCGGTATCGTGTGGACGAGGAGAAACCTCACTAAACCATACTTGGTCGCCTTTGATAAAGAGTTCTACACCAAAGATTCCGCAACCCCCCAGTGCTGTGGTGACTTTGTGGGCAATGCGTTTAGATTCCTCTAGCGCTGCCGGAGTCATCGGCTGAGGTTGCCAGCTTTCGACATAATCGCCCGAGTCCTGACGATGTCCGATCGGATCGCAATAAGAGGCTTCGATCTCGCCGGTTGCCGGATTTTTTGCACGAACAGTCAATAAGGTAATTTCAAAATCAAAGTCAATTTGCGATTCGACAATCACCGTACCCTGATTGACGCGTCCACCAGTTTGCGCATATTCCCAAGCCGCGTCTACCTCTGCAAAGCTTTTTACCCGAGACTGGCCTTTGCCAGAAGAGGACATGACCGGCTTGACAAAGTTTGGATAGCCGACATCATCACAGGCAGCACGGAAGGACTCTAAAGTGTCAGCAAATCGGTACGCTGAAGTTGGCAGCCCCAGTTCTTCTGCGGCCAGACGGCGAATGCCTTCGCGGTTCATGGTCAGATTGACTGCTTTAGCCGAAGGAATGACGGTCGCAATATTTTGTTCTTCAACGTCAACCAGTACTTGTGTGGCAATGGCTTCAATTTCAGGAACGATTAAATGCGGCTGGATTTGATGGATCAATTGTTTTAATTCTTCAGCATCGGCCATATTCAAGGTATAGGAATAATGCGCGACTTGCATGGCAGGTGCATGCTCATAACGGTCAGCAGCATGAACTTCGACCCCAAGACGTTGTAGTGAAATCACCACTTCCTTGCCCAGTTCACCAGAACCCAATAATAGAACTTTATAGGCAGAAGCTTGCAGGGGAGTACCAATAGTCACGCTCATGTGTGTCATCCATGCTTGATTTTATGGACTTTTAGCATAGCAGAACTGAGCCGGCAGTTAAGCCAAGATTCATACAAAATTGTGATATTGTCCAACAGTTTTATTTATAAAGTTTTTCTGGAGGTAAGTAAGGCGTAATTGTCATGTCACTGATCTGTCAGACTGATTTGAAGACGGTATATCCTGTTTTGGCAATAGCTTTTTTCTATCTACAACTGGTCGAGTATTAAAAAAGTATAAAAGAATACGGAAATGATTTTATTTGAGCTTTTTCTTTCAGGAAAAATAATAGGGATCAGCTAATTATTTTTATATAATAAAGACCTATACTATTCCATAAGCATAAGTCTTTATCTTGATTGATCAGTCAGTTCAAGCTTAAAACGTCATCGGCACATAAGTATAAACCAGACCATAGGTCAGTGCTGCGGTCAGGGTCGCCATCACGATGCGTTTGAATTTAAAGTAAAGCGCAGTGAGTACGATAAATCCGACCAGCATCGCAATACTTTTATTCGGTGTTGCTAATAATGGCGGTAAGGTAGCAACTACCAGCATGGAGCTGATTGCCGCAATGCCGATTGAACCCAAGGCAATTTTTAGCCACAATGCTCCGCGTTTTTGTGAGCCTTGCTGAAATTTCTGAATCACAAAAAAAGGCCCGAAGCGTGAGACGAAATTGGCGATCCCGACGACAATGCCGACCAGAATAATCTCTAGATTCATGCTTGATCTCCTGCATGTTCAGGATCTGGCTGTTTTAAGATATAGTGCTTGAACAGGCCGGCAAAAATACCAGAACTGATGCCAATGAAAATCGCGGCAGACAGATCAATAAAGTAACAGGCCACAGCAGAAACCAGAATGGTGACAGCCACAACAAAAGTATGTTTCTTCTCAAAAGCAGCCAATAGGAAACTCAGGAACAGCGCAGGTAACAGGAAGTCTAGAGCCGCTTGCAAGAATTGCGGCAGATTGCTGACCTGATCGGCAAATAAACCACCGAGAAAAGATCCCAATGCCCAGGACATCCAGCTAAACAGGCTTAAACCCAGCATCCAGGATTCAGACCATTCCTGACGCCGTTGCGAGAGCTTGATCATGCCGGAAGCAAAAACCTCATCGGTCAGACCCCAAGACCAGATCGCAGTTTTCTTTAAATTCAGCCGGTCTTGAATCAGGTTTTGCAGCGCAGGGCCATAGAGCAAATGCCGAATGTCTAGGGCAATCACCGTTAATGCCGTCATCCAGATAGATGTGCCACTGCCTAAAAGTGCGACCACAAGGAACTGGCTGGCACCTGCATACATCGAGCAGGAAAGAAACAGCGCTTCCCAAGCCGTAAAGCCAAACTGAGTGGCTGAAACGCCAAAAGCAAACGACACTGGTAAATAAGTGAAGATGATCGCTTGGCTATCTTTTGCACCTTGCCAGAAGCCAGCAGGTTGCGTAGCGAGTTGATTCTGTTCAGACACGACACACCTTGAAGGAGAGTTGAACGATGGGTCAAATGAAGATTGTGTATTCTACGTGAATTTAATAGCATAGTGCCGAAATGTTTAAATTGGCGAGCCTGATATGTGGATGTTCAAGACACGTACGATGCTGACAGCTGCTTTAATGAGCACTGCATTGTTGTTACAAGCGTGTGGGAATGACAGTCAATCGACTGATAAGCCAGAAATTAAACCGGCACCTAAACTGACTAATGATGCGACCACCTATGCCAATGCGGCATGGCAACTGATCAATAAAGTCGATCCACTGGTTTATAATAAAGAAGTGGATCAGCTGGAAACCCAGGTGCGTCAACCGGCACGTAAGCTGAGCACAGACTGGCGTATTAATGTCAAAATGACCGATTCGGTGACTGAAGGTAAATATGCTCTGTGTCGTAAAGCCTTAACCAGTCTGGAAATCTGGGCGCGTACCGTGATCGACAATGGCAGCAGTCTGGAACAAAAGCAGGCGGATTATGAGCGGGATAAACTGCAATGTCAGAATGCGATTGATAATCCTGAATTGGGAAATACTGATCCCAAACAAAAAGGCACCGCGATTGCTAATATGCAATAAACCTTTAGCCATTTAGTTATAAGCATAAAAGCCAGTCATTCAGACTGGCTTTTTTAGGATGAGACAACAGCAAGACTCTAAAAAGAGGGTATCCACACATGTTCTAATAAAATCACAAATACACCACAGATCAGGAGTGTGCTGCCAATTATGCGCTTAATCAGAATAGGTGTAGACATGGTCGATCTCCTTAAATATTTAAAGCTAAAGCGTGTTCAATGCTTCCAGATAACGACGATTCACTTCTTGCCAGTTCACGACATTAAAAAAAGCCGAGATATATTCCGGACGACGGTTTTGATAGTGCAAATAATAGGAATGTTCCCAGACATCCAGACCTAAAATGGGAATATTGCCATACATCAGTGGAGAGTCCTGATTGACGCTGCTTTCTACAATAAGTGTTTGATCTGGCGCAACACTCAGCCAGGCCCAACCGCTACCAAAACGGCTCAGTGCTGCCTGGGTAAAGGTGTCTTTAAATGCCTCGAATCCGCCTAATTCATGTTCAATGGCCTTTGCAATTTCAGCTTCTGGATGGCCGCCACCGTCTGGACTCATGACTGTCCAGAACAGGGAGTGATTGGCATGTCCACCGGCATTATTGATCACGTTCTGTTTTAATTGCTGCGGTACTTCATTGAATTTGCTAATTAAGGCTTCGACCGATAAATCTTCCCATTCGGTTCCTGCGATCCCTGCATTGATATTATTAATATAGGTTTGATGATGCTTGCTATGATGAATTTCCATGGTCTTGCTATCGATATGAGGCTCTAGGGCATCATAGGGATATGGCAGTACAGGCAGGGTATAGCTCATGGTCAGGATTCCTTTGCTAGAATGAAGTCATGTTATTTTTCATTAGATTTAACATACGCCTGAATTTAATATTTTTATATGAGAATAATTATCATTATTGTTAATATGTGTGAATTATGCGTTGCCTGTAAGTTTTCTACGCTCGGTCATCTTATTTCCTAGGCCATAAAAAAGCCCCAGATGGAGCTTTTTCATACAGTAAATACTTAGACGTTAAAACGGAAATGTAAAACGTCGCCATCCTGAACGATATAGGTTTTACCTTCTAGACGCCATTTACCGGCTTCTTTTGCACCCGCTTCGCCGTTGTACTGCACGAAATCATCATAAGCAATACATTCTGCACGGATAAAGCCTTTTTCAAAGTCGGTATGAATTACACCAGCGGCTTGCGGTGCAGTTGCACCAATTTTCACAGTCCAGGCACGAACTTCCTGTACACCTGCGGTGAAGTAAGTTTGTAAGCCAAGTAGTGAATAACCTGCACGAATCACCACGTTTAAACCAGGTTCTTCCATGCCCATCGCTTCCAGGAATTCAGCACGGTCTTCATCTTCAAGCAATGAAATTTCCGCTTCAATCTGGTTGCAAAGAGGTACGACAATTGCATTCTCTTCAGCAGCCAATTTTCTCACTGCATCCAAATGCGGGTTATTTTCAAAACCATCTTCAGCAACGTTGGCAATATACATGGTTGGTTTAAGCGTCATTAAGCCAAAGCCACGTACCAGTTTACGTTCGTCATCATCCAGATCCGCTGCGCGAGCCGGTTTGCCTTCATCGAGTAAAGGCTGGATTTTTTCCAATACTGCTTTAGTAGCAATTGCTTCTTTGTCACCACCTTTGGCAGATTTAGTCAAACGGGTAATCGCTTTCGCCACCGCGTCGAGATCTGCAAGCGCGAGTTCTGTATTAATCGTGGCGATATCATCCAGTGGATCAATACGACCATTCACATGAATGACGTTTTCATCTTCAAAACAACGTACCACGTGAGCGATTGCATCAGTTTCGCGGATGTTGGCCAGGAACTGGTTACCTAAGCCTTCACCTTTAGAAGCACCAGCGACCAGACCTGCGATGTCCACAAATTCCATAGACGTTGGAATCACGCGCTGCGGTTTAACAATTGCTGTCAATTTGTCTAAACGTGGGTCAGGAACAGGCACGATGCCGGTATTTGGTTCAATGGTACAGAACGGGAAGTTTTCTGCAGCAATAGCAGCTTTGGTTAAAGCATTGAAAAGTGTAGATTTGCCAACGTTCGGCAAGCCGACAATACCGCAATTAAAACCCATGAAATAACTCACAAAAGCGTTATATAAAAATTGCCCCCGATTTTACATGAAAGCACGGCTAAAGTCAGGTCATGCACTTGTGGTTTATTGCAATCAAATGCTTCTTATAACTTAAAAGCTCCGCTGAGCTTTCCCGGATTTATTATGAGTCCGCCGAATATAGAGGAATAATCAGCCAGTATTGTACTTTTGGATAAAAATCACATTGTTTTTCTAAAATTGAGTGACTAAAGTATCTGAATAAAACAGCGGCCTATACGCCCTGATCCAATAACGATAAACATGGAGCATGCATGCGAACTTTATACCAGTTTCCTTTATCTCACTTTTGCGAAAAAGCACGTTGGATGCTGGACCATAAAGAGCTGTACTATGTTGCTCACAACCTGATTCCCGGCGTACATCGGGCTTTTGCCCGACTGAAAACAGGACAGAATCGTCTGCCTATTTTGCGCGATCAGGACAAATGGATTGCAGATTCAACCCAGATTGCGCTTTATCTGGATGATACTTATCCAGAACATCGTTTATTGTATGCTGAAGGACATTTTCGAAATAAAGCCTTAGAAATTAATGAAATTACTCTGGAGCTGGGTCGTCATGTCCGCCGCTGGATGTTATCTCAAGCGCTGACTTCCGATCATGAATCTCTCGATATTTTAATTGGTGAGCAGGGCTATTTGCGCCAGTTTGAAAAATTTTCTAAACCTTTATTAAAAGCGATGGTCGCCAAAGGTTATGCATTGAATGAGGAAACTGTGGCGGAATCCAAACAGCATATTGATGTCACTGTACAGCAACTCAATCAGATGCTGGTTAGTCAAGGTGGACATTATTTTGTCGGAAATCGTTTAGGTCTGGCGGATATTGCTGTCTGTTCTATGCTTGCTCCATTATTGGCGATTCCGGGGACGCCATGGGAAAAAGAAAATTTTGAAACCTTGTCCGAAGAATATCGTGATTATCAGCAGCATTTAAATGCGTTGCCTCTGGGTGAATATATTTGTCGTATTTACCGAACCGAACGCAATGCGCGAGTAGACTGGCGTGGTGTATAAGCTTCAAGGCAAATCCTAAAATTAAAAACGCGCATTTGCGCGTTTTTAATGAGATGATGATTAACCCCAAGGATTATTTGGGTCGATATCAATATTTTTACTAAAGTGATTGAACAGTGAACCAAAATCAAAGCTGGATGAACCACCACCACTGCTGATATTTTGAATCGTATCTTGAATGTCAGGCAGAATAGCAGACAAGTCAATATTGGAATCTGTGGCACCCACATCTTGGACCAGATCACCTGGATCGGGTAATTCAATCGAAGAGCTATTATCAATCAATTGCCCAATGCCTCCGGCAATGCTCCCTGGATCAAACCCGTTTGAAGCAGAGGAAATTCCTTCGATCAGAGTACCCAGATCCAGATCACTATCTAGATTGAGATGACCCAATAATCCTCCTAAATCTATGCCATTTGAGCCATTCGCGATCAGGCCGCTGAGTAAATCGGTAAAGCCATCGAGATCAAAATCCCCCGCTGCATTCTCACCGACAAAACCGCTAATTAAATCTGTGATAGCACCGATATCAAAATCATTGCCTGTATTGCCGCCGATTAAACCGCCGATCAGATCTGCAATCGCGCCGATGTCGATATCACCTAGTGCACCAGACCCACCAATCAGACCACCAACCAGCTGAACGATTTGTGCAATATCAATCTCGCCATTACTGCCGATGAGGTTGCTGACCAGATCTGCAATCGCAGCAATGTCGATGTTGCTTGAACCACCGATGAGACCACTCACCAGTTGGGCAATTTGTGCAATATCAATCTCGCCATTACCGCCGATGAGGTTGCTGACCAGATCTGCAATCGCAGCAATGTCGATGTTGCTTGAACCACCGATGAGACCACTCACCAGTTGGGCAATTTGCGCAATATCAATCTCGCCATTACCACTGATGAGGTTACTGAACAGATCTGCAATTGCAGCAATGTCGATGTTGCTTGAACCACCAGAACCGCAGATTATACCACCAACCAACTGAACGATTTGTGCAATGTCAATCTCGCCATTGCCAGCAATCAGGTTACTGACCAGATCTGCAATCGCAGCAATGTCGATATTACCTAAACCACCAGAACCGCCGATCAGGCCGCTGACCAGCTGAGCGATTTGTGCAATATCGATCTCGCCATTACCGCCGATGAGACCGCCGACGAGTTTGGAAATAGCACCAATATCCAGATTGCTGCTATTGTTCGCCATTAGGCCATTCAATAAATTGGTGATCTGGCCAATATTAAACTGCCCCCATTGGATTGGGTTAAGCTGCTGATCAGACTCTGAATATCTAACTTCGAAGCATTTGAACCAGACAACTGAATTAATAAATTGCTCAGATTTGCGCTGTTCAGACTATGTCCAGAGAGAAGGCTGTTTAATAATGAGCTCACGGAAGGTTGTGAATTAGAGCTGTTTAGACTGCCAATGAGATTGCTAAGCGTACCTGAGGCTGTTCCAGCGAATAAGCCACCTAACAGGCTTTTAGTTTGTGTTTCAGCCGTTAAGACAGGACTCACCTTGGTTTTAATCAAACTTAAAATTTTAGAAGCCATGAGCATTCCTTATTTAATATTTTTGAAAAATGCTATTTTTATTTTTAGTGCGGCTTTGTTTTAATCTATTTCTATACACTTGTAAAAGATAAGTGGCTGAACTGTGCGGGTACTTGAAGGTCTGGCTTATATTTTACTGGACTAATTAAACTTAAACTATTAAAAAATAAATAATTAATAGAAATTACCATTGGTCATTTTTTAGAATTATATGATTAACGGTTATCTGGTTCAGGATTGAAAGTTACTTTATAAAATGGCAGAAGATTTGGAAAATATTTTCAGAATATGAAAGCTTTGTGAAAAATAAATAAATATTGTATAACAGGGAGAGCGCAATATTTTGCTATTTTTATTGATTATTAAGAAAGAGTATAAAAATGGAACTGGATCGTTTCGATAAACATATTCTAGAAATATTGACCCATGAGGATGTCAATCTGAATGAACTGTCAGAGCGGGTAAATTTATCTGTGAGTTCAGTCCATCGCCGGATCAAACACTTGATCGATCACAATATTATCAGTGGCTTAAAGCGTGAAATTAATTATCAGAAATTAGGTTTCACGCTGCATGTACTGTTACAGGTGTCGCTAAGTAAACATGATAGTGATACTTTTGCTAAATTTCTGGAAGAACTGGAAAGTATTCCCGAAGTGATTAATGCCTTTTTGGTCACCGGCCAGTCTGCGGATTTTATTGTCGAAGTAGTGGCGCGAGATATGGAAAATTATAGTGAAATTTTACTCAAGCGTATTGGGAAAATTGAGCATGTGGTTGCACTGCATTCGAGCTTTGTCATTAAAGAATATAATGTCTTTAACTGTAGCGGACTACTCAATAAAGTTTGATCCTAGGCGAGAGTAGTAGACAACTATAAAAAACGCACCCAAGGGTGCGTTTTTAGTTTTGATCAAGCTTAAGCGTCTAATTGCGCCATCACTTCATCAGTAAACTCTACGTTGGTATATACGTTTTGAACATCATCTAAATCTTCAAACATATCGATCATTTTCAAAATCATTTTGGCTTGATCAACATCTGTAATTTCAGCTTTGGTTGAAGGGCTCATCACCACTTCAGCATTGTCAGACTTCAGACCTGCTGCAGTGAGCGCATCCTGTACATCACCAAAGCTTTCAGGCGTGGTAATTACCAGAATTTCATCTTCAGCAATTTCAATATCTTCCGCGCCTGCTTCCAAAGCTACTTCCATGATTTGATCTTCTAAAGAAACATCTTCAAAAGTGATCTCGCCACGTTTGGTAAACAGATAAGCCACTGAACCGGCAGTACCTAAGTTACCATTGGTTTTTGAGAAGCAATGGCGAACATCAGGAACAGTACGATTCAGGTTGTCTGTCATGGTCTCTACCAGAACAGCAACACCACCTACACCATAACCTTCAT
Organism: Acinetobacter sp. YH01006; assembly: GCF_013420445.1. NCBI lineage: Bacteria > Pseudomonadati > Pseudomonadota > Gammaproteobacteria > Moraxellales > Moraxellaceae > Acinetobacter > Acinetobacter sp. YH01006. The sequence goes on along the minus strand of NZ_VOYB01000002.1, from coordinate 175,334 downwards.
AGGTCACTTCTTTCAGGTCGTCGTTATCTTCGCCACCCGCACCACGTTGAATGGCACGGTTGATCACATCACGTGTCATATTTACAGATAATGCTTTTTCAACCACCGCACGCAGACGAGGGTTGCTACCTGCATCTGGACCACCGAGTTTTGCCGCAGTGGTTAATTCACGAATATATTTGGTAAAAAGCTTACCACGACTCGCATCTTGTTTTGCTTTACGATGCTTAATATTGGCCCACTTGGAATGACCCGCCATGCGAACTTTGCTCCTTGTAGATTGGCTGTATGCCTATCAGAATGCCGAAATTCTACCATAAGCTTTTTTTTAAAAAAAAGTGTCTGGATTTGAGATTTCAGGATAAAACAAAAAAATTGTATTAAATTGATAGAAAAGGGGAATGCTATAGTGCAGTTTTTGATTTTATTTTTCAAATTTATACAAATGCTTTAGGAGGACATGAACAGCAAAGGATCTGTTCATGTCGAGCACTGTTACTGAGCTTATTCCGGAATGACAATATCCAGATCCACTTTATCTTTATAGAGCTGTTTGATTAAGGCCAGATCTTGAGCCAGATCTGTTGGATAGATTTTGCCTAAAATGCCACCTTGTTTGGTTCTGGAATTGGCATATAGCAACACAATCGGCACATTGGCAGCTTTGGCAATATGCCAGAAGCCGGTACGGATCGGTTTACGTGCTTCACCTTGCTTGGCACGTGTCGCTTCTGGTGCAATCACCAGATTAAACTTTTCATTATTCTGAAAATGCTCCACCATCTGGGTCACGATATCTTTATTGGCCTTGCGGTCAACAGGAATACCGCCGACAGCTTTTAATAGCGGTTTGAAAGGTCCTTTAAATAGTTCTTTTTTGATTAAGGTATGAATTTTAAGATCATAAATCTGGAAGAGGGCAATCGACAGCACTGCATCCATCATTGAAGTATGTTCAAAGCCAATAATGACCTGTTTGTCTTCGAGTACATCTGGTTCGACATGATATTGCCAACCCGCAAGTTTAAATGCAGATTCGCCAATGAATTTATTTAGCATAAGCACAGATTAAGTAAAAGCCATATGTGGAGAATTGCATAATTTCTTCTTGTTCGACCATTCAGTCAATAGGCTGGCAAATAAAACGTGTAAATAATGTAGAAATCTATAATTTCTTGATCTTTTTAAACTGAAATATTAAGAGCTAAAATGTATAAATAAAAAAATATTGATATTAAAAAAGTATTATTAGATATAAAAAAAGTCTTAAAATGGTGAAAAAATGACTATCCAGAGCAAAGTTTAGTTATTAGACTTTTGTCGAAGAAGAGAAGGGGTGTTAATCCTTTCTATTTTGTTGTTCTTTCTACTCTGAGATTGAAAACTATGACATACATTACAGCCTTTGTAGTCTCTTTATTGATTTTAGTGCTTATAATTGTATGGTCTTTCATCGAAATTAAGCAGGATTTGAGTAAAGAAAAGGAAATGAAGTCTCAATTCTAATTTTTCTTTATTGTACAGCTCATATCCTTTTCCATCATTTTTAATATTTTATCAAATATTTTTTGATACTTTATAAATATACTGAGACGTCAAATCTATCAAATATATGCCTTATTCTATGAGGTTGACGTCAATATTTCAGGCTAGGCTGCCTTAAATTGATCTGTATATACCCCATTTTTCTGCATGTCTTTAGACTGAAGTCTTAAAGAACTAGAATTTCTGTCGAATCAAGTCATGATGATTGCTGTCTAAGTGTTCAAGTGGTTATAAAAGTACTTGTCTTTCAAAAAAATCTTAGCTAGTATTCATGACGCTTGAACTTATTGATAAATAAAGTTTTCAGCATGTAGGGCCTATAGCTCAGTTGGTTAGAGCAGCGGACTCATAATCCGTTGGTCGACAGTTCAAGTCTGTCTGGGCCCACCAAATTTTATATTTATATAGCTTTATATAAGATCTAAACCCTTAATTCTAAAAGAGTTAAGGGTTTTTTATTGCTTTGTTTAAACTTATATAACTTCGTATGGGAACACGCTCTGTGTATCCTTGTTTGTATCCTAAATTTAAAATATAACTCAGGGATACACCAAGGAAAAAATCACTGGAGATTCCATAAGTTATGAATGTTTTTGATGTTAATACTCACGATGATATTCGTCTAAGATCTGTATCGCAGAATACAAAGGTTCGCCGAAAAAAAAGTGTTGAAGAAATTTATAAAACACTTAAACCCAAAGCGAAAGAATATCGTGAGCCTACTGATATTCCAGGTTTGTATTGTAGGGTTAAACCGAATGGCAAAAAACATTGGCAATATCGATATAAGAATGATCAAGGAAAATGGGCATGGATAGGATTAGGTAGTTATCCATCTGTAAGTTATGCGCAAGCACGTGAAAAAGCAGAGGCCATGACGCTAGGTGAAATACTAATTCAAACACAGGTTGAGATTAAGAAAATTCAGCTTGAGGAGGAAAAGGCTTTATTCTCGCATCTTATTTATGAGTGGTTAGAGCGAAAAAAGCAGACTTGGGCTGCTGATACTTATAAAAAGGAAAAACAATCGGTTGAACGACATTTAATTCCTGTCTTTGGACATCGACCATATAAATCAATTACACCAGCAGAATGGTTGGAGTTTTTTACTAACAAGCAAATGAATGAAGGAATTTATAACAGAATTGAAAAGCTTATTTCATGTTGCTCAGGTGCTTATGGTTTAGCAAAATTTAAAAAAGGTATTTTATATAATCCATTGGAAGGGATTGGTGATTATTTAGCGAAAGGGGAATCTCAAAGTATGAAGCATGTAGCTATTCAACAGCTTCCAGAAATGATTTCATTAATTCGAAATTCCTCATCCAGACCGATTGCAATAGGCTTAGAACTTTTAATACATATGTTTCCTCGTCCAGGGGAATTGCGACAGGCGAAATGGGAGCAATTTGATTTTGATGAGGCGGTGTGGATACGTCCCTCAAATATAATGAAAAAAGGTATCGAACATGGGATTCCTTTGTCCAAGCATGTCATTAAATTATTGATGGAGCTAAAGAAAATTTCACCTGAAAGTGAATACTTATTCCCAAGTCGCGATAGCATTAATAAGCCAATTTCGAATTTAACATTTAATGCGGCATTGAATCGATTAGGTTATCGAGGAAAACAAAATCCACATGGATTTAGACATATTGCATCCTCCAATTTGAATAAACGCTATAGTGACAAATGGCAGGTGATCGAATCAGCATTGGCTCATTTAAAAACTGGGGTCAAGGGAGCATATGATAAAGAGGCACACTTAGAAGAACGATATGAAATCATGGAGTGGTGGAGTGGTTATATTGAGTCTTTACTTAAGCATTAACACAAAAACGTGATCACTTTTTTTGTGTTTTAGGACGGATGGGATTTGAATTATTTTTTTTTGATAGCATGGTTTCTCTATTATTAAACGAGGATCCTCAATTGGATCATTTTAGAGCACATACATCACATACTCGTCGTAGTATTGTACGTACTGTTAAAAATTTTGATGATTTAGATATACCAGTGGTTTGTCACAATATGAAGCCATTTCGCTTAAAATACAACCAAGTTTGTGAGTTGCTTAATGTAACACGAGATTGCTTACGTAAAATCATCGAAAATGATCTTTCATTTCCAAGACCATTGAAAGAATGTAGTACTCGTCAAGCAGCAGTATATTTTGATACAGCTGAAATTGAAGAGTGGTATAAAACTTACAAAGCTAAATGTAGGAGTGAATAATCACTATTTAAACAACCATCTAGGCAATACTAGATCATCAATTCCACATAGCAAACACACAATGTGTTTATATCCATTTCGGGGCTATGCAAAAAAACCACGTTAGGTGGTTTTTTAATTTTCAAGTCGTCAGATTTTATATGCTGGGTCGAATCTAATTATGACCTAAAGAAATAACGAATTTCTCAATCATTCTCCGCTCTACCTCAGGTAATTTTTGCAGGGTGCTCACAAGGGGATCAACACCTAACGCACTCATATCTTCACTTCGTCCTAGGATGTAGTCTGCTGATATATTAAGTACGACAATGAGCTTATAAAAATTTTCTAAAGAAGGTTTACGTGAGCCCGACTCAAAATGCGCAATAGAGGTTACGGGTATTCCCGTTTTTTCCGCCAGTTCTTGCTGTGTCAGCTTTCGTAGCTTTCTGACTTCTTTCAATCGAATCTTAAATTCATTCGAGTCTAATTCAAGTGTCATTATTACCGCCAAATAGACAATAAAAACTTGACGTTTTAGTCATGTTTTTATATAAATATAGATATAGTTTAGATGTTTACTTGTTAAACGAGAAGCAACTAAATCATTACTTGATAAAAATCTAAATCAATTGAAGGCCAAACGATCATGATGGATTATTCTTCGAGTCGAATTGTGACATCGATGCATCCTAGTATTCGCCATCTCAATATTCGCAATGTAGCTAAAATTGTAGCCTCAAAAATTATTTGTAATACGCAATTACAGTTGCAATATAATCCTGACTTTTGTCGGCAACTGGGCGTATCAACCTATCTCAACACGCACATAGGATTAGCTTATTTCATTGATGATCGCTATTTTGACCATTATGGTTTACAACCAGAAAACTTAATAAATTTTTCAGATGTCTATGCTCAATTGTTGCATGACTTTTATGAGTTTTCAGGTTATCAGCCAGATCAGCTATGATCTAGGTTGCGACGGCGTACACAGGATCAGTAAAACCAACATGCAATAGCGTAAGACGGTTAGTGCTTTTCCATTGTTTTGGGATACTAGCTCAAACTTAAAAGAATTATTTAGACTGCTGTTCATGCTGCAAGATAGAAATTTAAACTGCAGTCGTTCCATGAGCTTTTCCTCAGAGATTTCAGAAGATATAGCAATCTGCCAATATTTTTCTGGAAATAAAGAATAAATTCCTGTCAAAAATCGATTTGCTAGCCTTATATCAGCACTATTAAAGATTAATCCAGCATGTGAAATGTTGGCTTTCATTTCAAAAATATGTAGTGCATTTAAGATGTTTGCATCATCACTTTTCAATTTATTAAGCCGTTTAAAAAAATACTCTAAGACTATTTTTTCTTCCTTGGTTTCAATATGTGGAAGTATGCGTTGTGATTTATCAGCATCAATAATGAAGCGAGGTCGGTTCTTGCGATTTTTGAGTTGTTTGAGCTTAAGTATATTTTGTTGCCACAGCATGAGTGTCTTAATTGGAAAGTCATACTTTTGAGACAGAAGCTCAGGTGTATAAGATTGATCTAATGCTTTGAGTATTTTTATGATCAGTGCAGACGGATATTCTGATCGAGCAGTACCATAGATGCAATCATCAGTAGGTTTTTGCTGAATTTCTTTTTTATTGATTGGCATACTTGATTGTTTATCTATGCCTAATGGTATTACATGAGTCGCTTGAAGCATTTGAGTGTCAAAACTGCTGAGGTGGATCTCTTGAGCATGTTTCAACGGCGTTATTAAAGTTGGACAGATTTTTTGAATAATTTGGGTGGAAAGCATCAGATCAAATTGACGTAATTGAAAACCTGCCATCACATAGCTGAGATGGATATAGCTTCGGAAGGTCTCGTTTGGTTCAATATGACCGAGCAGGTGCGCAATTAAATACCAGCTGTCTTGTGGTGCTTTAGAGCGTAATAGATGACTTCTGATGAGGTTGTAATGATCGTTTGAATAGTCCGTGAATGCAACTACAAACTCGTAGTCCATAGTCAAAATTATAGCGAGGTTATTCGCTGCAGTATGCCGTAAAGAATGAAAAGAATAACGATGACCAGGCAATATTGCATCTAGGATGCGTTGAAAAGGAAGTGTCACCATATTAGGTTTAAGGCGTTCAGTACTGTTCCACATCGTGAACAAGTATTGACTGGGCCTATAAGCACGGCGCCGTACTTGACAGTAATGTTGAAATTTAAGATGCTCCTCTTGAGTTAGTAGAATTTGAACGTTGAGATTGCGTTCAGCACTATCTGTTTTAAGTAAATGTTGTTGATGCTTTGCACGATATGGACGTATCCAAATTGAACTGGCTTGAATACCTTCAACATCCTTGATTCGCATGCCGAGTATTTCATTAATCCGCATGCCCGTACGAAACGCTATCGTATATACGATACTGAGCATTTCTAAATCATGGGCTGTATAGCTTGGGCTTTTATAGTATTCAAGTCGCGCAAGCATCTGTTGGAATATTTTTGCAGAGATGATTTCGGCTTTCGGTGAGCTTAAATGAAACCTTTCATTCTGCATTGGGAACACATCAGCATCAAATATGACACGCTGAAAGTGATGAAAACGTTTTAAGAGATCAAATTTTTGTGATTTAGATTTACCGACGCCGTTTAACATACGCTTGTAGATCACTTCTAGGTGATCATTGAGATTGCATTCTTCTATAAAATCGGTGCTATGTAATAACCATGACTCGGCAAGTTTAGTGTAATAACTATAGATTGAAGAATGACGAATCTTCTGCTGATGATTGATATAGAGTAAGTACTTGTTTTGATCGAGCTGATAAAGCTCTGTGATTTGCTTAATATCTTCTGTAGTCGGACGAAATAAGCTAAATAGCCAAAGCCCAAGCCGTTTCGCATTTTCTGGAAGATAGGCATGTTGGCTGTGCAGCAGGTTACATAGATCCGAGGTAGTCTTATGCCTATTTTTAAAGAACGTCAAAATTTGTTTATGCAAAGCAGTAAGTGCCTCAAGAGGATCTTCAGTGTGTAATTTTTCCTCTTTTACTCTGTTGTTGATATTTTGGGGCTGTGGTTCTTCAGTTTGATCGGAGTGGTCAAGTATTAGCTGAGGTGAGAGATAGCGTTTAAAAGCACTTGGACTTAAGCCACAGCTTTCTATTTCTTCAGTTAAACACTGTGCAAGCGCAGGGCTTAATTTGACCTTGTCTAGTTGCATAAATGAATGACTGGAGGTTTGTAAAAGCTGATTAAATTTCTTCTGGTTAAAAGAAAGCTCTAAGGCATTAAAAACGTAACGGATATAAGTGTAACAATCGTGTTGGATATCTATTAATTGTGTCTTAAATCGAGTAATCCAGAGCTGTGTTAGCCGGTCTGGTACAAAATTTCGAGATTTCCTTAAGGTTTGTTTAGGATCATATAAATCACCATATTGCGGCGATTGAGGTTCTAAGAATAGAAGCGGAAGTTGTAAGGTCTGAAGATGGTAGATTGCTTCATCAGATTTGAGATGTTCAAGTAAAGCATTCAAGCTTGAATGATGTGAAAGTCCGCCGTACAGGATTGCACTTATAAGAAGATTGCCAACAATTTCATCATCCGAAAAATATTCTACAGTATGCCAATAACGCCAGAGTCGCTCTTTTAAATATGTGAGATATTTCGAATTCTCTAACCAAGATTCATTAAAGAGTAAAGAGGCTCGTTGAATAGAAGCGAGGTGCTGCGTAGGCAGTGGTAAGTCTGCATCATTGGTGCGATTGTATTGAATGATGTGTTTGCGGAAGTGCTGATAAAAGCTCTTTTTTAAAGAAAAGCTTACTTTTTGTTGCTCTAAGTGCTGAATCACTTGGTTATAGAGATCTGGGAAATTTTGTGATTGTTGTGCCTGTTGTAATTTTTCTTGGGAGAGAAACTCCTCAATAATCAATTGAATATGTAAGCGCTCTTTCATTTGTTTTTTATTTCTATCTTTAGCACGGCGCTCATGTGCATAATGTTTTTGTTTAAGCATGTTCATACATCCCATCAATTTGGTAAGCGTGCTGCATATCGTTGAGGCAGTTGGCGAGTTCTTTATATTGTTGAAGCGAAAGACTTGAGAATTTTTGCCCCATTTCTTGTTGGTTTTGCTCATGCCCAAACAAAGCCAGAATGAAGTTTTCATCTGCTTTTTCGGTGAGATATGCACGAGCTGTGTGCCTAAGCCAATTGGCATGATCAAGTTGCATAATACGAGTGAAACTGTTGACTAAATGAGGGCTGAGGGCTTGCCATTGACCATGTTGATAGACACTGAGAAGGGGTCTTTTACTGCTTAAAATTTCTTGAATATACGGTTGATGCTCTGGGTGTAGTTGTTTAAATTCATTTAAGTAGGTAATGAATAAGCGGATTTCCTTCACAACAAAATCACATAATGGGATTAAACGCCCATCATCCGTTCTTGAGTGAATTTCTTTATCAGAAATCCAAAGCCACTGTTGTTTTAAATCGAAATTTTTTAAGAAACCCGGGAACTCGCTGACAGGTCGAGCAGCACTGAACAATAATAAAATATGCCACAGCCAGACATTGTAATGATTGAACATCTCAAGCATTTGCCCATGGTGTTTAGCTTGAATAATCTGATGTTGTAAATATGCAAATATCGCCGTCACTGTTGCAGGTTTCGGCGCTTTACAGCTACCAAATCTTTCTCGATCATCATCAATGACATGGATTTCTTTTGCTAAATCATTTGATAGTTGTTGTACTGTACCCTGATAGCTTTGCTGCAAACGGTAGATTGGATACGAACAATATGAAATAGAAACTGATCGATTTGCATCGATGCCTGTAAGAATGTCGGCTAGTTGTTCATTTTGAGTGTAATGGTAAATACAGTGATGTAATAAAACACTTATTTTTTTAGTTGATAACGACGGAATGAAGAGTTCTTCACGGCATTTTTTTAATGCATGTGCGACCTGTTCTTGCTTCACTGTTGGCGGTTGTCTTAAACCCTCTACCAGCTCTTTTACTAAAGGCAAATCGAAATGGGTCACCTGATTAAGCAATTGGTCTTTGTATTCAAAAGCAGAGTCCTCAAACAGTGTGAATTTGGAACGTAGAAAATATTGATCGTTTTCAAAAATGACCTTCTGTCGTTTATTGAGTGCATAGCGTTGTCTGGATTGTAGATATAGCCATTGCTCAATAGGAACACCACTCAAGAAACTGAGTAAGATAAAAAGATATGCTTTGTTTTTTTCTGGATGATTTAAATAGAGTTGATGACAATGTTGTACAAGTAAGCTCAGGCTATTGAAGTCTGGATAATGCTTGCTACACATAAAATCATGCTGCTGTCTAATAATGTGTTGTTGTGTGAGCTGGCTAATTTTATGTTGTAAAAAACTAGATTGGCTTGTTAATGGCGATACCTGTGCTGTATTGATGGAGTATTGCTGATTTGGCTGTTCATCCTGTAATTTCTCGTAATATAGAGCAGGATCTTCCTTTTGTAGTATGTCTTGTGGGCAGCATAAAATTGCGCCGTACTCATCTAGATAATGTGGTTCATCTATGTGTTTGGGCGGTGCTGAATAATTTTTTTTAGGTTTCAGTGCCAACACATAATCATAAAAACGCCGTAGATCAAGAATCAATAAATATTGAAAACGGTTCAGATTAGAATTGGTTTCTAAGCTGCGTAAGCTCTTTACAAACTCAGCTAATGGTGTTTTATCGCTAGGAAGTTGTTGCCATAGCCATAAATATTTTTGTTGAGACTTACTGAGCTGTGTTGCTTGCTGCGATGCAGCATAAGCTTCATTTGCTAACCTAAATCGATCAAGTACTTTAATAATCGTTGTTTGATGGTCTTTTTTACCTGCATTTGGAATAGATTTAAGAATGCAGACAGCATGTAAATTGTGGACTGACCATCGCTGTATAACAGAATGCTGGGAGTGCTGTTGTACTGAATAAATATACGCACAAATAGGATGTGCTGAAACAGAAGGTGGAGCAGGTAGAAACAGTGATTGGTGATTCTGCTCTATCTCATTATCGAGCTTTAATAACTGCTTCAGTTCAGGAATATCAACTGTGCGATTTAGGTATTGCTCAAGTACTTCAGCATAATGATCGTGTATGAACTCTTGCTCTAAAAGGCGCTGAATTAATTGCTTAGCCTGCATGTTGCGCTCTCCAAAAAAGGTTTGGGCTCGGTTCAGAATGTTTGAGTGCTTCGCATTTTTCAGTGAGTTGCTGGATTTTTTCGGTGTAACTAGAATGGATTTTTTTTTGTTGATACAAGAGCTGATTACGACTACAGTCGATAAGTTTTGCGAGCAAATCGAGCGATAACTCACACCGTGGTTTTTCATGATGAAGAGCGTTTAAATCGTAAATTGCTTGTTTTGAGAGTGATGTATTGAGTGCACTTAATAAGCTATTTGGTTGGATAAGGTTAATCTTAATTTTAAGCTCAGTGATTAATTTGAATAAGTGCCAGCTCAATTGATATTCAAGCTTGGGTAAATCAATGTCGGTGAGCACAACGTAGCTTGCGTCTATACGCAGATTTTGCTTTTTGGAGGCGTATACAAGCAGAAAGTTATCTAATACACAGAATTCACTCCCTGAAATTGTTGAGAGACAAAGTAACTTGATATCTGGCTGAATAATTGAAGGCAGCCGTGCCGCCCTAAATATTTGTGCATAGCAATTGTAAATTCCACTTAAAGGTGGATATGGAGCAAGGATGACCTGATGTGAGTCAAACTTTGCTTTAGCGTTTTTCTTCTGACCTGATTGTTTAGATGCCATATTCATGCTCCTTATTTTTTTAATGTATATAGAGACATGCTTAAAAAGTTAATTTCAAAAAAAAGATCAAGAAAATGGTTATAAATGTGGGTGGTTTTTGATGAATTTGAATTCTTTTTAAACTAGGCTAAGGGTTTGCTTAGATAGATTTTTTTATTTAAGTTATTGATTCTTTGTTTTTGAATGTGGCTGGTTTAACTGTGTTTTGTATTTTTCTTATTTTATTTATACGGAAGAACGGCCAAGATTGCGTCCATCGGAAACTGATGATGGGACGTTCATTATGTTCAGTTTTAGCTAGGGTAAATGCGCATTTAGTTAGGCATAGATATTAACAAAGAACTGGCAACTAACATGAGAGCTGTGCCATATTTGGATCTAAAGATTTTGGTATTTTGACTAGGTTTTTATATGACGGTGGCACAACACATAGCTAGATGAGGATAATAAATAATGAATTATTCTGAAAATGATAGTCCGATATATATTGCGTCAGTAATAGGTGAGCGCTTAAAACGCATCCGATTGAATCAAGATATGACACAAGCGGAGATTGCTAATAAAGCTTGGATTAGTCGGAGAGCTGTCCTTAATGCGGAGAAAGGCGACGTTCGACTAGTAGAGCTGATCGCTATTTTAGGTGCGCTCAATATGTTGGGTAATCTAGATCAATTGATACCTGAAGTATCATTTTCACCGATACAGTTGCTTAAGCTCAAAGGTAAAGTTCGCAAAAAAGCCTCAGGTAATAATAAACGAACTCAAAAACTGGTTATAAAGACCGCAAAGCCAGAATTAGATTGGTGATATACCTTCACGATAAAGAGCTTGATAGGTTTGAGGGAGTACCAAAATGGTATGGACAGACGTGAAGGGCTTACTAGAACAAACTTTTAATGATCGGTGTATTTTATATCAACCTTCAATCTGCCCCATTGCTCATTATTGAGCATAAAGCTAAAAATTTCTTTATTTTCAATAATACTTAAAAAACTCATAGGCATACTAATTAATATTCTTTTGTACAGTCTATCTCTAGCAAAACATGTTGTAAATCAGGCACAATGAAACTATAAATTTCAAGTTTTTATAGCCTGAGTGCTAGCGGTATTTTTTAATGACAAATAATAATTTTTCACAAGTAGCAGCTTTTATCTGGTCGGTTGCCGATCTTCTGCGTGGTGACTTCAAACAATCGCAATATGGTCGTGTGATTTTACCGTTTACGCTGTTGCGCCGTTTAGAGTGTGTACTTGAAGTCAGTAAGGCAGATGTATTAGCAGCCAATGAAAAAGTGAAACTCATGCCACTGCCAGAGGAAGCTAAAGAAAAGATGCTGCTGAAGGCAACCAATGGCCTGTCATTTTTCAATACCTCAGAGCTGGATTTAGGCAGCCTGGGTCAAAAAGACATCCGTTCAAACCTCAATACTTATATTCAAAACTTCTCCAAAGATGCACGTGAAATCTTTGAACACTTCAAGTTCGATGAATTTATTGGTCTCCTGGATGATGCCAACTTGCTTTACAAAGTCGTTCAATATTTTTCAGACCCTAAAATTGATCTCAGTCCAAAAAATATATCTAACCATGAAATGGGCTTGGTGTTTGAAGAACTGATCCGCCGTTTTGCCGAAGGTTCAAATGAAACCGCAGGGGAACATTTTACCCCGCGTGACATCGTTCGTTTAACCACAGGCCTGGTATTCAGCAAGGATGATGACGTTCTGAATGGTGACGGTATCATCCGCACAATTTATGACCCGACGGCGGGTACGGGTGGATTTTTATCATCAGGTTCGGAATATGTGTATGAGCATAATCCTGATGCGGTGATGCGGGTTTTTGGTCAGGAGTTAAACCCAGAGTCTTATGCGATCTGTAAAGCAGACATGCTGATCAAAGGTCAGGACGTGCGTAACATCAAACTCGGCAATACGCTGTCCAATGACCAGTTAGCGTATGAGAAGTTTGACTACATGCTATCGAATCCGCCATTTGGGGTGGACTGGAAGAAGATCGAATCAGATATTAAAGACGAGCATGAGCAAAAAGGCTTTGAAGGTCGTTTTGGTGCAGGCTTGCCACGTGTGTCTGATGGATCTTTGCTGTTCCTGATGCACCTGATTAGCAAGATGCGTGATACTGACAGCAATGGTCAGGGTAGTCGTATCGGCATTATTCTGAATGGTTCGCCTTTGTTTACCGGAAGTGCAGGTAGTGGTGAAAGTGAAATCCGCCGTTATATCTTAGAAGCCGATTTGTTAGAAGCGATTATCGCGCTACCAACCGACATGTTCTATAACACTGGTATTGCGACCTATGTGTGGGTACTGAGCAATAAGAAAGATGCTGAGCGTAAAGACAAAGTGCATTTGATTAATGCTACTAGCCTCAGTTCAAAAATGCGTAAATCTTTAGGCTCGAAGCGTAATTATTTAACCGATGAAGAAATCCGTACTATTACCCAAAACTACGGCGCATTTGAAGCGGTAGATACCTTAGCCCATGATGGTGAAAGTGATCAGAAAAAGCCTTTCTCAAGCAAAATCTTTAACAGTTACGAGTTTGGCTACCGCCGTGTGACCATCGAGCGTCCTTTGCGTTTATCGGCTCAGGTGAGTGACGACGCCGTCGCATCCTTACGTTTTGCCCCGAAGCCATTTAATGCGGTGATGCAAAAAGTGTATGCGCAATACGCTACGGACTGGACAGAAGACACTTATGGTCAGCTTGACGAGTTTGACGTGGAAATCCGTGCGCTGATTAAAGCTGAATTTAGCGAGCTGAAAGAAAAAGATATCAAGACCGTGCTTGAGCCAAAATTGTGGTTGGAACAGCGTAACTTATTAAACAAAGCGAAATGTTTACAAGCGAAGATCGGCACGGCGCAGTTTGATGACTTTAATGCTTTTGATGACGTACTCAAGCAAGCTTTAAAAGATGCCAATGTGAAACTTGAAACTAAAGAAAAGAAGCAATTCATTGATGCCATCACCTGGAAGAATGCCGATGCTGAGCCAGTGATCAATAAAGTGGTGAAAGGTGCAGAAAATCCGCTGTATGGTCAGTTTAGTTATAAAGGCAAAGTGGTTGAGTTTGTGCAGGATGGTGATTTGCGTGATGCGGAAAACATTGCGCTTGACCCAAGCCAAAGCACCAGCGATTTAATCGAGTCTTACTTTAAGCGTGAAGTACAACCGCATGTGCATGATGCGTGGATTAATGCCGATAAGCGTGATGCACAAGATGGCGAGATTGGTATTGTGGGTTATGAGATTCCGTTTAACCGTCATTTTTATGTGTATGAGCCACCACGTGATTTAACCGAGATTGATGCGGATTTAGATGCGGTGAGTCGTGAAATTATGGCACTTCTTCAAGAGGTGCATTCTTAATGGCAAAGTATCAAAAATATGCTGAGTATAAAGATTCAGGTATTGAATGGTTGGGTGAAATTCCTAGTCATTGGACAGCAACAGCTTTAAAACGATATTCAAGAATTACGGATGGGAGTCATCATTCTCCAAAAATTGAAATTGAAGGATTTCCATTTGTATCCGTTACTGATGTAGGCATTAATAATATTAATTTTTTTGATGCAAAGAAAATTACAGAAACTGACTATTTAAGGTTGGTCAAAGAAGGGTGTAAGCCTGCTGTAAATGATGTGTTATTGACTAAAGATGGAACAATTGGTCGTGCCTGTATTGTCACAGAAGATATGCCTGACTTTGTTATTTTGTCGTCTTTAGGCTTAATTACTCCAAATAAAGAAATTAGTAGTCATTTTCTTTACTATTATCTAGTGTCGGGTATTAATGTAGATCAAATGAATAGTGTTATTCATGGTTCTGCATTAAAACGTATGACAATCAATAAAATAAATGACTTAATTCTTACTTTTCCTGATTTTTACGAACAAGAAAAAATAGCCTCTTTCCTCGACCATGAAACCGCAAAAATTGATACCTTAATTGCTAAACAAGAAAAGCTGATTGAACTGCTAAAAGAAAAGCGTCAAGCAGTGATTAGCCATGCAGTCACCAAAGGTTTAAATCCTGATGTAAAACTGAAAGATTCAGGCGTGGAATGGTTGGGGCAAGTGCCTGAGCATTGGGGTGTTTCAAGACTTAAAAATATTATTCGTTCTTTAGAATCAGGTTGTAGTGTAAATGCTGCTGATATTCCTGCTCAAAGTAATGAATTAGGGGTATTGAAGACTAGTTGTGTTTATACTCGTAGTTTCCGAATCGAGGAAAATAAGACAGTAGTCCCTGAAGATATTCATCGTGTGAAATGTAAAGTCCGTAAAGGGGCGATTATTATCAGTCGTATGAATACACCTGAATTAGTTGGAGCTAGTGCATTAGTAAAAGTCGAGGCTGATAATATCTACTTGCCAGATAGACTCTGGCAAACAATATTTTTTGAAAATATTGATATAGATGCTGAGTATTTATCTCATTTTATGACTGTTCAAGGGTTTAGGGATCAGATTGCTTTAGGGGCTGAAGGTGCCAGTAGCAGTATGCAGAATATTGCAAAAGAAGATTATCTAAATATAAATTGTTTAGTACCTCCTTTAGAAGAACAAATTCAAATTCGAGCCTTTATTGAACAGAAACTTGCAGTATTGAGTAACTTAAATATGAAAGCTCAAGAAGCAGTGGAACGACTTAAAGAACGCCGTACAGCCCTTATTTCATCTGCGGTGACAGGCAAGATTGACGTTCGTAATTGGCAACATCCCAATGAGGCTAAAACGGAGTTTAGCGCATGAATATTCTCAGTTGCCTCAAACAAATGTGGAATCAAGCAGATACAAAAAATCATTGCATAAATAATTGCAATGATTCACTATATGCTCAACAACACCCGACAAGGCTAGGCAAGCAATTGCATCCTCAAACTGTCGGGTTACTTGTTTCTGGAGCCCTAAAAAATATAACAATCAGGGCAGCGATCTATGAAATCTTTTAACAAGCCTGCCAAAACCTTTGCTGAACAAATTGAGCTATTAAAAGCTCGAGGTATGCAATTTGCCAATGAGCAAGATGCACAATTTTACCTGGAGCAAATCAATTATTATCGCTTAGGTGCCTACTGGCTTCCGTTTGAATACACCCATTCACCACATTGCTTTAAACCAGATACCAGTTTTGAACAGGTGTTAGCGCTGTATGTATTTGATCGTGAATTAAGGTTACTCATCCTGGATGCCATAGAACGCCTGGAAGTTGCCGTTCGCACCCGTTTTGCCTATGAACTGGCACATCGGCATGGTTGTCACGCCTATCTGCAAGGGCAGTACTTTAAACCCGCCTTTAGATGGCAAAGCTTACTCGAATCACTGAAAACTGAAGTGTCCCGCGCAGATGAAGTCTTTATAGAACACTATAAACGTACCTATGATGATCCTGAATTACCACCGATTTGGGCCACCTGCGAAGTCATGAGTTTTGGGCAACTGTCCAAATGGTATCAGCTCTTGGCACCGATTCAGACACGTAAAGCCATTTCCAGTCATTTCGATTGCGATGAAAAACAGTTTGAAGGCTTATTACAGCATTTTGTCTACTTAAGAAATACCTGTGCTCATCATTCAAGACTATGGAACCGCAAATTCACCAAAACCATTGCCAAGCCGCGCAGTAAGCCGATGGGGCTTCGGGTGCAATGCAATTTTGAAAATACCAACGCATCAGATCGAAAAATTTATAACAGTCTGGTATTTCTACTCTATTTCATGGACAAAATCGCCCCGCAGCATACATGGCGTAAACGTCTGGTTGATCTGCTTTTGACACATCACAACATATCAAAAACAGCGATGGGCTTCCCTGAAGATTGGCAAAGCTATCCAGTTTGGCAAATAGAACAGTAATAAAGAAATTTGAGTATTTAGGGGTAGGGGAAACATGAGATCGGATGCAACTTTAGAAACTATTTTCCAGCAAGATATTATTGCGCAAATGCAAAGCCATGGTTGGCTTGTTGGTTCAGGTATAGGCTACAACCGTGAAAAAGCGTTGTATGAACAGGATGTTTTAGGCTTTGTGCAAAAGACCCAAGACAAAGAGTGGCAGAAGTTTAAAAACATCTTTCCCAATGATACCGAACGCCATTTTTTAGATACCGTGGTGGCTCAGCTTAAAAAAGCTGACATCAATGCCACCGATGTCGAATCTCGCAGCTATGGCACATTGGGCGTATTACGGCATGGTATCCGTACCCGTGGGGTACGTTTTTCATTTTGCCAGTTTAAACCTGAACATGGCTTAAACCCTGAACTGAATCAACGCTATCAGCAAAACATTTGCCGTGTGGTGCCTGAACTGGTATATAGCCCATACGCCAGCAAAGCCGAACTAGAGGCAACAGGCAAACAAGCTAAGAAATGGCGGATCGATCTGGTCCTGTTTATCAATGGCTTTCCTGTGGCAACCATGGAGCTGAAATCCGAGTTTAAGCAAGCTGTGCAAAATGCCATGACACAGTATAGAAAGACTCGCTTACCCAAAGACCCTGAAACCAACAAGCCTGAACCCTTGCTCATGTTTAAACGTGGGGCATTGGTACACTTTGCCGTGAGTCAGTATGAAGTCTATATGGCGACGCATTTGAATGGTGATAGCACCTATTTCCTGCCATTTAACAAAGGCACCAAAGAGCAGGGTGCAGGCAATGACATTCCTGAAGATGTGAATGAATATGCCACAGGCTATTTATGGAATGAAGTCTTAACCCCAGATAGCTTGCTGAATATTTTGGGTAACTTCATTCATTTACAGATTGAAGAAAAGGAAGACTGGGAAGGGCGCAAATACAAAAAGGAAAGTCTGATCTTCCCCCGTTATCACCAATGGAAAGTGGTGAATAACCTAGTTCAAGATTCATTGGCAGAAGGCACAGGGCAAAAATACCTGATTCAGCACAGTGCCGGTTCGGGTAAATCCAACTCGATTGCATGGACGGCGCATCAGCTTTCCAGTCTCTACGATGCTAATAATAAAAAGATGTTTGATTCTGTGATTGTGGTGACAGACCGAACCATTTTAGATGCGCAACTACAAGACACCATTTATCAGTTTGAACATGCAGATGGCGTCGTGGGACGGATTAACAACAAGGAAGGCGATGGCTCCAAATCGGAGAAACTGGCAAAAGCCTTGGAAATGGCGCAGCCGATTATCATCGTCACCATTCAGACTTTCCCGTTCGTACTGCGTGCCATTGAAAACAGCACCAGTTTAAAAGAACGTAAATACGCCGTCATTGCCGATGAAGCCCATTCATCGCAAAGCGGTTCCACGGCGCGTCAGCTCAAAGAAACTTTGATGATTGAAGAGCGTGGAGAAGATGAGCAGCTTTCTTCGGAAGATGTACTCGATGCGGTGATGGCATCACGTAAGGGCAGTGCAAACCTAAGCTTCTATGCCTTTACCGCAACCCCAAAGGATAAAACCTTACAACTGTTTGGACGCTTGCCCGATCCAAGCATGCCGCCGTCTAAAACCAATATTCCTGTGGCATATCATGTCTATTCGATGCGTCAAGCGATTGAAGAAGGATTTATTCTGGATGTGCTGAAAAACTACACCAACTATAAAGTCATTTATAAGCTCAAGCAGAAGATCGAAGAAAAAGATGCTCAGGTCGATGCCAAGAAAGCCAAGACCAAGCTGAATCAGTGGGTACGCTTACACGATCATAATATCTCGCAAAAAGTGCATATCATCATTGAGCATTTCAAGAAGAATATTATGGGCTTACTCGGTGGACAAGCCAAAGCCATGGTGGTGACCAGTTCTCGTAAAGAAGCGGTACGTTATAAACAGGCCTTTGATAAATACATTGCTGAACAGAACTATGCCAACATTCAAGCCATGGTGGCATTCTCAGGCGATGTAGAATTTAATGCCAATGATGCAGACAGTAGCCATCTGTTAGGTCAAAAATTTACTGAAAGCAATATGAACCCAAACTTGAAAGGTCGTGAGATGCGTAAGGCATTCGACAGCGATGACTTTCAGGTGATGATTGTGGCGAATAAGTTCCAGACCGGCTTTGACCAGCCGAAATTGTGTGCCATGTACGTGGATAAAAAACTCGGTGGGGTGGAGTGTGTACAGACCTTATCACGCTTAAACCGTACCTATCCTGCGAAATCTGAAACAGGCACCTTTGTGCTCGACTTCTTTAACGATCCACAAGACATTCTTGATGCTTTCCAACCGTATTATCAAACGGCGGAACTGGCGGATGTATCCAATCCCGATCAGGTTTATGATCTGTTTGAAAAGCTGAAAGCCTCAGGTATTTTCCTCTGGACTGAGGTAGAACAGTTCGTTGAGGCCTTCTACAGCAAAAATAAATCCAGTGCAGCCCTCGCAAACATCTGTAAGCCCGCTTTACAACGCTGGCAGCATCGCTACACGACAGCCATGAATGATTATGATGTCACCAAGAGCCGTTTAGAACGCTGTAAACAGACAGCTGACGCCGTACTGATAGCTAATGCTGAAAACGAATTTGCAGAAGCGAAGAAAGCCCGTGATGCTTTGGAAATCTTCAAAAAGGACTTGGGTAGCTTTACCCGGTTCTATGAATTTATGTCTCAAATCGTAGAATATGACGATCAAGAACTTGAGAAGCTCAGTCTTTTTGCACGTAACTTACGCCCAATGCTGCGTGAACAAGCTACGGATGAAGATGAGATTGATCTGAGCAATGTGGCGATGAGCCATTACCGCTTGTCTAAGTTACGTCAACAGGATATTCAGCTTAAAGCAGACAGTACTGAGCATAAATTGGAGCCTGGGAATGATTTGGGTACAGCCAAGGCGAAAGACAAGAAGGAAGACTTCCTGTCGGTGATCTTAAGCCGCGTGAATGAGATCTTTATCACGGATAAGCTGACTGATAAAGACATGATTAATTATGTTCATACCGTGGCAGATAAGATGTCTGAAAACGTGCGGATGATGAAGCAGATTCAAAATAACACCCGTGAGCAGGCGATGCTCGGTGAGTTTGATACGGCGCTTGATGACGCCGTATTGGATAGCAATGATGCACATACTGAGCAAATGACACAGCTGATGAGTGATCCTGCGAAGATGAAGCAGTTTGCACATATTATTTATGATGTGTTGGTCAATAGAGATCATCAATAGTAAGTTCAAAGTTAAATTTTAAATGGTCATTTTTGCAGACTTATTAATTCTGAAGTAATTTAGGGGTGTTATGGCATATTTCTTGGGTTTTTTATATCTAGCGGCATATATAGTGATTTACTTGTCATTGTTATTGCTACCTTATTATGTTGCTTATTCTATTATTGAACCTCATAGCTTTTTGGGAGTAGTGGGCGTATTTATTTTAGGTTCTGTCATTGTACCTTTAACTTTAGGGTTGGCATTTTTAGTATTTGGAAGTTTTTTTGTTGCTTTTGATAAATTTAAAGAAAAAATAGCTCAAAAACCTCAATCGCAACCTTTGTCTCCATACCGTAGTGAAAGTTTATCTAGTAATGACAGTTCACCGCTAGATGTAACTCCAAAACCTAAAAAAAGAAGAGTGAAGGAAGCTATATTTTTTACAATTTTGGGGCTCGGTGTCATAGGGACAATATTGTTTGTAGCTGCTAATAATGGGGGTGGTAGCACGGAAGAGGCTAGTGCTGATTATGATACGGCTTCCTATGAAGAATCTGCAGATAATACTTCAACACCTTATCTTTACACCGATACATCTAATGATGAAGTCACTGATTCTTATTTAACTGATAGTACGATTACAGATAATTATAGCTATATGAGTGATGCTGTAGATGAATTTTTAGAGATACTGTCAGATTCTGGAATTTCTGGAGTGGCTAGAAGTGTTCGTGATTGTTATGTAAATACAGAAATTGATAATCTCTACTGCCTTTATCTAGATAATACTGCACGACTCATGGATGATGCTGTTTCTAAGCAGATGGGTTTTAATCGGAATGAATATTTAAAAGAGGATAGAGTTCAAGCACGAAATCAAAAGTATTATTATATTCCTACTAACACACGTCACTTGGCATTTAATCATCAAAAAATAATTGAACCCCAATTAATCGGCCTACTTCAGAGGAAAATACAAGAGAAAAATTATTTACCTCAAAATGAGAGTGATGCATCTACAACAAATTCAGACTTATATTCGAATAATAATTCTGATGGTTCGCGTTTAGGTGTCGAGATGAGCCAAGATTTTAATAACAATACCAACAACGATATACCTGAAGAGCTAGAGTCGGATTTGATAGCCAATGATAGTGAAACTGGGACAGAAGAGAGTAATGAAATAGAGGTTGATTATGAGTAGAGTATTTCTAGCATTAATACTATGTAGTGTTTGTTCTGTTCAAGCATCAGAGTGGGAATATTTAGGTGAAACTAATGAATTTAAATATGAGTTGGATAAGCAGACTATTAGAAAGGTAGCAACGGGTTATTCGACAGTTGGTAATAATGTGACTCAGTTTTGGGTTAAAAAGGTAGTTATTAATGATCTATCAAAAGATGGGTTAGGAATTGGAGAGGTGGTCCCACTTGTTTGAATTCGCCGTGATATTGATATTCCGCTCTAGTTAAGCCACCTTGTTTTGTTGGGGTAGCTGATCATAGTAAAATTCATTTGGTGTCATTTTGTCTAGACTCGAATGAGGTCGTTTAAAATTATAAAACTCAAAATATGCACTCAATTGCTTTTTCGCATCTGTGACACTGCTATAAGCTTTGAGATACACCTCTTCATATTTAACGCTCCGCCATAATCGTTCAACCATCACATTATCAACCCATCGACCTTTACCATCCATACTGATTTGAATGCCATTTGATTTCAATACATCAATAAATGCATCACTGGTGAACTGACTGCCTTGGTCTGTATTAAATATTTCAGGTGATCCATATTTTTCAATCGCTTCATTTAAAGCCGAAATACAAAAATCCACCTCCATACTAATCGATACCCTATGTGCAAGTACCTTGCGGCTATGCCAATCAATCACAGCACATAAATAAACAAAGCCTTTTGCCATAGGGATATAGGAGTTGTTCAAATTTCCGGATCCATCTCTATACGAATAATTATCTTTCAATCTTTGCGCTATTTCTTTATATTTATGAAGTTTTGCCTAACTATATAAATATTGAGGGATTTTTGTGAAACATTTTTTTCTTATACTAACTTTTGGGTTGTTAATCACTACACTTTCAGGATGTGCAACATCTCGTGGACTTATCCAAGTTCCAACCCCTAATCAAGTTTCTACACAAGAGGTCAGTAATTCTAAAAAAGTGATTATTGCACTTGTTGAAGATGAAAGGTCTTTTCAAGATAAACCACCAACTGCTGATATCCCATCTTTAAAAGATGGTTTAGCAAAGGCTACGGCTGAAGAAAAAGCAAAAGCTGTAGCTCGAAAGCGTAACGGTTATGGAAAAGCTTTAGGTGATATTCTTTTAGAGAAAGAAACGGTTTCTGAATTATTAAAGAAACGTACAACTCTAGCACTTAAGAAATCAGGCTATGAAGTTCTTGAAGATAATGCTGCCAATCGGGCGAACGCAGACCTAGTTTTGAATATTAAAATTAATAAATTCTGGTCTTGGTTCCAGCCAGGATTTGCATCTATTAAAATCCATTCTGAAATTGATACCGATATCATCAATACGAAGAAATCGCCAGCTGAACCTATTCACGTTTACAGCAAAGTTGTTAGATCAGCACAGGTAGCCAATGGTACAAAATGGATTGAAAATATTGATAATGTTTTGAATGACTATGAAGCTAAATTAATTTCATCTTTGCCTAAAGTAACCCCCTAATAAATCATTTTAAATCCAAGTTATAGACTCTTAGAATAAAGCTCTTTTAGAAGAGCTTTATCATTTTATCTATCTGTTAGATTTACCAGCCTACATTCAACTTCACATAGGCTTTGTTGCACAAACCTATCTGTAAAGGCTTTTTCAGCAATATAATTTTCAAATGAAGAAGCTTACACAAAAAATCTACCACATAACCAATTGGTCAGCATATAACCGAGCACTCTTTAATCGTGGGAATATTGCCATTTGGTTCGATCCAAAAACACAATGGTATGCAGAACCGCAAGGCAAACAAGGTCGAAATAAAACTGGTGGTGTTTCAAAAAGTATGTTGGCGTTAAACAAATCCGTTATTAAGGTAAAAGAAAGTCAAATCAAAGGCTTTAAAATGATTTTCGAGCTTTTTAGAAAAGTTGCAACTTCTCCTAAATCCACGCCTGATTCGATGACGAATTCTGCAATTGTTACCTTCAATACCGACGGGGCTTTGTTGCATAAATATGTAAGCATCTGATTTAAATAAATTTAATTTTGGATCAAAAAATAATCAAAACTTTTAAAATCATATAGTTATGAAATCTTTGTGCAACAAAGCCTTTTTGAAAACAACGTAGTTTTGTTATTTTTTGTGAAAAACTTGACTCGGTGTTATAATTACGCACCTGATAATTGTCAATTTTTTAAATACTGATCATGATGATGCAACTCCACGTATCCCGCTTAAATCTAAGTTCGATTGATCAAGAGTTATCAGCTATACAACACATTCCTGCGATGCAACGCCGGCGCTTATCTCGTCTGGCAAAGCTGGCTTTGAATAGTGTCCTACAAGCTTTAGATGCCTGCAATGTCGATTCTATTGTTTGGGTATCGCAATATGGCGATGAAGCCAAAACGCTGAATATATTAGAAGATGTCTTGAGAAATCAAACGCCTTCACCGACACAGTTTTCAACCTCGGTTCATAATGCAATTTCAGGTTTGTACTCTATTTTATGTCAGGATGCGACAACTGCGACCAGTTTGGCAGGCTCGTGGAATGACGGGTTGATTGAAGCTTACGCGTGGTTAAAAACACAGCCCGAAGCCCGTCAGGTTTTGCTGGTGTATTATGATGATGCGCTACCTGAAATTTATATCGAGCATCATCCATTTTCTGCTTTTGCGATGGCAGCAATGATTTCATTAGCGCCTGCAAATTTGATACTTACGCCAAAGCATACGAATGCAACGCCAGCCTATCAGCAAGCTTTAGCATTTAACACGTTTTGGACTAATCCTGAGCAAACTGAATCTGAAGCGTGGACGAAATGCTGAAATTAAATCGAATCAAGCAAAAAGCCAACTATGCATGGCGCGTTGGAGTGACAGGATTTAGCTTTGCCAGCTTTGCCTTAGGCGGCGTGGCGATTGGTAGTTTGATTGCACCAATGGTCAAGTTGAGTTCACAAGACCCTGAAGTTCGCAAGCAACGCTCTCAAAAAGTCATTAAGCACAGTTTCAAAGGTTTTACCGAGATGATGGTAAAACTGGGCATTATGACCTATACGGTTGAAGGTTTAGATAAGCTACAGTACAGCCAACAAGAGCTGGTGATTGCCAACCATCCGACATTGATTGACGTGGTGGTTTTAATTGGTTTAATGGAAAAGGCGAATTGCGTTGTGAAACAGGCGCTGTGGTCTAATCCATTTACTAAAGGTCCTGTACAAAGCGCAGGCTATATTTTAAATGCAGGTTCCGAGCAGTTTATTCAGGACTGTGTACATAAATTACAACAAGACCATGCTGCCTCGTTGCTCATCTTTCCTGAAGGAACAAGAACGGCCAAAGGTGAGAAGTTGAATGAGTTTCAGCGTGGCGCAGCCAATATTGCACTAAGAGTAGGGGTGCCGATTCGCCCTGTGCTAATTAGCTGTACGCCCTCGACACTCACAAAAAACGAAAAATGGTATCACATTCCAGAACAGCCTTTTCATATCCATGTAAAAGTCTTGGATGCGATCCGTGTGGAAGACGTATTGGATGACGTAACGGTTAATCCAAAAAATGTACGTCAATTAAATCAACAATTACAGTGGTTTTTTAACCAAGAGTTATCCCTAAATGACTAATCTTGCTGATGAATTAAAGCAAATGATTATTGATGTCCTTGCCCTTGAAGACATCAGTATTGAAGACATTAATACAGATGCGCCTTTGTTTGGCGATGGTCTGGGTTTGGACTCGATTGATGCCCTTGAATTAGGCTTGGCATTGAAAAAACGTTATGGCATTCATTTGAATGCAGAGTCTGCAGAAACCAAAGAACATTTTAAATCAATTCAAAGCTTAGTGGCTTTGGTTGAAGCACAGAAAACAGTATAAGAGGTTGCTATGCTTGCACAAGAAACCGTGTTAGAAAAATTACGTGAATGGATGGAAGAGCTGTTTGAAATTGCGCCTGAAGATGTGCAATTAGAGTCAAACCTAGCTTCAGACCTCGATGTTGATAGTATTGATGCCATTGATTTGGTCGTAAAAATTAAAGAGTTAACAGGCAAACAAGTCAACCCTGAAGACTTTAAAAATGTGCGCACCGTAGAAGATGTGGTGGTCGTCATTCAAAACATGTCAGTTGCATGAACGACATCTTAAAAGGGGTAGCAGGGATCGGATTGATCCTCTATCCTTTTTTTGTTGCTTATGCTTTGGCACATGGACAGTATGTCTGGGTCAGTGCTGTATTGATTGCCCTGGGCATTTTACGTCTCTTGAGTAAGGGTAATGCCCTACTGTGGCCATTGACATGTTTTGCCATTTTATGTGGCGGGCTGAGTTTGATTTTAAAAGATCATGCGTGGCTTAAACTCTATCCTGTCTTTATGAGTCTTGGGGCGCTGTTTATTTTTGCCAGCACCTTGGTTCGACCGCCTTCAATGATTGAACGTTTTGCGCGTTTGGCAGAGCCTAATCTGCCCGAAGAAGGAGTAGAATGGACCCGTCAAGTGACCAAAGTTTGGTGTGGTTTTTTTTGCATCAATGCGGTCATTGCCCTGATCACTGTTTTCTTTGCACCGATGAAGATTTGGGTGCTGTATAACGGTTTGATCTCTTATGTCTTGATGGGTGGACTGTTACTGGGTGAGTTTGTGTTGCGTAAACGCCAGCAACGACTGCATCAGGTACAGAAATAACAGCATTTCCGTCAGGGCAACTGAAACAGTGGCCTCGAACTATAGCGATTAGAAATACGGTTTTTAAAAACAAATTTTATGTCTTGTCATTTTCAACACCATCTCCATTCATCGCGTTCCTTGTGTATTCAGGCGGACTCAAGTTTGGTTTCCTTTCACACTTTTTGGTTGGATGTAGCTGAGCAGGCTACGCAAATTCAGCAGTTGGAACAGCCAGTATGGGCGCTTTGGGAACAAGACAGTTATGAGTTTTTGGTATTGTTGTTTGCAGCCTTGCAAGCAGGTAAGCAAGTGCTGTTGCCGCCGCATCGGGTCAGTGACTTAGAAAAAGAATTGGCTGAACAGCAGATTTATTTTTTACAACGTTTGCCGTCGACAGCATCGTCAATCTTTGAGCTTCAATTTGATGCAGTCTTTCTCAATCAGGCACAGCTGTATTTCTATACTTCGGGTTCAACAGGGCAACCGAAAAAGATTCCGCGCACCTTGCAACAATTGTTCAATGAAGTCTGTGGTTTGGAAGCCAGTTTTGATTTGCCTGAGCAGGCAGTTGCGATTGCCACGGTGAGTCATCAACATATTTATGGTTTGTTGTTTAAGTTGTTGTGGCCCTTAGCCAGTGGACGTAGTTTCTACCAAAAACAACTGGCTTTCCCTGAAGATGTGGTCGATCTTCAAAAGAAAATTGCCCATTTGCAACTGCCCAATTACCTGATTTCAAGTCCTGCATTGTTGAAGCGCTGGACCACAGATGTAGTGTTGCAAGACTGCCATCGGGTCTATTCCTCTGGTGGAAAGTTGGATGCAGGCGTACGTCCTTTGCTGAACCGTCCCATTACCGAAGTGTTTGGTAGTTCTGAAACAGGCGGGATTGCTCACCGTCAGGCGGATGATGCACTATGGACACCCTTTGTCAATGTCGAAATTAACTGCGCCGAGCAGCAAGAGTTAGCCGTTAAAACCAACCATGCCTATAGCGAGGATTGGATTCTGACGGGAGATAAAGTGCAGGTTATGGATGCAGATAATCCCAAAAGTTCGTTTCAGTTGTTGGGGCGTTTGGACCGCATTGTCAAACTCGAAGAAAAGCGGTTAAGTCTCGATGCGATTGAAGCAAAAATCGCTGAATTGGTCGAAATACAACAATGTCATGTCCTAATTCACGAAAAAGAACATCGTCAGATTTTGGCGGTGGTAGCTGTGCTGACAGAGGATGCTAGGGCGCTACTCATTGAAAAGGGCAAAGCTTCCTTTACCGCAAAGCTGAAAAAACAATTACAACAGAAACTGGAAAGTATTGCGATTCCGCGGCAGTGGCGGTTCTTAACGCAAATGCCACAAAATGCACAATCGAAGCTGAACAAACAGTATTTAAAATCACTCTTTCTGCCGATGACCTTGCCTGTGGTATTGACACAGCAGTCTCAGGATATGCAGATCAGTTATGCTTTGGAGTTTGTGCCTGAGCTGGAATGCTTTAAAGGGCATTTTCCGAACTTCCCGATTTATCCGGGTGTAGGGCAAATTGGATTTATTCAACATTTTGCCAAACAAAATTGGGCAGATTTACTGTGGTGTAATGGTTTTGAGCAGTTAAAATTTCAGGGACTGATCCAGCCCTATCAAGCGGTGGAACTGGTGCTCAGCCGTAAAGCGCATAAGCTCAGCTTTGAGCTGAAAAATCATGACAAAATATTGGCATCAGGACGTTTGCTGTTTGCTGTCCCTACAGACGTTTAAGCCGAGAGATAAAAATGAAATACTGCTTTGTGATTCCTGTGTATAATCATCCACATTATTTGGCTGAGTTACTATCACATTTAAGCGCTTTTGAGTTACCGATCATTATGGTGAACGATGGCAGTAATGCTGCTTGTACGGCGGTGTTACATCAGCTCGCGCATGATTACCCAAGGGTCGATTTGGTTGAACATACCCATAATCAGGGTAAGGGACAAGCAGTGATCACAGGTCTTAAACATGCCTTTGAATGTGGTTATAGCCATGCTTTGCAACTGGATGCCGATGGACAACATGACTGGCCGGATGTGCAACGCTTTTTAGACACCTCTATCCAGCACCCCGAAGCCATGATTATTGGTCAGCCGATCTTTGATGCGACTGTTCCGAAAAAACGTCTCTATGGCCGTTATGCAACACATATTTGGGTGTGGATTAACAGTCTGTCTTTTGATATTAAAGACAGCATGTGTGGCTTTCGGGTTTATCCTTTGGCGCAGACGGTGAACATTCTAAACACAGCTAAGTTTCAACCGCGGATGGGCTTTGACTCGGAAATTTTGGTGCGTTTGAAATGGGAAAATGTACCGTTTATCAATCTGCCTACGCATGTGATTTACCCTGAAGGCGGCATTTCACATTTTGATGTTTGGCGTGACAATTTGGGCATGGCACGCGCGCATAGTCGCTTATTGGGTGGCATGCTGCTGCGGTTCCCCAAGCTGATTTATCAGAAAGTCAAAGGCTAAGGCGGTCAGAGAAGCATATGCAGAAATGGAGCGCCGTGAAAGAGCGGGGTGGGATGTTACCGCTGATGCTGATGCTGGGTTTCTACCGTTTAGGTGGGCGCTGGCTGTGCCGAGTCATCTTATACTTTGTGATTTTATGGTATTGGCTTTTTTCCAATACTGCGCGTCAGGCTTCCCTGTTGTACTTAAAAAAACTGCATCATTTTGCAGGTGCACAGTCGCCATTTCAGACTGAGCCACAGCTGTGGTACAGCTATACGCATTTGATGCAATTTGGCGAATGTATTTTAGATAAAATTGAGGGCTGGCTCGGGCATATTCCTGAGCAGAACTTAAAGCTACATGGTCATGCGCACTTTCGTTCGCACTATCAAAAAGGTGCGGTGATTGTGGTGTCACACTTTGGCAATATTGAATTGTTACGTGCCATCAAAGCAGAGCATCCGCAGAAAATTAATGTGTTGGTCTATCAAAAGCATGCCACCAAGTTCAATGCATTTTTGAAAAAACTGAATGAACATGCCGATGTCAATTTGGTTTCGGTGGACGAGTTAGGAATCGAAACAGCACTGATTTTGCAGGATAAATTGGATCAAGGTGAATGGGTGATTGTGGCAGCAGACCGCGTACCCGTGCAGTCAGATCGGGTACAATCGGTTGCTTTTTTAGGAGAGCAAGCGCTGTGGCCGCAAGGCGCTTGGATCTTGGCCAGCTTATTGAAAGCTCCTGTGTTGGCAGTGTTTTGCTATCGAGTTGATACACATTTTGAAGTGCATATTCATCAAGTGGCGGAGCAGTTGAACTGGCCGCGTAAAGAGCGTTTACAGGCCATGCAACAGACCACAAGACAGTATGTGCAACTGTTGGAACAGCATTGCATACGAGCGCCCTATCAATGGTTTAATTTTTACAATTTTTGGAATAAAGGATAAGTCTTGTGTTAATTGTTGGGGAAAGTCCGCTCAGTATTGAAGATGTTGTGGCTGTAGCGCGTAAAGAAAAACAGGTGGCATTGCCTGCATCTGCTGAATGGACAGCATTGATTCAACGCGGCGCAGATTTCCTCGATCAGCTGTTGCAAGACGAAGGCGTCATTTATGGGGTGACCACGGGTTATGGCGACTCGTGCTTAGTCGGAATTCCAGCCCACCAAGTGCATGAGCTGCCGCTGCATTTGTCGCGTTTTCATGGTTGTGGCATGGGGCAAAACTTAGACCTGATTACGGCGCGTGCTGTCGTGGTGGTGCGTTTATGTTCTTTGGCACGTGGCTATTCGGGTGTCTCTCATGCCTTATTGCAGCGTTTGGTCTGGATGCTGAATGAAGATGTGACGCCTGTGATTCCCTCGGAAGGTTCGGTTGGTGCCAGTGGGGATCTGACGCCTTTGTCTTATATCGCTGGGGCCTTGGTTGGTGAGCGCGATGTGTACTATCAAGGTCAGATCGTGCCGATTGCGCAAGTGTATGCCGAAAAAGGTGTGCAGCCTTTGGTGATGCGTCCTAAAGAAGGCTTAGCCCTGATGAATGGTACAGCGGTCATGACCGCGATTGCCTGCCTGAATTATAAAAAAGCCGAACAGATTTCTTTTGCCAGTACTTTGATTACTGCACTGAATGTTTTGGCTTTAGAAGGGAATCCAAGCCATTTTGATGAAGTGCTGTTTGCGCAAAAACCACATCGGGGACAGCAACATATTGCAGCGCAGTTACGCGACTGGTTAAACAGTGAAGTACAAACCGAACACCAAAGTTCACGCTTGCAAGACCGTTATTCATTGCGCTGTGCACCGCATGTGATCGGGGTGTTTGAAGACTCTAAACTGTGGCTGCGTCAGTTTATTGAAAATGAGCTGAACTCAAGTAATGACAATCCATTGATTGACCCAGTGAACCTACGGGTACTGCATGGCGGACATTTCTATGGCGGACATATTGCCCAAGCCATGGACAGCCTGAAAATTATGATTGCGAATATTGCTGACCTGATGGATCGTCAGTTGGCACAGTTGGTGGACTATAAAATGAACAATGGTTTACCGCGTAATTTAACTGGTTCAAGTCCTGAGCGGTTACCGCTGAATCATGGCTTTAAAGCGGTGCAAATCGGGGTTTCGGCATGGACGGCAGAAGCCTTGAAACAGACACTCGCTGCGTCGATTTTCTCACGTTCAACCGAATGTCATAATCAAGACAAAGTCAGCATGGGTACCATTGCCGCACGTGATGCTAGCCGTGTCATTACTCTGACCGAACAAGTGATTGCAGCACTCAGTTGTGCAGCAGTTCAAGCAGTTAAACTTAAAGGTGTAGATACAGAACTCAGCCCTGTTTTAACAGCATTTCAACACTGGGTGCTTCAGAGCTTCACCTACGTAGCGGAAGATCGTCCTTTGCAACAAGAGCTTCAAACGCTGGTCAATCGTTTTGAGCATTTAGAACTGTTAGACAGCATTGCTGTTCAATATTCATAGGAAATGAGCATGTATGCTGATGTAATTATTGAAGTGCCTTTTCATGACGTCGACACCATGCATGTGGTGTGGCATGGGCATTATTTAAAATATTTTGAAATTGCACGTTGCAAACTGTTAGATCAATTTCACTATAACTATAACCAAATGCGCGACTCGGGCTATGCATGGCCTGTCATTGAAAGCTATGTGCGCTATGTACAAGGCATCGAATTTGAACAGAAAATTCGTGTGCGCGCTGTTTTGAAAGAATGGGAAAATCGCTTGAAAATTGAATATCTGATTTTTGATGCGGTCACGGGTAGAAAGTTGACCAAGGGCTTTACTTCGCAAGTGGCAGTTCATATTGAAAAACGTGAAATGTGTTTTCAATCTCCACAGGTGTTGTTGGATTGTTTAAATGCATGGCCTGAGTTTAAGGCGGAGTAATGCAAGCATGATTCGATACAAATTCTCTAAGATGATTTTCGTTGCGTGTACAGCCAGTGTGATGACTTTGCTTGCTCCCACAGCGAATGCACAAAATACTGAATTGAAGCAGGTGTTTGCTCAGCTTGGTGCAACGCCTGTGGTGCGTGCCCAATTTGAGCAGCAGAAAAAACTGGCAGCATTGAATAAAACCTATGTGTCCAAAGGTACTGTGCTGTTCAGCAAAAACCAAGGCGTGCTGTGGCAGATTCAAAGTCCAGTCAAAGCCGATTTGGTGGTGACACCGCGTAAGTTGGTACAAAAGACGCAGCGTACGTCCAGTCAAATTGAAGTTGATAAGACTCCCTATGGCTCTGTAGCAACGATGTTTTTACAGTTGATGTCGGGCAATGAAGCGGCGCTCGCTAAAAACTTCAACGTGGTGTCTGCCAACTACAGCCCGACGCAGTGGAATGTCAGCTTAACGCCGAAAAGCAATCTATTTAAAAAGCTTTTTGTCCAAGTCGATGCGCACGGGCAGCGTTATGTGGACCGTATCACGATTTTGGAACAAGCCAATAACCGCACCATCATTCGTTTTAGCCAGCAAACGGCTCAACCTCAAACTTTAACGGCTGCGGAAAATGCGCTTTTCCAATTGGCAAAATAAATTTAGCGCCCTGTGGCTGTTGGTGCTGTGTGTCATTGCTTTGGCATTGGGCATGGCTTGGCTGAATAAAGGCATTAAGATTGAGACTAATATTTTTGCTTTGCTGCCTGAGGCCCATCAAGATGCACATTTGGAACAAGCACAGCAATATGTCAGTCAGCAGTTAAATGACAAAGTTTTTGTGGTGTTGGATGCCAAAACTGATCAGCAACTTGAACAGGCAACGCAAGCACTCAAGACTCAAGCCGACCAAAGTCAGCTGTTTTTACCTGTGCGTCCACAGCTTGATCCTGATCAATTTGCCCAAGCGCTGTATCAACACAAGGCCGGGCTATTATCTAAGACCGATCAGCAGATTGTGCAAGGGCAAGATGATGTTGCTTTGATGGAGCAGGGCTTATTGCAACTGATGAGTCCGGGCATGCCGATTACGGCTGAAATGCTCAAGCAAGATCCTTTGCTGTTGTTTCCGCGCTATGCAGTGGGGTTAGGTGCTTTACAAAGCAATGCCGATATCAATTTAGAGCAGGGCTTTGCCACAATTCGTGATGCGCAAGGCATCTCACGCCTGATGGTGCTTCAGCTCAATAACAGCCCTTATAATATTGCCTACCAAGAGCAGACCGCTGCGTTTATCCAAAATATCAATCAGCAGCTCAACCAGTTGCAAGTTAAACAGTACTGGACAGGTACGCTGCTGTTTGCACAGTTCGGCACTAACTCTGCCAAAGAGGAAATCTCCACCATTGGCGTGGGTTCGACCATCGGGATTTTGCTTCTAGTCTGGTTTGGCTTCCGTTCGATACGACCGATGCTGACGGAAATGGTTGCAGTCGGCACAGGCAGCTTAGTGGCCTTTGCGGTGACCTATTGGGTTTTTGGTGAAATTCACCTGATGACACTGGTCTTTGGCGCCAGTCTGATTGGGGTCTGTGTCGATTTTTCATTTTACTTTATGGCCATGCAGTCTCAGCACCGACAGATTGATGGATTTGCTGTTTTAAAACCATTATTGCCGAGTTTATTTGTGGGGCTAATGACCACGCTGTTGGCCTATGTGGTGCTGAGTTTTACCCCATTTCCGGGTTTTAAACAAATTGCAGTCTTTTCCATGGTTGGACTGAGTGTCGCATGGGTGACCAGTATTTTACTGCTACCACGTTTGCCTGCGCTGAATGCGGAACCTGCGATACGTGCACTGGGCTTTATTGGCAAAGCACGCAGTTATGTGCAGAGTCGAAATACACTGCGTTATGGCATGATTGCACTAATTGTACTGGTGACAGGCAGCAGCCTCGCCTTCCTGAAAAGCAATGATGACATCCGCAATTTGCAAAGTATGGATGCCACCTTAAAGCAGGGAGATCAATATATTCGTTCACGTTTTATGCAACAGCAAAGCAGCGAATATTTTGTGGTACAGGGCAGAACCCCAGTAGAGTTAGAACAGTATGAGCAGCAACTACTTGCAGAGCTTACGCCCTTGCAACAGGCTGGAAAGGTAGATGCTGTGCAGGCTTTAGGGCAGTGGATTCCCTCGCTTGAGCAGCAAAAACACAATATTGCGATGTTACAGGCGATTCCTCAATCCGCTTTGGTGAAATATGCGCAAGCACTGCAGCTCAATACAGCCGATGTTTTAAACTGGCAAGCCCATTTAAAAGACCAACCATTGCTGACCGAAGCCGTCTTTAAAGATCATCCTCTGCATTTTTTGCAGATGAGTCCGACACAACGTTTGGTGATGCTGCAAAATGTGCATGATGTACGCGCTGTGCAGCAGCTGGAAAATGAACATGTACAACTGTTACGCCCAGTGCATCAACTGTCTGAGCTATTTAAACAGCATCGTGTGCAAGCACAGTGGCTATTGCTGAGTGCTTTGCTGATTTTAGCCATTGGCTTAGGGGTACTTTATGGCAAAAAATCCATTCTGCCTTTGGTGTTGCCTGTCAGTATGGCCTTAATGACCACGTTTGCGATTCAAGCCTGGCTCGGTGTTGAGATTAATTTATTCAGCATTATGGGTACCTTCCTGATCATTGGAATTGGAGTGGACTATGCGATTTTCTACCGCCACGGACATGATCACCCGCAGGTGGTGGGTATGGCTTTGTTCCTGTGCATGATGTCGACGTTCTTTAGTTTTGGTTTGCTGTCCTTTAGTCATACTTATGCTATTCACAGTTTTGGCTTAACGGTGTTGCTGGGCGTTATTTTTTCATTTATTTATGCCACACTTTTTACATCCTCCGATGCAAAACATGGGGTGGTTCAACAATATCAGCCAAAGAGTACAGTGCAATGAGCACCATGCAACAGACAGATGTTTTAATTATTGGGGCGGGACCATCAGGTAGCTCTGCCGCGGCTTTGCTGCGTCAAAAAGGCCATCAGGTCACAGTCATCGAAAAGCAGTATTTTCCACGCTTTTCCATCGGTGAGTCTTTATTGCCGCAGTGTATGGTGTTTTTAGAAGAAGCGGGTTTGTTGGAGACAGTGCGTGCCCATGCCGATGAATATGCCTTTCAGTTTAAAAATGGCGCGGCTTTTTTAAGAGGTACGCAGCGCAGTTTTTATGAC
This sequence comes from Acinetobacter sp. YH01006, assembly GCF_013420445.1. Taxonomy (NCBI): domain Bacteria; kingdom Pseudomonadati; phylum Pseudomonadota; class Gammaproteobacteria; order Moraxellales; family Moraxellaceae; genus Acinetobacter; species Acinetobacter sp. YH01006. Next base: position 141,073 of record NZ_VOYB01000002.1, on the reverse strand, counting down.
TTTACCCAAAAGTTTAGTGAAGGCCCGGGGACCACATGGCAGGTACGACGCGCCAACTTTGACCAACTTTTGGCACAGCAAGCCGAAAAAATGGGCGCGGACATCCGTTTTGGCCATGAAGTTTTGACGGTCGATGTTGCATCTACACAGCCGATTTTGACGGTCAAAGATGCGCAAGGCGACAGCTATCAAATTCAAGGCAAGTTCCTCTTGGATGCCAGCGGTTTTGGCCGCATTTTGCCAAAGTTTCTCGACTTAGAAAGCCCGTCGGACTTTCCTGTACGCCGTGCAGTCTTTACCCATATTGAAGATGGTTTGTTGGATGACCCTGAGTTTGACCGTGAGAAAATTTTAATTACCGTGCATGAAAAAGACCACCGTGCGTGGTATTGGCTGATTCCCTTTGCCGATGGGCGCTCTTCATTTGGTATTGTGGCGGAGCAGGATTTCTTTGAAAAATACGGTTATGACGGCAGTCCGGACTATGACTTAGAAGCCTTGCAGAAACGTATTTTGGCCGATGATGCCAGCTTGTCGCATGTGCTGCGTCACGCCAAACATGATACTCCTGTACGTACTTTGGTGGGCTACTCTGCCGATGTGAAACACTTGGCATCTGAAAACTATGCACTGCTGGGCAATGCTGGCGAGTTCTTGGACCCTGTCTTTTCTTCAGGGGTCACCATTGCCTTAAAATCTTCCAGTCTAGCAGTGCCATTGGTCGAGCAAGTGTTGCAAGGTCAGACGGTAGACTGGATGGGGCAATATGAAAAGCCGCTCCGTAAAGGCATTCAAGTGTTCCGTGCCTATGTCGAATCATGGTATTCAGGTGAGTTTCAGGATGTGATATTTTCGACTCAGCAGGATGAAAAAATTCGCCTTATGATTGCATCTTTACTGGCAGGTTATGCATGGGATACGAGCAACCCGATTCATCGCAATGCCAAGCAACGTTTGAGCACTTTGGCCGAATATTGCCGAGAAGAACAACCTGAAAAAGAGTCGCTGACCGATGAAACTTAAGCTGCGTTTAAAGACCGTCAGTTGGGTTTTAGCCAGTGCGCTGCTCTGTAGTGCCTGCCAAAGCTGGATCCCCAAAGCGCAAGGGCTGGCGACTCCGCAGTGGGCTGCGCAGAATTACCAGCGCCAAGACCAAATTGAAGTACAGTGGAAAACCCAGAGTTTCAGTTTTTTACTGTACCAGCAGCAACGAGGGCAGTCGCTTGATATGCTGGTGCTCAGCCTCACCGGACAGCAGTTGTTTAAGCTCAGTTTTGATGGCCAAAAGGTAGACGTTGAACAGCGGATTGATCCAATGAAACGGTTGCCTTTTGATTATGTGGTGCGCGATATTCTGTATGCAACTTATCCAAATTTTGCTGCATTACATGCTGCTCAAAATGCTGTCGTACAGAAAGACGATACCATTTATATGCAGCAGCAGCCCGTGTTGAAAATTCAGCAAAATGAGGGGGCAATTGAGCTAGATAATCTGCAAGTGCCTTATCAGATGGTGATCAGCGCGGTGAGCAATACGTTGGAAGATGATCAAGGTGACCATCATGACTAAAAATCTACAGCATGTTTCAGCCGTTGGTATTCAGTTCAGTGCGGCGCTGTCGGCTTTGGGACACAATACTGCTGAGCTTCAACATGCCTTAACCAACACCAAAAATACCTTATCCCAACGAGAGGATCTGATCGCGGGGCGTACAGTATGGGTCGGTGCATCGGATCAAGCCTTGCTTCAAGCAGTGCCTGAAAGCTTGAGTGGTGCAGATTCACGGAATCTACGCTTTGCCCTGACGGCTTTGGCGCACATTGAAACTGAAATTCATGCTTATACAGCACAGTTTGCTAAACAACGTCTTGCTGTGATTATCGGCACGTCAACCTCAGGCATCGCGGATAATGAGCCTGTTTTAAAAGTCCAGTTTCAACAGTCTGTACCGCAGTTTGTACAGCACCAAAAGCAAGAAATGGGCAGTTTAGCGAAAGCCTTACAACAGTATTTGGGCTGGGAAGGGCCTGCCTATACCATTTCTACCGCTTGTTCCTCGGCAGCTAAAGCGCTGGCGGCGGGGCAACGTCTGCTCAATGCCGATTTGGCCGATGCTGTCTTAGTGGGTGGAGTCGATACCCTCTGCAAGCTGACCTTAAATGGTTTTGATAGTTTAGAAAGCTTATCGAGCGGAATTTGTCAGCCCTGTGGTGCCAACCGTGACGGTATCAATATTGGTGAAGCCGCAGGACTGTTTTTACTCTCTAAAGCGCCTGCCCCTGTGATGTTACTGTCGAGCGGCGAGTCAATGGATGCATGGCATATTTCAGCACCACATCCAGAAGGGAAAGGGGCTGCGGAGGCGATGCAAAAAGCTTTAGACGCTGCACAGCTGCAAGCAAGCGATATTGGATATTTGAACTTACATGGAACTTCTACACCGCAAAATGATGCGATGGAAATTAAGGCGGTACAGACCGTTTTCTCAGATGCAGCTGTGGCCTTGAGCAGCACCAAACATAAAACGGGACATTGTCTAGGGGCAGCGGGTGCAATCGAAGCCTTTATTTGCCAGCAGGTTTTATTAGATCAATCCTGGTTGCCGCTGCATCATGCAGGTGAATTGGATGAAACTTTGGCTAAGCAAAATTATGTGCTTACACCGCATTTGAATACACCGATTCGCTATGCGATGAGTAATTCTTTTGCTTTCGGTGGCAGCAATATCAGTTTAATTTTCGGGACGGCTTTGCCATGATGGATGCAGTACAGTTTATTCCACATGAAAAACCAATGGTTTTCGTGAGCCATTTGATTGAAGCCAATGATGAATTTGCTATTGCAGAACTTCACATCACACCTGATTTGATGTTTTGTGAGCCAGAAGGCTTGCCCACATGGAGCAGCATTGAGTTGATGGCGCAGACCATTAGTGCCTATGCCGGTTATAAAGGACAAACTCAGGGCTTGCCACCGAAAATTGGCTTTTTATTGGGAACGCGTAAAATGCAGTTGCCTTGTGCTTATTTTAGTTTGGGCACAACCGTACGTATTCGAGTAGAACAAAGTTATCTGCACGAAGGTCTGGGGCAGTTTAATTGTGAAATTGAATATCAAGAACATCGGTTCAGCGCCATGTTGAGCGTATTTGAGCCTGAAAATATGAATGAAATCATTGGAAAATTAGTGTGAACAGAAGAGTTTTAGTCACGGGTTCGAGTCGTGGAATAGGTAAAGCGATTGCTTTGGAGTTGGCAAAGGCAGGCTTTGATGTCACGGTCCATGCTCGTTCAAGACAGTCTGAGGCCGAAGCGGTGACTCAGGAAATTCAAGCGCTTGGACAGGCCAGCCATGTACTGATGTTCGATGTGAATGAGCGTGAAAATATTGCCGCTATTTTAGAGCAAGATATAGCACAGCATGGTGCTTATTACGGCGCTGTGTTGAATGCAGGATTAACCCGTGATGGTGCTTTCCCCGCACTGACTGATGAAGACTGGGATGACGTGGTCTCGACCTCTCTGAACGGTTTTTATAATGTGCTGAAACCCTTGATGATGCCGATGATTCGCTTGAAAAAGGGCGGACGTATTGTGACCTTGTCTTCAGTGTCTGGAATCATGGGTAATCGTGGTCAGGTGAACTATAGTGCTGCCAAAGCAGGCTTGATTGGTGCGACCAAAGCATTGGCACTGGAATTGGCCAAACGCAAAATCACGGTGAATTGTGTGGCTCCGGGCTTGATTGAAACAGAAATGGTCACCGAAGAAGTGAAAGAACACGCCTTGAAAATGATCCCGATGCAACGCATGGGGCAGGTGGAAGAAGTCGCCAAAGCGGTGAAGTTTTTATGCAGTGATGATGCCAGTTATATCACCCGCCAAGTGATTTCAGTCAATGGAGGCTTGATCTAATGAAACGTGTTGTTGTGACAGGCATGTCTGGGATTACCTCTTTGGGGGAAACCGCAGAGCAAATTTTTGAGCAGTTTGCACAAGGGAAAAGCGGTATTCGCTATATGCCTGACTGGGAAATTTATCCTGATTTACGCAGTAAATTGGCTGGTCCAGTAGAGTCATTTACTGTACCGAAGCACTTTAACCGTAAGGTGACCCGTGGCATGGGGCGTGTTGCTTTAATGTCTGCTGTATGTGCTGAAAAAGCATTGGAAGATGCAGGTTTACTACATGCGGATATCTTAAAAAGTGGCGATGCAGGCGTGGCTTTTGGTTCCTCTGCAGGTAGTGTCGATGCCGTACGTGAGTTTGGCGCCATGCTGATTGAGCACAATATGAGCCAACTCAATGCCACGACCTACATTCGTATGATGTCGCATACCAGTGCAGTCAATATGACCGTGTATTTCGGCCTAAAAGGTTTAACGCTGCCGACCTCAAGTGCCTGTACTTCGGGTTCCATGGCAATTGGTCAGGCTTATGAAGCGATCAAATATGGTAAACAAACCGTGATGATTGCAGGTGGGGCAGAAGAGCTCAGTGCAGCAGGTTCAGCCGTGTTCGATGTGCTGTTGGCGACCAGTGTGCAAAATGACCATCCAGAGACAACCCCGCGTCCGTTTGATGCAAACCGGGATGGTTTGGTGGTCGGTGAAGGCGCAGGTTGTTTGATTTTAGAAGAATATGAACATGCTCAAGCACGCGGGGCGACCATTTATGCCGAGATCGTTGGTTATGGCAGTAATACCGATGGTCAGCATGTAACTCGACCTGATTCTGAAATGATGGGACGTTGTATGCAGTTGGCACTGAAAGATGCACAGCTTACTGCCGCGGATATTGATTATGTCAATGCACATGGTACTTCGACCGATCAGGGGGATATTGCCGAATCACAAGCCACTGCACGGATCTTGGGTAAAAAACCGATTAGCTCATTAAAAAGTTATTTTGGGCATACGCTGGGGGCGTGCGGCGCCATTGAGGCATGGCTGAGCATTGAAATGATGCGACGCAATCAGTTGGTGCCTACGCTGAATTTAGATCAGATTGACAGCGCTTGTGGTGATCTGGATTATATTGTTTCAGACATGCGTTCAGCAGAAACGCAAATGATGATGAGCAACAATTTTGCTTTTGGGGGGATTAATACCTCCTTGATTTTTAAACGTGTCTAATAAGATAAGGGTAGAACAATGTTATTCAAAAAAATCTGTGCAGTCGCTGTGTTGTCTTTAGGTGCGATTGCATCAGCTCAAGCTGCAGACAGAATGTATGATTTTAAGTTTCAAGAAGCTGTAAACCGTGCTGTTGCAGATGGGGTACTCGATGGTTCAGTGAAGTTTTATTTGGCTGGAACCAAGTCGGGCGGCAAGGTGATTGAAAAGGGCTTAGTGACCAATAAAAAGACCAATGGTTTTGCCAAATCTGCGGAAACTTCATGTGATCATGTACTTCGTTCAGCATTGATTCAATTCCAAAATACTGCCAAAGCCAATGGTGCAAATGCTGTGACTAATCTGGTGAGTTTCTATAAGTCGAATGAAACACGGAGTACCACCACCTACCAATGCGCGAAAGGCACAGCTATGGCGGGTGTGGCGTTGAAAGGGGATTTGGTAAAATTCTAATGTGATCTAGTGGGCTGGGTCTTTCTATAAACAAGAGAAAGACCTTATCTGACTGGATAGGTCGCTGCGGTGTGGAACTGGAACCTCTGGCCAATGCTTTAAAAGAGGTGGTGCTGCAACAGCATGTGCTTGCATGCAGTTGAAACACCGGTCACCATCATTCGGATGGGTGTGAATGATAAAAAAACGAAGAAAGGTTATGTTTGGGCTTATGCAACAACCCAATATAATCTAATTCAAGTCGCGATTTATGACTTTTAGGATAGCCGTTCTGGCCAGCATGCTGAAGAGTTCCTGAATGGCTGGCAGGGCCATCTGGTCTGTGATGATTACAGTGGTTATAAAGCACGCTTTAAATCAGGCCAGGTCATTGAGACGGGCTGCATGGCCCATGCGCGTCGTAAATTCCATGAACTGCATGTGACTGGGAAAAGTCAGGTCGCTGAACAGGCATTAGTGCTGATTCAGAAACTGTATGCGATAGAAGCCGAACTCAGGAAAAAGACCGATGGTACAGCAGAACAGCGCAGCGAATATCGACAACAGCACAGTCAAGCGGTGATGCAACAACTGTATGAATGGCTCAACCAACATTATCTGACGGTGCCATCGAGTTCTCCCACCGCTAAGGCGATCAATTACACTTTGAAGCGTTGGCCAGCTTTAAGCCGCTATCTGGATGATGGCAATTTGCCTATAGACAATAATTGGATTGAGGTGCGACACGAAGTCGCTTAATGAAGTTATTCCCCCTGCGGGAACCACCCGTGTCACCGGGTGAATCTAGATGGCTGAATAAAGAGTGCCTTCGACAATGTAACGAGGCACCGCAAGGTGCGGGGTATCAATCGTGAGAGGCATACCCTTCTGGCAGCCATAGCCGGACAAGGGCTAGATAATCGGTATGGTGAACACATGTGAATCTGCGTAACGATCGTTAAGTTGAACGAGCGGAAACACCACCCAAAAATTAGGTAAAATGATACTTTCGCAAGAGGTCTAATGATTTGCTCATCTGCACAGGAGATCTCATCGACAGAGGTACTGAAAATTTAGAATGTCTTTCATTACTCGATCAAAAATGGTTTTTGACTGTGCGCGGTAATCATGAAGAAATGTGTATTCGAGGACAGCATGATCCTAAAATGAAAGATATGCATGCAATGAATGGGGGAGCATGGTTTTATAGACAATTTCAAAAGACACGACAGCGAATTATTGATTAGTTAGCAAAGTTACCATTGGTGATTGAAGTTGAGCTGAAAAATAAAAAGGTAGGTATTGTTCATGCTGATATTGATATTCATGATTGGAATGCCTTTAAGCACGATATTGCACAAGGTGACTACAAGATTTTAGGTGTCAGTTCTGCTTATACGAACGCGCTGTGGGGGAGAGGACGAATTCGTCAGCATTCCGCTCACTATGATGTTGTCGAAAATATTGATGAAATATATTTAGGTCATACCATTGTAAAAGAGCATACTCAAATCGATAATTGCCATTATATTGATGTTGGTTCCTTTTTTACCAAAAAACTTTGTATTGTAAAAATCCAATGAATCTGACGATGTGGTAGGGGAGTTTGGTGGTGAAAAAAGTTCGATTGATCAAAAAATAAACACTTGAATCATGTATCCTAGCTTGTATCCTGTAATTTTTTAATATTAATTAGTGTAATAAAAACAATAGGGTAGGAGAGTGTTGTTGTCCGTCTGGGCCCACCAAATTTTATATTTATATAGCTTTATATAAGATCTAAACCCTTAACTCTAAAAGAGTTAAGGGTTTTTGTATGTCTTAAGAATACTCAGGTAGACTCGTAGAAAAACACCCTATTCGTATCCTTGTTTGTATCATAAATTTAAAATATAACTCAGGATACAGGAGCCTAGTTTAATCTAGGAAAATCATAATTTTATTGCTAAATCTAAATTGCTCACAGATACCCAATTTGCAGTGTTAAAACCTAAAGAATTAGAGTATAGGGTTTCGGATATTATGGGTTTGTATTTAAAAGTCGTTGTAACAGGTAAAAATCATGGCAGTTGCGGTTTAAGAATACACTTGGTAAATGGACATAGCTTGGGACTTATCCAGTAATCTCAGTCAGAGAAGCATGTTCAATGGCCATTAAGTATTAAAATGGTGAACTCATTTTAAAAACTAAAAATGAGAAGTTATTGAAAGCTCAACAAAAAGAGAACCTATTGTTTGGTAATTTACTGATTAAATGGATGAAGACAAAGCAAGCTGTATGAACTGATAAAACTTATAAGAAAGAGTATCAGTCGATAGAAAAGCATATATTGCCAGTATTTTGTTATCGTCTATTCAAAGACATACCTGCTTCGGAGTGGAAAGGATTTTTCCAATAAAAACAATTAAATGAGCAGATATTCAATCGATTTGAAAAACTAATTTCGTATTGTCGTAATGCTTATGATTTTACCATTGACGATAATTTAACTATTACACTTAAATAAAAATTAGGCAATATTTGCATCAACTTATAAAAAAGAGGTCTGGCTTCAATAGATGAGTTTTATGAGCCATTCTTGAGGATTTTTTATCTAGAAGAATTTTACCTCAGGAAAAAAGTTTATATTTATGAATGGACTGTGATGCACTTCAAAAAAATATCAGGAAATAAGATGAAAAGTAGATGAAATGCATTTTACAACTGAGAAAATTATGCTAATAAATAAGAGATGATTTTTTAGTCAGAAATCATGATGTTTCAGGAAGGAATATCTTAAGAAGCGTATTAAAAAAATGATTAAACAGGAGTTTCAAGATGCTTCAGCTATTAAGAAAATTATTTTGCTTGCATATCTATGAGTACGAGCAAATGCAGGAAATCGGGGAACACAGGGAGTGTCGTAAGTGTGGGATCAATAAGGACTGATGTTTTACAAAAAAAAGTGAGCGAGGGCTCACTTTTTTTATGCTTATACTTGGCTAATTTCCGTTAAAATTAGAGTGAAATTCCAAGCTGATGATCGGGCATATGAGCAAAAATTTTCATGCAGATACCTATATCGTAGACAGCAATCTGGCAGATACGCTGCATTGGCTTAGTCTGCATCAAGACAGTTATGAGTCTTTTAGCTATGATGCAATCACTCAGGAGTTGGTGGTGCATCATGCCAATGGAATGGATCAAATCAGAGTTGGAGATTATCTGAATGCCCGCTATGGCATACTGATTACTGCACATAACTTTTCAGCGACTTAATTCACTCCTATTGTTTAGCCTGCCATCGCATCGGTCGCCAATGCACGTACACTTGGTTTAGGCTGCTCTGCAACCAGACCTAATTTCTCAAATAGCTGCTGGTCACGACCTTGGGCAGTATTTGGGGTGGTCAAAAGTTTTTCACCCGAGAAAATGGAATTGGCACCGGCCATAAATGCCAGAGCCTGATCTGAATCGGTTAACGATTCACGGCCCGCAGAGAGGCGGATGTAGCTTTTTGGCATCAAGAGGCGCGCCACTGCAATGGTACGAATCCATTCAATGACATCCAGTTTTTCTACATCTGCCATTGGTGTGCCTTCAATTGGAACCAGCATATTGATCGGTACAGATTCAGGGTGAATGACCAGCGTGGCAAGTTCATATAATAAACCAATCCGGTCATTACGGCTTTCGCCCAGTCCGACAATACCGCCACTACATACTTTTAAACCGGCTTGACGCACATGATCCAAAGTATCGAGACGGTCATCAAAGCTTCGGGTACTGATGATATGTGAATAATATTCACGAGAAGTATCCAGATTGTGGTTGTAATAATCCAGACCGGCATCTTTCAAACGTTCTGCTTGGGATGCATTCAACATGCCCAGTGTCATACAGGTTTCCAGACCGAGTGCTTTAACTTCCTGCACCATTTCCAGAACATAAGGCATATCGCGCTCATGCGGGTTACGCCATGCAGCGCCCATACAGAAACGAGAGCTTCCAGAAGCCAGTGCCTGTTTAGCCTCCTGAATGACTTTATCGACCGCGATACGTTTTTCAGCTTCTAGCTTGGAATCATAATGCGCAGATTGTGAACAGTATTTGCAGTCTTCAGGGCATTTGCCTGTTTTGATCGAGAGGAGGGTGCTGACCTGAACTGTATTGGCATTGAAGTGCTCACGATGAACCTGTTGCGCCTGAAACAATAAATCCATTAAAGGCTGCTGATACAGTGCCTGTATTTCTTCACGTGACCAATCATTGCGTACTGCATTACTCGTGTTCATATATCTGTCCTTGTTTGTGCTTATTTATCATTCACCTCATCTTAATAAAAATGTGTGTCTGCCTCACTAGCAAAATATGACCTTCTATAACAAACAAAGCCCACACGGGGTGGACTTTGTCATTATACCTGAAATTTTTTATTCACGATGACCCCCATGAATATTCTGATTTTGCAGATCGTCACGATGCTGCTTGTTCAGCACTCGTTCATCCTGCTCATGCTGATTGTTCTTAGGAGAATCGATTGGCCCATGTTGGGGCTGCTGCTGTTGTTGCTTCTGCTGTTTAAGCTGATCTAGCTGTTCGTGCTGTTGCTGTTTTTTATCTTGCTCTTGCATCTTCAATCCCTCTCGTCATTTTTTCATCTCTTTCTTTATGACATAAAGTGATCAAATATTGTGTAAGCCTTATAAGAGATCGAGTGAGCCGAAGTAATAAATTGAAAATTTATGCTGTTTTGGTCAACTGTTCCTGAATCGCCCAATCAATATGCACCTGCACAATTTCGTCATGTAATGCCCGTTGATGTTGTAAAGCGTAAACAATCTTTTCATCAAAAGGTGCATTGCCCAGACCAATTGCGATATTGCGCATGAAGCTTTGATAACCTGTACGGCGCATTGGACTGCCTTCGGTCGCACTTAAAAAGGTGGTTTCATCCCATTGCCATAAATCTAGCAAGCTGACCTGATCCAGACCATGTCGTGGATGAAAATCTTCTACCGGGGTGATTTGGGCAAAACTGTTCCAAGGACAAATTAGCTGGCAATCGTCACAACCAAAAACCCGGTTACCAATTCCGCGGCGCAAATCTTCTGGAATAATACCTTTATATTCAATGGTTAAGTAAGCTATACATCGCCGTGCATCCAGCATATAGGGCTCGACAATGGCCTGAGTTGGACAGATGTCGATACAGGCCGTACAGGAACCACAATGTTTACTGGCAGGCGCATCAAAAGGGAGGTCCAGAGAAGTAAATAGCTCTCCAAGCACAAAGAAAGAACCAGACTTTTTATGAATCAGCAGGGTATGTTTACCTGTCCAGCCCATGCCAGCACTTTCAGCCAGTGATTTTTCAAAAATGGGTGCAGAATCGGCAAAAGGGCGTGATTCAAAATCGCCAACTTTTTCTCGGATTTTTGTCGCCAAGGTTTTTAGCCGACCGCGCATGATCTTGTGATAATCCCGGCCACGGGCATAACGCGCAATAATCGCGGAATTGGGTGCATACGGAACGTAACGTGGCTTTGGAGTCTCGACCAGATAATCCATACGCACGCAGATAATGCTGCGCGTGCCGGGGACAAGTAAGGCAGGATTGGCACGTTTTTCCAGATTATCTTCCAGAAATTTCATGTCGCCATGATAGCCACGATCCAGATATTCCTGTAAGCGCGCTAATTCTGCTTGAGCATCTGGTTTGGCAATGACACAATCAGAAAACCCCAATTCTAGCGCCTGCGCTTTAATCCAGGCTTTTAGCTCGGCTGGATCTTGTTGATAGACTTGAATTTGTGCGTAAGAATCGGGAGTTGTCATAAACCAAAGACAGGGAATAAAAAATGCAGCAACAAGTTTACCATAGCCCTGTTTATCATAGCCAAAGTATTCAAGCATGGGAGCAGCGTTGGTTTCAGCAGCAAAATAGTTCCTATGGTTTGATGCAGCAGGTGGCTTGGTCAGTCACACAGCGTCTGAGCGTGCTATTTAAAGAAAAAAATATACAGAAAATAGCGGTGTGTTGTGGTCAGGGCAATAATGCTGGTGATGGTTATCTGATTGCAAAATATTTAAAACAGGCCGGTTTCGATGTAGATATTTATGCGGCTGAAAAAGGTCAATCAGTGGACTTGGCCAAAGCTTGGCAAGAAGCGCTGGATGCTGGATTGAAAGTAGGGCCGCATTTTCAGTTTAAGCATGAATATGACGCTTATATCGATGCCTTATTTGGCATTGGTTTAAATCGTGAGCTGGATGCGAACTGGCAATCCATCATCCAATTGATCAATGACCAGAAAGGTCTCAAAATCGCGGTTGATATACCGAGTGGACTGCATGCCAATACCGGTCAGCCTTTGCCTATTGCGGTTAAAGCGGATTTTACGTATACGGTTTTGGGCTTAAAGGCAGGACTGTTTACCGGACAAGCTAAGGAATATGCCGCTAAGGTTGAACTGATTTCTGCCATTCCAGTTGATGCCGAACTGCAACCAGTTGCCAAACTTTCCTCACAGCAGATTAAATTACCGAAACGTGAAGCCTTTGGTCATAAAGGCAGTTATGGTCATGTGCTGGTGGTGGGGGGGCATGCTGAAATGGGCGGAGCAGTGATTATGGCAGCAGAAGCGGCATTTGCTGCCGGAGCAGGTAAGGTCACCATTGTCTGTGATGCGAAACACCATACCGCCATTTTGTCTCGTGCGCCGAATATTATGCTGCGTGATATTAATGCTCTCAACATAGAGCAGCGCACAGCCTTAATTCAGCAGGTCGATGCAGTCTGTTTTGGTATGGGCTTGGGACGTGATCAATGGGCAAAAGACCAATATCAGGCATGGTTTAATCTCATTCAAAATTCAGACTTAGACATTGTTTTAGATGCAGATGCATTGTGGTTTTTAGCCAAACAGCCGCAACAATTAAATTCTAAAACTTACACTACACCGCATCCGGGTGAAGCGGCAACTTTACTTGATTGTAAAACCTTGGACATTGAAACAGATCGGATTCAAGCGATTCATGCCTTAAGGCAGAAGTATGGCGGGCAATGGGTGCTAAAAGGTTCAGGCAGTCTGATTCTGGAACAACAGCTGTATATTTGCACTGCCGGGAATGCGGGTATGGGAACAGGCGGCATGGGGGATGTGCTGGCCGGGATGATTGCCAGTCTAAAGGCACAATTTGCTCAATCGATTCATTTGCATGAAATTGTGACGCTGCATGCACTGGCAGGGGATGAACTGGCCAAAAACGGCGAACGTGGTTTGCAGGCGCAGGACATGAAACATGCAATTTATCAGGTGGTTAATCGTGAAGGCGGCTAATCTGTCTGCAATCAAGCTGAAAATTTCAGGCCAAGTGCAAGGTGTGGGTTAGCGCTACTGGTTTGCTGAGCAGGCTGTGGCACTCGATTTAAAAGGCTAGGTGAAAAATTTAAGTAGTGGCGAAGTTGAGGCTGTTATTGTTGGCGCAGATTCACCGCTTCAGGAAATGATTGCACGAAGTTGGCAAAGGGCCTGCTTCTGCAATCGGACAAGCAATTATTCCAGAGCATCTGCAATCCGACTTAGGTATTCAAGGCTTTAAAATACGGCGCTAAACATTAACGACGACGGCTGCTGACCCGACTGCGGCCACGTGCCATGCCGCCCAAAGCATTGAGTACCGCCATTTTACTCATACTACCTGAGGCATGTGCATGACAAATGGCAGCCGCCAGTGCATCGGCGGCATCCTGTTGCGGTTTGATGCTGAGTTTTAAAATATTCATCACCATCATCTGTACCTGCTCTTTATCGGCAGCGCCATAACCCACTACAGACTGCTTGATCTGGCGCGCCGTATATTCAGCAACTTTTAAATCCAGATTGACCAGCGCGGCAACAGCAGCACCACGGGCCTGACCCAGTTTCAAGGCAGAGTCCGGGTTTTGTGCCATAAAGACCTGTTCTACCGCGGCTTCTGTTGGGCCATAAAATTTTACAATCCGCTCTACACCGGCAAAAATTCGTTTTAAACGTTCAGGCATTTCCGTGGTTTCTGTGCGGATCGTACCGGCATCGACAAAAGTCAGTTTGGAGCCGTCTTTTTCGATAATTCCGTAACCGGTTAAACGAGAACCGGGGTCAATCCCAATAATTAATGACATGCCTGCACTTTAAAAATAGAATAATGCCCATATTGTTACATAAGCGTATCAAAAAAGCTTGATCCTGATGAAGCAGTTGATTACATCATCCTATTATTTATTTTACTGAGATTAGATTAATTTTCATGAAATTATTTCTTATTATCCTTGCAGGCTTAATCCTAGAAGTATTTGTCTGGATTGGCGTGGGTGACCTCGTCGGGAGCATGTGGTACGTATTTTTCTGGTTTGTCGCTGCATTTTTTATTGGTATGAACCTGATCCGTAAATATTCGGCCGGTGTGATGCCACAGATGCAGCAAATGCAAATGGGGCAGATGAATGCAGATCCTGCATTAACAGGAAATTTACCTAAAATTTTAGCAGGCTTCTTCCTGCTTCTTCCTGGCTTAATTAGCGATGTACTGGCGGTATTAATGCTGATTCCAGCCGTGCAGCAGGTATTTAAAGCTGCCATGATGAAGGCGATGATGAAACGTCAGCAGGCCATGATGGAAAAAATGATGGGTGGCATGATGGGCGATATGGGGGGGGCGCAAGGCCAGAACCCCTTTGCCGAGATGATGCGTCAAATGCAGGATATGCAAAACCAGCAAGCAGGTCGTGGTGATTCAACCATCATTGATGGTGAAGCGCGTGAAGTGAAGCCTGAAGCGAAAAAAATTGAAATGAAAGATATCAATCCAAAATAAGATATCCATCTGCAAAGTTCAAAAGGTTGTATTTAAACCGAATCTGATGATTCGGTTTTTTATTGGAATATTCTCATTAGTTTGAACAAACGTTATAATCATTTTTTATAATTTAACGCTATTTTAATGTCTCTGCTTTTTACCATCTGCCTTCTACATTTTGTTGCTCAACTAAGTCCTGGCCCTGATATTCTACTGATCGCCAAAAGTGCTGCATCTACCACACGCCAAAATGCCCTGAAAATTATTGCAGGTATTTCGGCCGGTATTATCGTGTGGGTGGTACTGACACTGGCCGGATTTACCGTTTTAATCGAGCAATTTCCATGGGTCCAGCAGGTCTTGATGCTGCTCGGTGGAATATTTCTGGCAAAAATGGGCTGGACAATGCTCAAGGGTGGTGTGCGCAGTTTTAGGAATAAACATCAGCCCGAAGATGATTCCAATGAACTGGCACAACCCGAAAATTACTTTATGTTGGGTCTATGGACCAACCTCTCTAATCCTAAAACGCTGATCTATTTTAGCAGCGTATTTTCACTGGCACTGAGTTCATCAGCCTCGGAATATCTGAAAGCACAACTCGCGGTGATTATTCCCTTGCAGACTTTTATAACTTTCGCTTTACTCATGTTGCTGATTTCACAGCCGAAAATTAAAGCTCTGTATCAGCGTTCAGGGAGTTATATTGATATCGTTTCAGGCGGGCTATTTTTACTCTTTGCGTTATGGTTATGGTATGACGCGCTTATTTTGATGAATTAACTGGATGATCATCCAAAGTGGATTCGGTGGGTTTAAGTGAAGAAGACACTAAATTTTCTTGTGTTTTAATCGCTGTTTGATAGCGGTTGGGTCTTAAGCTGGTTTCGGTATTTTCAGAACCCTGATAGCTAAGGCTACGGTTGGCACGCTCGCGTAATCCACCTTTTTTAATTAACTGAACCATTGCATATCTCCCATTCCAAGAATTGCTATTGTAAATCAAATCTGGCAGCTATGAAGCTGTTTTTCTGCATAGCGATATTGGTATTAAAGCACCATAAAAAAAGACCTGTTTTTCGGAACAGGTCTCTCAATCAGAGCTAAATAAAATTAACGAAGGCCTTTATTTTCTTCTTGTAAAACATCGAGTATAGAGTGTTGTACGGGAACTTCTTGTTGTTGTGATTGCACATAGACGTGCACCACTTTAAATACGATCGCTGTAGCAAGACAGGCCACCAGACACAAAATCCAGAAGCCAAAAGGACTGCGAATATGATGCGAACCGCAATCTGGACATGATTTTTCTGTAGATTCCACTACTTTTTCGCAGCAGGCACATTGATATTGGTAGTGCATTGTTCTTCTCCCAGGATGTTATCCTTTTTTATTCTTCGATCATGAAAGATGATTTATCACCCTATCATAGGAGAGCTTTCACAGGCTTGCAATACGAGATTATCGACAGTTACAGACCATCTATACAGAATCAAAATTAATGACATGCTTATGGCAAGATTAGCAAGAAGATGAATGGACGCAGTGCTTATAAAATATACTGAATCTAAACCGGTAGTTATTGAAAAATAAAGCCCGCTTCAAGCGGGCTTTATTAGGGTTTTGTTAAGGATTACTGACCTGAACGGATGATATAATCAAATGCAGACAGTGATGCTTTCGCACCTTCACCGGTCGCGATGATGATCTGCTTATACGGAACAGTGGTACAGTCACCGGCAGCAAATACACCTTTCACATTGGTTTCGTTACGCTCATTAATCAGGATCTCGCCACGATTTGACAATTCAACCGCTGTTGCTTTTAAGAAATCGGTATTCGGCAACAAACCAATCTGTACGAAGATACCAGCCAATTCAACACTGTACTCTTCATCTGTTACACGGTCTTTGTATTTCAGTGCAGTCACTTGTGAACCGTCACCCACCACTTCAGTCGACAAGGCATTTTTAATCACCGTGGTGTTTGGCAAGCTTGTTAATTTGTCTTGCAATACCTGATCCGCACGAAGCTTGCTATCAAACTCAACCAAAGTCACATGCTCTACAATCCCTGCAAGATCAATCGCAGCTTCAACACCAGAGTTACCCCCACCGATTACCGCAACACGTTTGCCTTTGAACAATGGACCATCACAGTGTGGGCAGTAGGCCACACCACGGGTTTTGTATTCCTGCTCACCCGGAACGTTCATTTCTCTCCAGCGTGCACCTGTAGACAGGATGACGGTTTTCGATTCAAGTTTGGCACCATTCTCTAAAGTGACTTCTACCAGACCATTCGTTGTTTCATCTGCACCTTTGATGTTAGATACACGTTGCAGGTTCATGATGTCAACACCGTATTCTCGTACGTGTGCTTCCATTTCAGCAGCAAACTTAGGTCCTTGGGTTTTTTGAATCGAGGTATAGTTTTCGATGTCCATGGTGTCCATGACCTGACCGCCCATGCGCTCAGCTACGATACCGGTTTTAATGCCTTTACGTGCAGCATAGATCGCAGAGGTATTCCCGGCGGGGCCACCACCAATCACCAGTACATCAAAAGCGTCTTTGGCATTGAGCTTTTCAGCCTCTTTTGCTGCAGAGTTGGTGTCCAGTTTTGCCACGATTTCTTCCAAAGTCATACGACCTTGACCGATATGCTGGTTGTCCTGGAACACCATTGGAACTGCCATGATTTTGCGTTCTTCCACTTCATCCTGGAAGAAGGCCCCATCAATCATGGTGGCTGTTGTGCCCGGGTTGTAAATTGCAATCAGGTTTAAGGCTTGAACCACATCCGGACAGTTATGGCAGCTGAGTGATACAAATACATCAAAATCAGATTTGATTCCTAAGCCTTTAATCGACTCTAAAACTTCAGCAGATACTTTCGGTGCATAACCAGAGCTTTGCAGTAAAGCCAGAATCAGTGAGGTGAATTCATGCCCCATTGGCAGACCTGCAAAGTAGACCCGTGGCTCTTCACCTGCTTTGGCAATACCAAAGCTTGGAGCACGTTGGTTTGTACCGTCAAAGCGTGCAGTGACTAAATCAGATAATGCAGCCACTTCCTCAACCAGTTCTTTGATTTTTGCAGATTTGTCGGAATCATTTAAAGTCGCAACCAGTTCAATCGGGCTTTCCAGACGTTCGAGTAGTGTTTTTAATTGGGCTGAAGTATTTTGGTCTAACATTGCTAAGCTCCAAAGGAATAAATATTTATTTGATAAAGCGATATTAGTGCATAAATCAAAATAGGTGAAACAGTTTGTTTTTATAGTATCGATCGGAATTACTGATTTATTGAAAAATGTATCATTAATTTCAGATTTTTATATGGCGTTAGAATAAGAATTTTCAAGTAATTTAACTTGATATTTGCTTAATCCAGTTAGTATTAGGCATCTATAACAGGAGGGCTGAATCATGGAATTACAGCGCGGAATTTATCAGCATTATAAAGGGCAGCTTTATCAGGTATTACATGTCGCCACGCACAGTGAAACTGAAGAAAAGCTGGTGGTTTATCAATGTCTCTATGGGGATTATTCGATTTGGGTGCGCCCTTTAACAATGTTCACTGAAACCATTACCACCAACGATGATCGTGAAGTGGAACGCTTTAAATTAATTCAGGCGCTTTAAGCTAAAAGGCTCAGGGAGGGGCTATGCTAAATCCAGATGAATTTGAAAAATTCATGCATAAATTATATGAAAAATTTCATATGCATGATCTCAAGCAGACAGATCGACTGCAACGATATCGCAATATAGAACCAGAATCAGGTCGATTTTTATCCATGTTGATTCGTGCCCAGCAAGCCAAAGATATTTTGGAAATCGGTACATCCACAGGCTATTCGACTTTATGGTTAGCTGAAGCTGCTCAGCATACCCAAGCAGTGATAACCACACTGGAAATAGATAAAGCACGTGTCACTCAAGCGAAACACTATGCAAATACATTGGGTTTTGAACATCTTATTGATTTTAAAGTGATGGATGCGCAGCAATATCTAGAAGCTTCACAGCAACAGTTTGATTTTATTTTACTGGATGCAGAGCGCGATGCCTATCTAGGCTATTGGAAGCATTTGGCTCGATTACTCAAGCCAAAAGATGGGATACTTCTGGTGGATAATGTCATTTCACATGCAGCAGAAGTGGAAGAGTTTATTCAGCTGATTCAGCAAGATCAGCGTTTTATCATCAGCACTGTACCGGTCGGTGCGGGTCTGCTGATGGTCGGATATCGTGAATCGCATGAGTTTTAATCCATGCAGACTTTATTGAAATGTAAATTATATTCAAGATATTTATGTACGAAAGCAGCTTTATCTTCACGTCTGAGCAGGTTGTCATAAATAAATTCAGGTACAGGATGATAGAGCTCTGTATGGCCATTACTATAAACGATTTTCAGGTGGCGGCTTGAGGGATTATATTTCCATGAAATCACTGTAAGCAGTTTTTGCATATGCGTTCCTCCACTGAATATTTATTTTCTTATCATTTGAACTTATGCCATGCCGTGCTGTAGATGTATAGCTATATTGTAAGAATGGGCAGAGGATTGTAAGAAAATAGCTGCAGCGAGAAATTGAAACTTATTTAGCGCAGTTTGATAGATCGCAAAGAAATAGACGATTCAAGCAATTTCGGGATAAATACACACACTCAATCTGCGTGTAAACACTACTTCTAAAATAAATCAAATCAAAAGTTATAAAAAACCACGCTAAAGAGCGTGGTTTTTTTGAGTCAGTTTAATCTAATTAAAATTAGATTTTACCCACTAGGTCGATTGAAGGAGCAAGAGTTGCATCGCCTTCTTTCCATTTAGCTGGGCAAACTTCGCCTGGGTGAGCATGTACATACTGAGCTGCTTTAACTTTACGAAGAAGTTCTTGAGCATCACGACCGATACCACCGGCGTTGATTTCAACGATTTGGATTTTACCTTCTGGATCGATGACGAAAGTACCACGATCAGCAAGGCCGTCAGCTTCGATTAATACGTCAAAGTTTTTAGCAAGCGTCCAGTTTGCATCACCAACCATTACATACTGGATTTTTTTGATTTCTTCTGAAGAATCGTGCCAAGCTTTGTGTGTGAAATGTGTGTCAGTAGAAACTGAGTAGATTTCAACGCCTAATTTTTGGAATTCAGCGTAGTTGTCAGCAAGGTCACCCAGTTCAGTTGGGCAAACGAAAGTGAAGTCAGCTGGGTAGAAGAATACTACAGACCATTTGCCTTTAAGGTCAGCTTCAGTTACTTCAATAAATTGGCCATTTTGGAATGCAGTTGCTTTAAATGGTTTAACTTCAGTATTAATTAAGCTCATCATTGTCTCCATGATTGAGGTTTGTTTTGAATTTCAATTAGCTTATAGAAATTTACTTTATTGGTGAAATGGTATTTTTACATTACAAAAATCGGAAAAACCGAATCATATAAAAATTCTCCATTTTCACAAAATAGCTTTGTTCATTGAGCAGCATCAAGATGATGGCTTCATGACAAAATTATCTCTTTTTCCTCGTGCTAACAAACATGATGCTGAAACTGAAAAATTCAAGGGCAGATCAGGAAAAAAATCCTATTTCCCTCAAAATACTCTCGATATCAATTTGAAAATTAGGCTTATGCTTAAACTTAATCATGTGGACAGGTGATAGTAGCGGGATAATTTGCTCGATTTGCTACGCCGAATTAAGGGAAATGAGACGAGTAAAGCCAATTTGTCCGGCACTTAACAGAACTACGACTATCTGAAAGCCAATGAACCAAGTAAAATAAACTTTTCCGGTTTTTTGATGTGGGTGTTTTCTCTGTGCAGAGTCATTTAAATGTAGATCAATGGATAATGGCGCGTGACCGTCACCGTTTAAATCGACTGAAGAAGGGGAAAGATGCCAATGCCAAGCAGTATCAGGAACTATTTGAAAAATCCAATCTGAAAGTGCGGCAACGGCTGGAACGTCTTCCAGACATCAAGCTGAATCAAGATTTGCCCGTTACCCAATACGCTGACAAGCTGATAGCCGCGATTCAAAGACATCAGGTGATTATTGTGGCTGGCGAAACCGGTTCTGGTAAAACCACACAATTACCGCAAATTGCCATGCTGGCTGGACGCGGCCTGACTGGTCTGATTGGACATACCCAGCCACGCCGACTGGCGGCTCGAAGCGTATCACAGCGTATTGCTGAAGAAGTTGGCGAAAAACTCGGGGAATCAATTTCCTTTAAAGTGCGTTTTACTGAACAGGGTTCCCAAGATTCAATTGTACGCTTGATGACTGACGGTATTCTGCTTGCCGAACTGACGCATGACCGCTACCTAAGCAAATATGACACCATTATTATTGATGAAGCACATGAACGTTCGCTGAATATCGACTTCATTATGGGCTATCTGAAGCAGTTACTGCCGCGTCGTCCAGACCTGAAAGTCATCATTACGTCTGCCACACTGGATGTAAACCGTTTTAGTAATTACTTTAATGGTGCACCCATTTTTGAAGTAGAAGGCCGTAGTTTCCCGGTTGAACTGCGTTATCGCCCGATCTCGGAAATGAGCATTGGCGGCAGCGATGATGATGAATTTGATGACTTCGAAGAAAACTTGCCGCGTGCTGTGGTTAAAGCGGTAGAAGAATGTTTTCAGGATGCACAAGAAAAAGGCCATCCCGAACATGCCGATATCCTGATTTTTGCCAGTACAGAACAGGAAATTCGCGAGCTACAGGAAACCCTGATCAAGCATGGACCACGGCATACTGAAGTCTTAACCTTATTTGCCCGTTTAGCCTTGGCAGAGCAGCAAAAAATCTTTAATCCTTCCGGTGGTGGGCGACGTATTATTATTGCCACCAACGTCGCGGAAACAGCGTTGACTGTACCGAATATTCGTTATGTAATTGATAGTGGTTTTGCGCGTATTTCACGTTATAACTATCGTTCACGGGTGCAGCGCCTGCCGATTGAAGCCGTTTCTCAGGCTGCAGCCAATCAGCGTAAAGGTCGTTGTGGTCGTATTGCGCCCGGTGTTTGTATCCGCCTGTATTCAGAAGACGACTTTCTGAGCCGTCCGGAATTTACTGAACCTGAAATCAAGCGTACCAATCTGGCATCGGTGATTTTGCAGATGCAGAGTCTGGGTTTAGGTTCGCTGGAGGACTTCGATTTTATCGAACCACCGGATCACCGTCTGGTGAATGATGGCCGTAAGTTGCTGATTGAGTTGGGGGCAATGGCCGAGAAAAATTCTCCTAAAACTGAAGATGATCAAGCAAATCCCTCTAAATCTCCCTTTGAGAAAGGGAGACTTCAAAGCAGTGGATTAACCAAAATCGGTCAGCAAATGGCAAAAATGCCGATTGACCCACGTCTGGCCCGTATGATTTTGGGTGGCGCACATTTTGGTGTTTTAAACGAAGTCTTGATTATTGTTGCGGCGCTCGCGGTGCAAGATCCGCGTGAACGTCCTGCAGACAAACAAATGCAGGCCGACCAGAAACATGCCTTGTTCCGTGAAGCTGATTCTGACTTTTTGTTCTATATAAAACTCTGGGAAACATTGCACGGCAATCGCGAAAGTATGAGTGAGAATAAACGCCGTACATTTGCGCGGAATCATTTCTTGAGCTGGCTGCGTTTACGTGAATGGAAAAAAACCCATGAACAACTGGTGGACTTGGCTCAAGGTCTAAAACTGTCATTTAATGACAAAGCTGCCAGTTATGAAAATCTGCATCGTGCATTACTCACCGGCTTATTGTCGTTTATTGCCAACAAGACCGATGAACGTAATGTGTTTATGGCGGTACGTCAGCAGAAAGCCCGGATTTTCCCGGCATCGACTTTGCATAAGAGCAATACGCCGTGGGTCATGGCTTTTGAGATGGTGGAAACCTCGCAAGTGTATTTACGCACTCTGGCCAAGATTGAACCGGAATGGATACTGCTAGCCGCCCGCGATCTGCTCAAGCATCATTATTTTGAACCGCACTGGTCGAAAAAAGCCGGTGTGGTGAACGCTTATGACCAGATTTCATTATTTGGTCTGATCATTGAGCCAAAACGAGCAATCAATTATGAAAAAGTCGATCAGGCTGCGGCGCATGAAATTTTCTTACGCGATGCTTTAACTACGGGTCATCTCGGTATTAGTCCACCATTTTTAAAGCATAACTTGCTTAAACTGGAAGAAGTCGAACGGGTTGAGGATAAATTGCGTCGTCGTGATCTGGTGGTAGACGAAGAAACCATTTACCAGTTCTATGCATCTAAAGTGCCAGCTGAAGTGGCCAGCCGCCGTACTTTTGAAGATTGGCGGGCTACGGTTGAGCCTCAGCAGCCACGTTATTTATTTGTTGATGATGATGCATTATGGCTGAATGACCGTCCAACCACACAGCAATTTCCTGACTATTTACGTAATGGTGAACTTCGTCTGGCAGCGACCTATCGCTTTGACCCGAGTCATGATGAAGATGGCGCGACAGTTAAAATTCCACTGCAAGCCTTGGCTCAGGTAGATGAATCAATCTGGTCCTGGGGAATTCCAGGCTGGCGTCTGGACCTGATTGAAGCATTGCTAAAAGGCTTGCCGAAGGACAAGCGCCGTAATCTGGTGCCAATTCCAGATACTGCACGAAAACTCATGGCAAAAGTCGATGTACAGGATCTGCAGAAACATATCTTTGGTTTCCTGGCGTTCCAGTTACGTGGCGATCAAATCACTGAGAAAGATTTCAGCTTTGACCGGGTCGAACAGTATCTGTTACCGTTTATTAAAGTCACTGATGAAAAAGGTCGTGTCATTGAACAGGGTCGTGATTTGTCAGAGCTGAAAGCACGTTGCCGGGCTGAAACCCATAGTCCGGTCAAGCAGCTGAAAGGTGAATTTAAAACCTTCCCGGAAAGTTTTGTGTTTGAAGCCTCACAAAAAGTCACGGGTGTCGTGGTCAAGCAGTATCAGGCGCTGGTGCCGACCAAAGCCTTTGCTGCACTGGAGCAAAAAGATGAGTCGGGCGTGGTGATTCAGACCTTTAACGATCAGGCGGAAGCGATCAAAAAACATCGTGAAGGGGTGATCCGACTGGTACATATGCAACTGGGAGACCTGATTCGCCAGTTAAAAAAACAGATATCCAAACCTTTGGCACTGGCTTATTCGCCACTCGGTGACAAGGCCCACCTAGAACAAATGTTAGTTTATGCCACACTACAAATGTCCATGAATGAGCTACCTGTCAATGCGCAAGAGTTCCAAAAACTGGTTGAAGATGTAAAAAAATCTTTCTTAAGTCATGGGCAAGTTACCCTGAAAGAGATCACAGATATTTATATCCAGTGGCAGGAAATCCGCCGGAAATTATTGGTTTTAGACCATTCTGTGTTTGAGAAAAATATCAATGATATTGAAGATCAACTTGATTTAATGAGTCTTTCTGACTTTGTATATCGTAAACCATCCGATGTATGGATCGAATTTCCACGTTATTTGAAAGCCTTGATCTTGCGTTTAGACCGCTTGCCCAATAATCTACAAAGGGACAATTCCGCCATTGACCAAATTGATCAATGGATGGAAAAATTGTTCAAGTTTAAAGATGACCCTCGTCTGAAAGAATTGTACTTCATGGTCGAGGAGTTAAGAATCTCATTGTTTTCACAACCGATGAAAACAAAAGCACCCGTGTCTCCAACTCGCTTGCAAAAAGTATGGGATCGTCTTGGAATCAGTTAAGATATAGGTAATTCAGAGAAGGAGTTTTACATGGGCATCCGCATTACGGGTACTGGCTTGTTCCATCCGGAAAATGTCATCACCAATGAAGAATTAGTTGAAAGTTTAAATGCTTATGTGGAACTGTTTAATCACGAAAATGCGGACAAAATCGCTGCAGGCGAAATTGAAGCGCGTCGTGGTTCTAGTGCAGAATTTATTGAAAAGGCATCTGGTGTCCAACGCCGTTATGTTGCGGAAAAAAGCGGTATTCTAGATCCGAAACGTTTACGTCCGAATTTACCTGAACGTGCAGATGATGAAATTTCACTGCAAGCAGAATGGGGTGTAATCGCAGCCAAGCAGGCGATGGAAAATGCAGGCGTAACTGCTGAAGATATTGATATCGTGATTTTGTCATGCTCGAATTTGCAACGTGCTTATCCTGCCGTTGCCATCGAGATTCAAACCGCTTTAGGAATTAAAGGCTATGCCTATGACATGAATGTAGCCTGCTCGGCAGCAACATTTGGTCTGAAACAGGCCTATGATGCGATTAAGGCTGGTGCGCGTCGTGTGTTATTGGTTAATGTGGAAATTACCTCTGCACATACCGATTTTCGTTCACGTGACTGTCACTTTATTTTTGGTGATGTGGCAACCGCTTCAATTATTGAAAACACTGAAAGCAAAACCGGTTTTGAAATTCTGGATTCCGAGTTGTTCACCCAGTTTTCGAATAACATCCGCAATAACTTTGGTTTCTTGAATACCTCTGAAAATGCCGACATTGATGACAAGCGTTTCCGTCAGGATGGCCGTAAGGTCTTTAAAGAAGTCTGCCCACTGGTTGCGAAAATGATTACAGCGCAACTGGAGAAGAATCAGATTGCACCGACTGGCGTGAAACGCTTCTGGCTCCATCAAGCCAATGCCAGTATGAATGAACTGATCCTGAAACTGGTGGTTGGCAAAGAAAATGCCAAACCTGGTCTGGTGCCGATGATTCTGAACGAGTTTGCCAATACTTCTTCTGCAGGCGTGATCATTGCATTACACCGCACTGCCCATGAAGTGGAAGATGGTGAATACGGCGTACTTTGTTCATTCGGTGCTGGTTATTCAGTGGGTTCGATTCTGGTTCAAAAACGTGTGGCATGATCCGCAATAAATAGAGAGTAGACAGATTGCAGGCCAAGCATGACGGGCAGTGGATCAGGCGTTTAAGTGCCTTCTCCAAGTTATATTTTACCCCGACATTTTTAGGGGCTGAGTATATGGATGCCAGTCGACCTGCAATGTATGTCGGTAATCATTCCATGTATGGCATCTTTGATGCGCCGATGCTGATTGATTACCTCTACAACGAACATAAGGTGGCTGTGGTCAGTATTGCAGATCATAGCCATTTTTATGTGCCGCTGTGGCGTGAAGCCGTGAAAAAGTTTGGTGCCATTGATGGAACACAAGCCTATGTGCGTGCTGCAATGCAGCAAGGCTATTCCATTCTGGTCTTTCCGGGTGGCGGTCGTGAAGTGCTCAAACGTCAGGGTGAGCAGTATCAGCTGATCTGGAAGCAGCGTTACGGCTTTTTAAAGCTGGCGCAAGAATTCAACTATGATCTTGTCCCTTTTGCCGCTCTCGGTGCGGATGAGGTCTATGAGATTGGCTTTAATGCCAATAAGATTATCCAGCATAAGTATTTTCAAACACTACTTAAAATACCACAACTCAATAAATTACTACGTCAGGGCGATGTGATTCCTTCTCTGCCCAAACACCTGTTGCCAAAACGCTTGCCCTTTTATTTTCAGTTTATGCCACGACTATCGATTGCTCAGGTGCAGACGCAAGAAGAGCTGGTTGAGTTTCGGCATAGCTTGCAACAGCATATTTATACGGGGTTGGCAGCGCTCACTGTGCAGCGTCAGCAAGACCAGCAGGCAACCGAATCCTCGTTGTAAATCCAAGTTGTGACATATTGAGATGCGCTATATTTAGAAGTCATCCTGCAGTGCTGTTTTATTGTGCGAGTACTGCCATAATGTATGGTCAAATAGTCACTGATCGATGATCGAGGGCTCAACATGATTCAATATAAAAATAAAATAAATAGGTGCGTATATGGAACAGGGTGGTTGGGTAGCGCCGTTAAAATTGCTGGCACAACAATGTTTGCGGATTTCTCCGGAGTTGAACCAGCTTTATCTGGATCAGATGGCGATGATTGGTCATCTGACTGCACAAAATCTATTAAAAATTCAGCAGGGTCAATACCGGATTGAATTGCTGGACGGGTTGTTCTATATCCAGTTTTATACTGCATATGCACTGGACTCCGGAACTGCACCCGTTTTGGTCGAGAGTCATTTTTATTTTCAGCAATACAAAGCAGAAGCGCTAGAAGAATTTTTTTTACAGGATATCTATTTCCTGACTGGGGACTTGAAACCGCAGCATTCGCTGTATTTACGTGACAAAGCCAAGCAATTACGCAAACTGATTCTGAACCAGGTCTATGAGGCGGTAAATGGCCCAGCACGGGTATTGGCATTCCTGCAACAGATGTCGGTGGTTCAAGCTGAGATTATTGATCATCATTTAATAGAGGCCGGGTTGTATACAACACCAGTCATGCAAAACGTTGTTCTGGACGAACAGGATATTCCCCCGCAAATTCTTGAAAGCTTGCAACAGGCTTTTTCTTTGGCATTTCTACAGCAGGATGAGTTCCTGTCCATCCAGTCCTTAATGGACACTCTGGATGAATTCTGTTTTAGTGCCGCACAGTTTTTGCATCCGGCGACGTTTCGGATTATGTCCTTGTCTTTTGAAGAGCGTTTTAATTTACATGAACTGAATGATCACAGCGATGATATTCGGCTGTTGTATCGACATGCCGAGGAGCAGAGCCACCTGCTCGGTTTTGTCCGTTTGATGAACCGTGAGGTCTGGCATCGCGATGACTTATTAGCCAAACGAAATTTTCTGGAAAATCATCCCTATTTATGGCAAAAAAAGGTGGCCCGATTACCACTATTTGACTGTCATCGTGCAGTGAACTGGATTTTCAGGCAACCAGCCGAAGTACTGGACTGGATCAGTAGCAATATTCAGCACAGCAGCGTGCGGGTGGCAGTGACGGCCTTAAGTTTTGTAGACAGCCATCATATTCATCCGCAGATTATTCTGGCGACCTTACAATATTTTCAATATGTCTCAGCGCGACTGTTTATTCATAGCATGCATGAATATGCAATCCAGCATGACTGGTTTCAACATCAGCATAATCAGGCGGTGGTCTTAAAAGGCACACGCCAATCGATGGATGATCAGCGGATTGCCATCACTCCCTCGATTCTGTATCTGGACGAATGGATAGAACTGCTGCGTAACGTGGTCAAAATGGATGATCAGATCACCAAGAAAGTCTATTTGCAACTGAGCCGGGTGATGCAGGCATATATGCAGCATCTATATAAAATTACCACACATCTTCCAGAAGAAGTCTTGACCTATATTCAGCCTCAAAGCCAGCAGAATCGGGATTTCTATCATGTGTTGCAGCGCTATCGGATTCCTTTTGTCGAATTTAGACAGCTGTTTTATTTACACAGTGGACATGTGCGTGAGTCTGTATTTGACAGTTATGTGCGTGACTATCTGGTGGAATATTTTTCCAGTCATAACGAGATTCCGAAAAACCTCAGCTGGAGTGGATTATTCGCTCAGGCCGTGATCTGGCATGATCAGATTCAGAAGCAGGAAATGATGGCCAAGCTGAAAAAAGAGTTTGCGCTCGTAACTTGGTCACCTTTGACGCAGGCCTCATTTTTATTATATTTCAACTGGCGTTTTGAGGAGCTTAAAAATCTGGATCGTATTCTGGAAGAATCCAAGGTTTTCAGGAACTGTCTGGCTGCCAGTTATGCCCAGCAGATTATTGAAGGGCAATATGTGGCCTTTCGCATGTCGCATCCGGATGTGCGTTTACCTTTAATTCTGGGCTGTCGAATCGTCAATGGGCAAGTGATCTTCGATCAGTTGGAATATCCGAACAATCAAAAGGCAGAAGCTGAATATAGCAATATCGCGATGCATTTTATCAACTGGCTCAACTTGCAGGCTTAAGTGCAAGATTAAGTGGTTTTCCGCCATGACGCTTAACTTTTCTGCCAAAAATCGTTAGGCTATAACCGTTCTTTCACGGTATTGCTCTTATGAAACAGGAAACTGCCCTTAAGTTACTCAAAGCAGGAGAAAATGTCTTTTTAACCGGTTCTGCGGGTGCAGGAAAAACCTATACGCTGAATCAATATATTAATTATTTAAAAGCGCGTAAAGTCGCCGTCGCGATTACGGCATCGACCGGTATTGCAGCCACGCATATGAATGGTATGACCATTCATACCTGGGCCGGCATTGGGATTAAAGACTTTTTGTCCGAAGATGACTTAAAGCGCATGAAAGAGCGTAAATACTTAAAAGAACATCTGGAAAATGCCCAAGTTCTGATTATTGATGAAATTTCCATGCTGCATGCCAAGCAGCTGAATCTGGTCAATCAGGTGCTGAAATATTTTAAGGACAGTGATGAAGCCTTTGGCGGTATTCAGGTAATTGTGGCCGGGGATTTTTTCCAGTTGCCGCCAGTCGGTAAGAATGACGAGCGTAATCGCGATAAATTCTGCTTTATGTCGGAAGCCTGGGTAGAAGCCAAGTTTCGGGTCTGTTATCTGACCGAGCAGCATCGTCAGGGCAATGATTATCTGAATGACATCCTGAATGCGATCCGTGCGCAGGCGATTAGCCATGAACATCGCACGGCTTTACAGGCAACCCGACATCAAGAAATCGGCGATACCTATACGCGTCTGTATACCCATAATATGGATGTGGATAGTCTTAACTTTAAACATCTGAATGAAATTGACAATGATCCGCGCCAGTTTGATGCCCAGTGTGATGGCAATGAAAAGCTGATTGAAACTTTAAAATCTTCAGTACGTGCACCAGAAGCCTTAACCTTGAAAAAGCATGCCAAAGTCATGTTTGTAAAAAATAACTTTGATATGGGCTATATCAACGGCAGTCTGGGTGAAGTGATCAGTTTTGAAGAAGACGATGAATATGGTGTGCTGCCCAAAGTAAAACTGACCGATGGCACGACCTTGGTGGTGGAGCCGGAAACCTGGTCGGTAGACAATGAAGCTGGTAAGACTATTGCCAGTTTCCAGCAAATTCCTTTACGCTTGGCCTGGGCGATTACCATTCATAAATCTCAAGGGATGACCTTGGAAGCAGCAGAAATTGATCTGAGTCATACTTTCGAGAAAGGTCAAGGTTATGTGGCGCTGTCACGGTTGAAAAGCTTAAATGGCTTACGTTTAAAAGGCTTTAATGAGCAGGCTTTGGAACTTGACAGTTTAGCGATTAAAGCTGATCGTCGTTTTCAGGAACTTTCTGATGAAGCCGAAGCGAATTTTGAAAATGTCGATTTGACTGCGCAGCATAAAGCCTTTATTCGTCACTGCGGTGGCACATTGAATGAAGCAGAAATCCAGCGCAATGAAAAGAAAATTTCCAAGAGTGGCACGAAGCAGAGTTATGCCACTGCCACACTGGATGAAACCCGAGCACTGTTTGAAGAAGGCTATGAAGTTGCGGATATCGCGACTGAACGTGGTCTGACGCCAGCGACAATCATTAATCATCTAGGCCGTTTACACAAAGAGCAGGGACTGGATATTTCGGTGGCTCATCCGGGTGAGGAAGTGGTGGAGCAGGTGCGTAAAATTTATAAACGCTTAACCAAACGTCAAAGTGCTGAGCATTTTAATGATGATGGCTCGATTAAGTTGCGCCCGATTGTAGAACTCACCACGCCTAAAATGGCCTATGACCAAGTCCGTCTGGCACTGTTATTTGTAGAGTAATCCCCGAAATGATCCTTCAGAACTTTTAAGATGCATAGTTTATTCGTATACGGCACGCTTCGTCCGCAGCAACCCAATGCCCATGTCATGGAGCGGATTGGGGGAAGCTGGAAAGCCGCTTATATCCGTGGGCATTTGCAACAGCGTGGCTGGGGGGCTGAATTTGGTAGCCCGGGCATTCAGCTCAGTGATTCGGGCGAGACTGTTCACGGTTATGTATTTATATCTGAGCATCTTCCCCAATATTGGGAAGAGCTGGATGCGTTTGAAGGTGATGAATATCAACGGATTCCGGTTAAAGTGTATTTGGAAAACGGCGAGATGATAGAAAGTTTGGTTTATGCCTTAAAAGATTAGGCTCGGATTTGTCATGCAGTAAATTTCAAATTTTTATCAGGTCACAGCTTGTTAAAGATCATTCTATTTTTTTGTATCGCTTTTATTTTAGCTTGGAAAGCTTACAACCAAGATGAATCTTCCGTTGATCTGATGACATATCCTGAGCAAGCTTGAAACACTGCTTTAAAGCTTGGTGCAAGGTAATCAATAGATGACCTGCATATTATAGGTCATGTGATGTATTTTTGTTATAGGTCATGTGATGTGTTTTTGAGAAATCTTTGCATACTGGTGATGCGTGCTGATGATTTGAATCTATTGTGTACCAATCAATAAAGATAAAATCCCGGCTGCAATCAGCGGCCCAACAGGTACGCCGCGTAACACCGCCACACCTGCTACAGTACCAATCAATAAGCCCGCGACAATATCCGGTTGATTCGACATCAGTTTCACACCGCGGCCACCGAGCCAAGCCACAAAAACACCAATGGCAATGGCCAGTAAAGATTTCCAGCTGAGAAATGACTTGAGAATACTTTCTCCGGCAATTTTGCCACTCGCAATCGGTGCCAATACCCCGATGGTTAAAATAATAATTCCAATATTCAAACCATGTTGTTGTATATAAGGCAACAGGTCGTGTAGCGGGGTAATTTTAAGAACAATCAGTACCGCTGCAGCGATGGTGACAGCACTATTGTGACTGAATATACCACAGGCCAGTAATACCAAAAGAACCATCAAATTTAAATCGAGTTGTGACATGGGCGGGAGAGGAAACATGGAAAATGCCACCATTGTAGAGCGTTTCAGCTGGTGATACGAAGAAAATAAGCGAAGCAATCAATTTAGGTGTGTTTCAGGATAGAATGCACAACTCTTCACGCGATACAGGTTTAAGCAGATGCTATTGGAAAAAATGTTGCAGTCACAAGGTTTCGGTTCCCGCAAGCATTGTCAGCAATTGATTAAAAATGGTGCTGTTTCTATCCAGAATGAAGTGATTGATCATCCTAAACATAAACTGGATTTGAATGATTTAGACTTCGAGGTCTATGGCAAGGCCCATCGCTATCGAGAGAAAGTCTATATCGCTTTAAACAAACCGCAGGACTATGAGTGTTCGCATCAGGCCACGCATCATTTTAGTGTGTTTGATCTGTTTGATGAGATGCTGCTGAATCGTGGCATTCAATGCGTGGGTCGTCTGGATCAGGACACCACCGGACTGTTATTGTTGACTGATGATGGCCAGTTTCTGCAAGCGTTAACACATCCGAAAAAACATGTGGCCAAAGTTTATCAAATGCAAACGGCAGATCCAGTCACTGATGCTCAGCTACAGCAACTGGAACAAGGCGTTGAGCTACGCAATGAAAAAGGTATTTTTGCAGCCACTGAAGTGATACGTCTGTCTGAAAGCCGTCTGCAAATGAGCATTCATCAAGGGGTATATCATCAGGTGAAACGCATGCTGGCAGCCGTCGGAAATAAAGTCGAGCAATTGCATCGTGCTCAAATTGGTGCTTTGGCTCTGCCTGAGCTGGCTGAAGGAGAATGGATCTATTTAAATGCAGAACAGGTGGCTTTGGCAAAATTCCGTTCAGAAGAATAATTGAGTTATTCTTCTCAAGTTTATTTGAACGATCAGATTTTATCTCAGGAAACAATGATAGGTCTGAAACTCATTATCCTTAATAAATCCCATAGATTCATACAATTCATGCGATTGGTAATTGTTCTTTTGGGTTTCCAGGGTAATTCTTAAGGCCTGTTCATGTTTGGCAAATAAAATTGCGGTATCAATCAGTTGTCTGGCTGCACCCTGACGCCGAAATATCGGGGTGATATAGACATCATCCAGAATATAATAGGTCGAGCAGGCCACCGAAGAAAAACCCAGATACAGGATAATAAAGCCGGTAAAAGTATCATCTTTGGTATTAATGAAAATGACGGTCTGTCCATCTTCAAAACGTTGTTTTAAAAATTGGTAGGAGAGTTCGGGGTTAGAGGAGGTGCCATAAAATTGTCGATATTCATCGAATAATATCGCAAGCTGATTCAGGTCTGCTGATTGAGCGCGTCGTACGAGCATTGCATCCTCCATGCTAATTTTTTATTCATTATCAGCATCAAGCATAGCGAAGTTTTTCAGTGGCCGGCTTTAGAAATTGTTCGGAAATGCAACAATGTTAAATTTTGTCGCTTTCACCTAAAATGGCATTCAGTTCTTCAAATAAATCCAGATGATCATCATCGAGCTGGATTTCCTGATCATCCAGAGAATTGAGTGTTGAATTTGGCAAGCTGCTTTGCCCATTCTGGATCTCATTTTGCTTCAGTTTGCGCAGTCGGATCAGTTGTTCCAGATTAATATTCTGGTTTTCAATCGAGAAGGGGATCGATTTGGTAATCACCACCTGTTTGAAAAAAAGACGCACGGCCTGAGCTGGCGTAATCCCCAATTGCTTAAATACCGCAAAGGCTTGTTTCTTCTCTTGCGAGTCCAAGCGAATTTGATAAACTTCAGTTTTTCTCATAATATTTTTAAAGCTTTAAATTACTTAACTTTTCGCCTTTATTCTAATCAATTACGTTTGAAATTCAATCTTAAAGCGACCGATTTTAGAAAATAATCTGTAATGACAAGCGATTTACAGTGTCAATTCAAGTCTGGAGCTGAAATTCATGCTTTTCTGCGTGATCGGATCGATGAATTGAATATGTTGGGCCAATAAGCTTAAAGGGGCAGAAAAATCATCTTCGGCTTTGTGCGCTATCCGTGGATAAAACGGATCATTCTGAATTGGAATACCGAGATGATTCAAGTGCACGCGTAATTGGTGCTGTTTGCCAGTGTGTGGTTTCAGTTCATATTTGGCCCATTCTTTATTATGTTCTAACAGCTGGATTGCCGTTTCGCTATTGGCTTCGCCGTTGACCACCTGCATGGTATAGAAGGGCTGACCTTTTTCCATTCTTAATCGTGTGATCAATGGAAATTCTAAATCAGCCTTGTATGCTGCAATCGCATGGTAGGTCTTCTGCACTTGCCGTGTGGCAAACATCTGTTGATACAGGCCACGAGATTCTACATATTTTGAAATGAGAACCACGCCGGCCGTTTCACGGTCTAGCCGGTGAATCGGTGTTAAATGTTCATTGCCTGTTTGTTTTTTGAGACGAACCAGCAAGGTTTCCTGTACATACTGACCGGTCGGACTCATGGTCAAAAAGTGCGGTTTATCGATCACCATGAAATGCTCATTTTCAAATAAAATCTGATGTTGAAAAGGAACATGCACTTCATGTGCCAAAAATCGATAATAAAAACAATGACTATTGGCCTGAAATGGACTTTCTGTGCTTAATTGATGGCCCTGCGCATCATAGACCAGACCTTTGGCGAAACGGGCTTGCCATTCATCTGCTGCGATATGCGCAAATTGCGTGCATAAATAAGCAAAAACTGTCGGGGGTGCATCTAGACTATCCTGCAAGAACACTTTACTGGCACTGACCCCATTTAACATGGGCGGATTAAACTCAACAGTCGGATGCATGGCAGGCAGATCAACCTCTCAGAAACAGAAATGGTGAAAAAATATAGTTTCTCACACAGGTGAATAGGCTTTTAAAGCGTGGCGATGCTATCATATTTATTCTTTTGCATCATGTCGTGAGTAATATGCCTTATTCATTTAATGTCACTTTAAATCATGAAGACGATACCCAGAAACTGGCCAAGGTTCTGGCCGAAAATTTCCCTGCGGGAGTCGTATATCTGATCGGTGATTTGGGGGCAGGAAAAACGACCTTAACGCGCTATTATTTGCAACAGCTGGGTCATCAAGGTTCGGTGAAAAGTCCGACTTATACGCTGGTCGAACCGTATCAGATCAATGGGCAGGATATTTTTCACTTTGACCTGTACCGTCTGAATGACCCCTATGAACTCGAATTGATGGGAATCCGGGATTATCTGGAAACTCCGAATGCGCTATTTTTATTTGAATGGCCCTCCAAAGGTGGCGATGAAATTCCGCAAGCTGACCTGATTATTGAAATTTTAAAATCTGAAGATGAACTGACCCGTACTGCAAGCCTGATTTCCTCTAATCTTGCTTTGCGAGAGGCTTTGGAGCGTCAATTTTCACATGTCGAATGATTTAAGCCTACGCCGTATCCGTGCCCTTGATCCTGCGCTGGCCAACCAGATTGCTGCAGGTGAGGTGATTGAACGTCCGGCATCCGTGGTCAAGGAATTACTGGAAAACTCGATTGATGCGGGTGCGACCGAGCTGATCATCCGGGTGGAACAGGGTGGCAGTACCTTAATTGAAATTATGGATAACGGCCGTGGTATTCATGCTGAAGATCTGGCATTGGCCGTCATGCGTCATGCCACCAGCAAAATCCAGAGTGCCGATGAGCTGTATGCGATCAGCAGTTTAGGCTTTCGTGGAGAAGCGCTGGCATCGATTGCAGCAGTCTCACGCCTGACCATGATCAGCAGTCAAAATGAGGATGGCATTGGTTATCAGGTAGAAGTAAACGGTACGGCTTTTGATCATCAGCAGATTCAAGCGGTCGCGGCTTCGAAAGGGACGCATATCCGGGTTCAGGATTTATTTTTTAATGTGCCTGCGCGGCGTAAATTCTTAAAGAAACCGGGCACTGAATTTGGCCACATTGAAGAAATTGTACGCCGTATGGCACTGACGCATTTTGATATCCGGTTTGTGCTGGAACATAATGAAAGCATCAAGCTGAATTTACCCGTGGCGGACAGCGGTGCTTTACGTTTCCAGCGGGTACAGCAGTTATTGGGTCGTCAGTTCACTGAAAATGCTTATTGGATCGATGCTGACAGTATAAACATGCGTTTATCAGGCTGGCTTGGTCATCCCTCAGATGCGCGTGCACAGGCCGACTTGCAATATGTCTATGTCAATGGCCGGATTGTCAAAGACAAAACCATTTCTCATGCCTTGCGGATGGCTTATGATGGCATTTTGCATGGCCATCAACATGCGGCTTATTTGCTGTTTTTAGAAGTTGATCCTGAAAATGTTGATGTCAATGTCCATCCCACTAAGCATGAAATTCGCTTTCTGAATCAGCGTGAAGTACATGAGTTTGTGCGGCATTATGCCAAAGACACTCTGGCACAATTCCAGACGGCAACTGCGGATTTAGCAACTGCGATGAAAGTTGATGATGAATCTGTTGCACTTGTACCGCAACCGCGTTATCAGGAACAGTTTAGCCTGCACCAGACTGCGCATGCGCAGCAGCAATTATCCTCTAACCTACCTGTAGCTGCTAAAGATGAAAATGAGGCATCGGATGTCCTGACCGACTTTGAATCTTCGCGGCCGCAAACGGTACATTATGCGCGAGACTATAATGCGTCTTATGCAGGCTCGCAGCAGCTGAATAATGCCCTGCAAAGCTATCTGGCACCGCTGCGTGATCAAGCGTCTGCCTATGAGCCACAAGTTGCAGAGCAAGCCTTGCAAGGTCATATACAGGCCAAAGTCGATGAACATCCACTCGGGATTGCGATTGCCCAGTTACATGGGATTTATATTCTGGCACAAAATACCGAAGGGCTGATCATTGTGGATATGCATGCAGCACATGAGCGGATTGTCTTGCAGCAAATGAAATCGGCTTGGGATAAACCTGAATTCTGGACATCACAGCAATTGCTGATTCCCAAAGTGGTCAACATCACTCGAATGCAGGCGATGCGGGTCGAAGAACTCAAAGAGCAGTTAATGCGTTTGGGGCTTGAAATTGACCAGTATGGTGATGAACAGGTGATTGTGCGTGGCGTACCTGCCATTTTGCACAAAGCAGATTTTGATGCACTGATTCCCGAGCTGTTAAATGATCTGGATCCGAATGATCAGATACAGGGTCTATTGCAGAAACGTGACCAGATTCTGGCAGGTATGGCCTGTCATGGTGCAGTACGTGCGCATCGCATTTTAAGCCTGTCTGAAATGAATGCTTTACTGCGTCAGATGGAACACACTGAATTTGCCAGTCAATGTAATCATGGCCGTCCGACTTGGCGCGCTTTTCCATTGAATCAACTAGACAAACTTTTTGCTCGAGGAGAGTAGTTTTACATGTCCAATCAATTGCCGGTCATCAATTTAATGGGGCCAACTGCAAGTGGTAAAACCGCTTTGGCATGTGAACTGTATGAGCAGGGGAAATTCGAGCTGATTTCGGTCGATTCTGCGCTGGTTTATCGGGAAATGGATATTGGTACAGCCAAGCCTTCTAAAGAGGAACTGGCGCGCTATCCGCACCATCTGATCGATATTATCAGTCCACTCGAAGTCTATTCTGCGGCAAACTTTGTTGAAGATGCTTGCCGGTTAATTGATGATATTCATGCACGTGGTAAAACACCGATATTGGTGGGTGGAACCATGCTGTATTTTAAAGCCTTACTTGAGGGGTTGTCAGATAATCTGCCCAGTGCCGACTATACGATTCGTGCTGAAATTGAAGCCAAAGGCGAGCGAGAAGGTTGGGAGGCTGTTTATGCAGAATTAAGTGCCGTAGATCCCGTTGCTGCGGAGAAATTCAAGGTTAGTGACAAGCAGCGTATTATTCGTGCCTTAGAAGTGTTTAAACTGACCGGTGAGCCGATTACAAAACTACAGGCAGAGCAACCTAAAAACTTACCATATCGTTACAGTTTTTATAACTATGCACTTATGCCAGATCGGTTAGAATTACACGGGCGTATTGAACAACGTCTGCAAATGATGTGGAAAAACGGTTTTTTAAATGAAGTTGTTAGTTTAATTGAAAAATACGATTTTAATGAAAATCTACCTTCTATGCGTTCGGTAGGTTACCGTCAAGCTATAGAATTCTTAAAAAATGTTGACAAAACCAATGAAAAGCAACAGGAAATGGAGGATAAAGCTTTATTTGCGACACGACAACTTGCAAAACGTCAATATACGTGGCTGAGGTCTTTGCAAGAAAAGCATAAATTTACAACATATTTTACGCTACAGCAGGCTCAACAAGACTTGCGAAACTGTCACGGATAAAGCAAAATTTAGGGACTATCTTTTTTATAATTTTTAATTGAAAAATAGAGATAGTTTTTGCGCTGATTTTTAATTTTTTTTTGGAGTTATAACATGTCTAAAGGTCAAACTTTACAAGATCCATTCTTGAATTCTCTCCGTAAGGAACGTATCCCAGTATCTATCTTCCTGGTAAACGGTATTAAATTACAAGGTCATATCGAGTCTTTCGACCAATACGTGGTTTTATTAAAAAATACAGTAAGCCAAATGGTTTATAAGCATGCAATTTCAACTGTAGTGCCTGCACGTAATCCTCGTCCTGCTGGTGCGCCTGCTGGTCCACAAGGTGCTGGCTTTGGCGGTCAAGGTGCTACTGGTGGTTTCGGTGGCGGTCAAGGCGCTGGCTTCGGTGGTCAAGGTGGCTTCGGTGGCGGTCAAGGTGCTGGTTTTGGTGGTCAAGGTGGCTTCGGTGGCGGTCAAGGCGCTGGCTTTGGTGGTCAAGGTGGTGGCTTTGGTGGTCAAGGCGGCTTCGGTGGCGGTCAAGGTGCTGGCTTCGGTGGTCAAGGTGGCTTTGGTGGTCAAGGCGCTGGCTTTGACAACGATACTAAATTTGAAGATACTCAAGACGACGAAAATAATCGTTAATCGAGTCTGAAAATTAAAAAAACCTCTCATCGAGAGGTTTTTTTATGCCTGTAAGTTTTGCATGGATAAAAATTAAAAAGCCAGCAATCTAGCGCTGGCTTTTTAAAATGGATCTGGGCTTAACGATTACGTTTAGGATCCAGTTGTGGATCTTTGATTTCTACATAGGCATTGCTACGTGTTTCACGTAACCAGCTGTCCAGCTCAGCATCAAACTGACGTTCACCAAGTAATTGACGGGCCATACGTTCTTGATATTCCTCTGTCATATCCTGTTGACGTGTTTCGCTGACTTGCAGGATATGCCAGCCAAACTGGGATTGAAACGGTTTACTGAACTGCCCCACTGGGGTGCTTTTCATTTGCTGTTCAAACTCAGGCACCATTACCCCAGGGCTTACCCAGCCAAGACTGCCACCATCACGTGCTGAACCGGTATCATTGGAGAAGGTTGAAGCTAAAACAGTAAAATCTTCGCCTTGTTGCAGGCGGCTATATAAACTGTCAATCATCTGTTTGGCATTTTCCGGACTGACTACTTCAGAGGGTTGAATCAGGATGTGACGGGTCAAGTATTGAGGAACCAGGGCTTTTTGTTCGCCACCTTTACGTTCTAGTAGCTTGAGTACATGTACCCCATCAGCAACCGGAATGAGTTCAGAGGTTTGACCTGGCTGTAGGGTCGTGACACGTGCAGCCAGTTCTGCCGGAATTTCTGACAGGCTTCTCACGCCCATGTCAGCAGCTTCGACTTTAACGCCGCCAGTGCTGTATTTTTTGCTGATCGCCTGAATATCATTGCTGTTATTCAGCTCTTGCTTTACCTGTGTAGCAATCTGTTCAGCATTTTCGCCGCTTACACGTAAATGCAGCACATGTACCTGACTGCCGAGTAAAGCCTGACCTTGCGGGGTATTTAGGAAGTTTTTAACATCCTGGTCTGTGATTTGAATCCTTGAAGTCACGACTTGTTGACGTAAACGATTCAGCGCTAAATCTTCCGCAATACGGTTGCGTAAAGAAGCATAGGTATTGGGCGCCATGGCATCCAGTTTTTGCTGAAAAGCTTCCAGACTGGTTGAGCCCGAATCGCGTGCAACTTTCAGTACTGCGTCATTCAGGGATTTTTCATCGGGACGAATATTGTAGCGTTTAACTTGTTCAAGTTGTGCCTGACGAATAATGAGCTGCTCTAAGGCTTGTTGCTCAAGAAATTGTTGGGGTGGAACTGTCTGATTTTGCTTTTGCAGCTGATGAGAAATCTCGGCCACACCTTGAGCCAGATCACTACGCAGAATGATACTATTGTCGACCACAGCTACAACTTCATCTTTAGGTTGGGCAACAGCAAACGTCGTCATCGCTGAAGAAAGGCATAGCGCAAGTGCAGTCGCTTTAAAAATTTGTTTTAACTGTTTTGTCTTCATTAACGTTCTGTCCAAGTTTGATTGATATTGTTAAAACCTAGAATGCGATTTTCTAGTAATGAGGTGAGTTTGCTGCTTAACCCACCTAAGCCTTTCAGGCTGACCTCGGCCATAATTGCGCGTTTGGCTTTGACGTTTGAATCATTAACGTCGTCTAAGTCATTGTAATATGAACGACCATATACAGAAACTCCCCAACAGCATGACTCATAGTTGACCCCAAGTAAATATTCTCGTGCGACACTATTGTCGAGGTCAAACTGCGCATGTCCTACCAGACGCCAGTTGTTGGCAAGCGGCTGAATAAAGGAGCCGACGATATGATCATAACGGTCTTGACGGTTCGGAATGTCTTTACGATAGAAATAGCCGACGTTGTATAGATTGCCCTGATCGCCAGTATAATAAACCTGCACATCACGCTGCGCATTTTGACCATTCGACATCCAGCTGGAGTTTAAATTGACATGGACATTATTCGATAGCTGACTGGTGAGCTGAATGACAGGCCCTGTATGGCTTTCACGGTCATATTTGTCTGCATCCTGTTCCAGTGTGACACGGCGATCTTCAAAGAAGAAACTTTGACCGACACTCGCACGTAGGCGTTCCAGACCTTCTTCATTAAACAGGCTATAACTCAGGCCTAAAGAGGCAAAGTTGTTGTCTTCCAGGCGGTCGTTGCCATAGAAGCGACGTGCACTGAAAAGCTGATCATAATTAATCGAAGCGACGACTGAGTCAAAGTTAGGTTGATTCTGCTGGTTTTCATAAGGTGAATAGGCATAGAACAGACGAGGCGTTAAGGTCTGTAAATAGGTGCCTTCTTTTTCGAAAATTAAGCCGGTGTCCAGCGTGAATTGTGGCACCACAATGGACTGGCTTTCACTAGAACCACCACGGTCTCGGGTTTTCTCATCATAGAAGGTATTGATGTTGCGTACAGATGCTTCCGGAATAAAAAACGACCACGGGTTATAGTGATTATAACGCACCGAAAAGTCGTTATAGATGCGGGTGCCACTTGGTTGATAAATCTTGTCATTATTTTGAGGGATATCAGCAAAATTTCTCAGGTCCTTCTGGAAATAAGCAGTATCGTTATTAAACTCAAGCTGTAATCCGAGTGGATTGCCAGTTTTATAATTGACTAAAAGCTGCGGCAAACGTGCATAAGGACGATCTTCATCCAGTACAGTGGGATCGAGTGTCTGGAAATCTTCGACTTTGAATTGTGCCTTTAAGCCGGGAATACCATTTTTATAATTGACTTCCCAGGCGCGGCGCAGGTTCAAGTCAGTTTTTGAGTTCGGGTTATTGTCCAGGTCGGCAAAGTAATCTTTGTCTGAGGCGTAATTATATTCCAGATTGGTCGAGAACTGATCGTTGATCTGCCAATTATGCAAGTAATGTAAGCTTTTACGATCCTCATTATCATAACTTTCATCCGAAGGTAGATAGCCACCCCAGATACGACCTTCACCATAATTTTCTGTCAAATAACGGAACTCGCCATCTAGCATGGCACCACGATCACCAATATAGCGCGGAGTGAGGGTAGCATCGTACTGTGGAGCCAAATTCAGATAAACAGGAACACCGAGTTCAAGTCCGCCATCATTGGTAAAACCAAAAGTTGGCGTCAGAATGCCAGTAGTACGGCGGTCATCAATCGGGAAGTTGAAATAAGGGATTGCCAATACCGGAACGTCTTTGACATACAGTTTGGTATTGCGGGTTTCACCGCGTCCGGTTTCCTGATTCAGCTTGATCTTTTCTGCCTGTATTTTCCAGGTCGGCTTTTGCTCAGGCGGGCAGGTAGAGTAAGTGGCATTTTCCAGTTCTACCGTCTCGGTCGAGGTTCTGGCGATCTTTTCTGCCCGACCATGCGCATGTTGCTGCTCTGCAATATAGAAACTGTTGTTTAAATCGCCCTGTTGGGTTTTTAAATTATAATTAATATCATCACTTTGTGAGATCAGACCGCCTTGTGCTAACTGTACCCGACCTTCTGCTTTGGCATAGGTCTGGGTTTGATCAATCGTTACGCGTTCAGCACGAATCTGGCGACCTTGCTGGTCAATGATGACATTGCCTTCTAAATAAGAGTCACCTGCTGGATTGTAGTGACCATAATCTGCAGTAATGGTGGATGTAGCCTGATCTGGCGCAACGGTTGCTGCATCTGGAGCAATCGGGGTCACCCAGGTGCCTTCACAATAAGTTGAACTTAAGTATTTTTCCTGCCGCTGCTGTGCCTCAGCTGAGGATTTGTCGACATAGTATTGCGAAAAGAATGCTTCACCTGGATAGGTCTCATTTATGCGCTGTTTGAGTTGTTCTGCATTTACATCGGACGAGACATTTGATGCAGCATAGCCGGAGGCTGAGCTGCCACATAAAAGGGTTAAGATCGCAGTCGCTAGAGGGTTGATTTTAAAGTGATGCTTCATTTGTCTCATTAACCAATCATGCTTTTATCGCAATTAATTATTGTCGCATCATAGAGAAAAAGTTGATAAGTAGCTACACTTAGCACTTTAAAAACTCAGCCTGTATTAGAATTAATTGCAAATGAATACACAACGCGAACAATTGATACAATCTTGGATTGCCTCTGTACTCGGTTCAGATCAATTTGAAACTCATTTTTTAGCAGGTGATGCCAGCTTCCGTCGTTATGCACGAATCAAACTGAATAATAAAACATTTATGCTGATGGATGCACCACCAGAAAAAGAAGATTGTGTGCCTTTTGTGACGATTGATGAATTTTTTGATGCGCATGGCGTGCGTGTTCCGCATATTGTCGCCAAAGATCTGGAAAATGGTTTTTTGCTGCTCGAAGATTTTGGCGATGTCCTGCTTTCCAATCTGCTGAATGAAGAGACGGTGGATGCTTATTATGAGCAAAGCTTTAAGCAGCTGATTCAACTGCAATCAATTGCTGGAGAAGGACATTTTCCGGAATACTCTTATGAAAAACTGATCTCGGAAATGCAGCTGCTGACTGACTGGATGTTACCAGCGTTAAAGGTTCAACTGACTGAATCAGAAAGCGCCTTGATCAAACGCACTTTTGCGATTTTGGCGAATGCCGCATTGGCACAGCCACAGGTGATCGTGCATCGGGATTTCCATAGTCGTAACTTGATGAAAATCGACAATGAAACCGAACTCGGTGTGATTGATTTTCAGGATGCTGTGATTGGTGCGGATACTTATGACTTGATCTCGATTACCCGTGATGCCTATGTACAGTGGAATGCCGATCGTGTGTATCGCTGGTTCAAAAACTTTTATGACTTGTTGCCAGCATCTGCTAAAGAAGAGCGTGACTTTGAACAGTTTAAAAAAGACGCCGACATGATGGCGATTCAGCGTCATATCAAGATTTTAGGTATTTTTGTGCGTCTGTTTGAACGTGATGGCAAGTCAGGTTATCTCAAGGACTTACCACGTGTGATGTGGTATCTGCTTGAAGAATCTAAGGCTTATGCAGAACTAGAGCCATTCATGCAGTTTATGCGTGACAGAGTGATGCCTGCATTTGAAGCTAAATATGGCTCATATGAGGTGGCTGCCTGAATGAAAGCGATGATTTTGGCCGCAGGACTCGGTAATCGTATGCGGCCGCTAACGCTGCATACGCCAAAGCCTTTGCTGGAAGTTGGGGGCAAGCCCTTAATTGTCTGGCATATAGAGAAACTGGCTGCGATCGGTGTTACTGAAATTGTCATCAATACGGCTTGGCTCGGTGAAAAACTCGCAGAAGCTTTGGGCGATGGTTCACGATTTGGCATTAAGATCCTTTGGTCACATGAGGGTGAAGGTCTGGAAACCGCTGGTGGAATCATTAATGCCTTGCCGCTACTCGGTGATGAACCTTTTATTCTGTTAAATGGTGATGTCTGGACCACGATGGATTTTGCACCTTTACTGGATATTGATCTAAAGGATAATTTGGCGCATCTCGTACTTGTGCAGAACCCTGAACAACACCCAGAGGGTGATTTCACGCTTGCAGAAGGTAAAGCTTATACCTTTGATCAGCAAGTCGGAGGTGAGAACCTGACTTTTAGTG
This sequence comes from Acinetobacter sp. YH01006, assembly GCF_013420445.1. Taxonomy (NCBI): domain Bacteria; kingdom Pseudomonadati; phylum Pseudomonadota; class Gammaproteobacteria; order Moraxellales; family Moraxellaceae; genus Acinetobacter; species Acinetobacter sp. YH01006. Next base: position 97,439 of record NZ_VOYB01000002.1, on the reverse strand, counting down.
GTGTATCCGTACTTGATCCGAAGATGTTCCAAGTCTTAGAGACTGGCAAACGTCCTTTGGCTCCGTTGCTAAAAGCAGCAATGCAGAATCAGCAGGTTGCAGCTTCTAAACTGGCAGGCATTTGGGTTGACGTAGGAACCCCAGAGCGTTTAACGGCACTGGATACGGCGATCCGTGAAGGGAAGTTTGCTTAAGTGAATATTCGCTAAGCACTGCCTACTGTGCCAATATAGAGAAAACGGTATACTTCCACCTAACTTTTTCGAGCGTAGATTGTTTATGCACATGTTTTTTCAAGAACTAAAGCAGGGTAGCCAGGCTTTGGGTTTAGAGCTATCTGATGAAGCTTTAAATTTATTACTCAAGTATCAGGACGCTTTGGTGCTGTGGAACAAAGCATATAATTTAACTGCAATCCGTGATCCGAAAGAAATGCTGGTCAAGCATCTGCTGGACAGTCTCAGCATTCTAAAAGATCTGCCAGCGGGCCGTCTGCTCGATATCGGTACGGGTGGCGGTATGCCAGGTATGATCATTGCTTTATGTCAGCCTGAGCGTGAATGTGTATTACTCGATTCAAACGGTAAAAAAATTCGTTTCCTGAAGCAGTTTATTGCCGATCTGAAACTTAAAAATGTCATTGCGGTGCAAACGCGTGTAGAAAATGAAGACAGCATTAACGAGCTGGGTCAATTCGATGTGATTACCAGTCGTGCATTTGCATCTCTGACTGACTTTGTGGATGCCTCTAAACCGTATATGCATGAACAGACCATTATTGCCTCGATGAAAGGCTTAATTCCTGAAGATGAAGTCACTGCTTTAAAAAATGAATTTAGTTGTGAGATTATTGAACTTAAAGTTCCGCGCTTAGACGAACAGCGTCATTTACTGCTATTAAAACGTATTTAAGAATTTTAAAGGGATTGGGGGCAACATGGCACAAATTATTGCGATTGCAAACCAAAAAGGTGGTGTTGGTAAAACCACAACCGCAGTAAATTTGGCAGCATCTTTAGCTGTGTTAAAAAAACGCGTTTTGCTGGTCGATATGGATTCGCAAGGCAATGCAACCATGGGGTCGGGCATTCAAAAGAATGACTTGCTCTATTCGGTCACCGATGTATTGCTGGGTGAAGTGCCGATTGAAACGGCGATCGCCAAGGCAGAAGTCGGTTATAAGGTTCTGGGTGCCAACCGTGATCTGGCTGGGGTTGAGCTGGCAATTGCAGATCAAGAAGGACGTGAATTCATCTTGCGTGATGCATTGCAAGAAGTCGAAAAGTCATTTGATTATATTATTGTTGATTGTGCGCCAAGTCTGAGCCTGATTACAGTGAATGCTTTGGCAGCGGTTGATGGTGTGCTGATTCCGATGCAGTGTGAATATTATGCACTGGAAGGTCTGGCTGATTTGACCCAGACCATTGATCGGATTCAGCAAGCATTGAATCCAGACCTGCAAATTGTTGGTGTATTACGTACCATGTATGATGCGCGTAATGCCTTGACCCGTGATGTCTCTGAAGAATTAGAACAATATTTCGGTAAAAAACTGTATGACACCGTGATTCCACGCAATATTCGTTTGGCCGAAGCGCCAGCACATGGTTTGCCGGTGATTTATTTTGAGAAAAGTTCAAAGGGTGCAGTTGCTTACTTAAATCTGGCAGCTGAAGTATTAAAGAAAAGCAAAGTGAAAAAAGGAAGTAAAGCATGACCGTCAAGAAACGTGGACTCGCCAAAGGTCGTGGCTTGGATGCCTTGCTAGGTTCAATTCAAAAAGAAAAATTACAGATGGAAGCTCAAGGTCTTGATCATGGTCAGCTCAAACAGATCGATGTGAACCTGCTCAAGCGTGGTGAATACCAGCCGCGCCGTTATATCAACGAGCAAGACTTGCAAGAGCTGGCGGCATCGATTGAAAAACACGGCATTATGCAGCCGATTGTGATTCGTCCGGTCGATGACGAACGCTATCCTTATGAAATTATTGCCGGTGAACGTCGTTGGCGTGCAGCGCAGTTGGCGGGTCTGACTGAAATTCCTGCGATTGTGCGCGAACTTCAGGATCAGGTCGCGATTGCATTGGCTCTGATTGAAAACATCCAACGTCAGGATCTGAATCCGATTGATCAGGCCATGGCTCTGCAACGTTTCCATGAAGAATTTGGTTTAAGCCATCAGGAAATTGCAGACACAGTCGGCAAGGCACGTACTACGGTCAGTAACTTACTTCGCCTGCTCAGTCTGGCTGAAGAAGTGAAAGACTTTATGCAGCAAGGCCTGCTGGATATGGGGCATGCACGTGCGATTCTAACGCTGAAGGCAAAAGACCAGCTCAAAGTCGCTGATATCGTGATTGAAAAAAGTCTATCTGTTCGTCAAACCGAGCAGTTAGTCCGTGATTTTAATGCACCTAAACAAGAAAAAGTAAAACAAGCGCTTGCACCGGATATTCAGCAATTGACCCAGCGCCTTTCAGAGCGTTTCAGTGCTGATGTGAAAATTGACTATAACAAACAAGGTAAAGGAAAATTAGTCATTAGTTATCATTCTTTAGAAGAGCTGGATGGCATTCTTTCTATTTTAGAAGATGAATAATTTATATATTTTTTTTATTGGGGAATAAATTAGATGTGGGAATTGGTTAAAGCGGGTGGCTGGCTCATGCTGCCACTGGTCTTGTGTTCTATCTTTATGCTGGCGATTTCGATCGAGCGCCTGATTCGCCTGAAAAAGAAAGCGGTACTTCCGTCTACACTTCTGATGAGTCCAGTGCAAAATGCATCACAAGTCATGCAAAAAATTCAACAAAGTACAGAATTGAAGCACAGTACTTTAGGCCGGGTATTTGCAGCAGGCTATGCCAGCAAGCCTCAGGGCGAACAGTATGCCCGTGCACAAATGGAAGTGATGGCATCGCAGGAAATTGGTTATCTGGAAAAGAATATTAACTTTCTGGGAACCTTAAGTGCTGTGGCGCCATTGCTGGGTTTGTTGGGGACTGTGCTTGGGATTATCGAATCTTTTCTGATGATCGATGTGGGGACTGGGAGTGATCCGGTATTGATGATGCCAGGTATTTCCAAAGCCTTGATTACCACAGCAGCCGGGATGCTGATTGCGATTCCGGCACTTTTTGCCCATCGTTACTTCCAGCGACTGGTTCAGGAATATGTGGCGGAGCTTGAACAGCAGGCGACCTTGTTTCATGCGGATCTTTTTTATCGCAATATTGCAGATATAGACCAAGATATGCAAAAAGCCAGCTAGGAGGCGGATGATGAAATTCAAACGCAACCAGGTTGAAGATGTGCATATTAATCTGACCCCTATGATTGATTGTCTGCTGTTTATTCTGGTCTTTTTACTGTTATCGACAACATTTAGCCAAATGAGCCGTATGAACTTGACCTTACCAGATGCGCAGGGTGTTCCGCCTAAAAGTTATGATCAGAAAGTTGAAGTGATTGTGGATGCCAATGGTCATTATGCAGTCAATGGTCAATCCTTGGCCAGTAAAGAAGTCGCAGATTTAAATACTGCAATTAAACAGATTTCTAATGAACGCCGTGATTTAATGTTCGTCATTGCCGCTGACGCGAAAGCCAGCCATCAGGACGTGATTCGCGTTATGGATGTGGCCGGGCAGCTCGGCTTTGTCAATATTAATATCAGTACCAAAGTACCTACCCGAGGTTATTAGTGAAGCACGATTTTAAGGTCTATCTTCGCCTTTTAAGTTATTTAAAACCCTTTTGGGGCATCGGATTGCTTGTCCTGCTCGGTTTTTCTATTAATGCGGCTACAGAAGTTTCTGTGGCTAAATTACTGGAATATATTATTGAGGCCATTCAAGACAAAGACCAGAGTTTCACTTCGCTTTTCCCGTTTTTAGTGGTTGTCCTGATGTTCTTTCGTGGGCTGGGATTATTCATGGGGGGGTATTTTACTGCGGTGATTTCCCGTAATCTGGTGTTCAATATCCGTCAGGAAGTTTTTGCAAAACTGCTGCGTTTACCGTCTCAGTATTATCTGGACAATACCAGCGGGCATATTACTGCCAAGATCATGTATAACGTGGAACAACTGACCGCTGCCTCAACAGAAGCGTTAAGAACCCTGTTGCAACAAGGTTTGATTACGATTGCGCTATTAGGCTATCTGCTATATAGCAACTGGCGTCTGACCATGTGTATCCTGATTTTTGCACCCGTTATTGGCTTTGTGATCAGTAAGGCGGCTAGACGGATGCGTAAACTGTCACAGCAAGTGCAAGACACCATGGGGGATGTCAACCATGTGGTTCAGGAAACGGTCAATGCCAACCTGATCGTCAAGGGTTTTGGCGGCCAAAGTTATGAGCAGGAACGCTTTAAACAGAACTCGCTGGAAAACTTGCGTCGTGGCTTGAAAATGGTCGCTGTGCAGCAGTTGAACAGTCCTGTGGTTCAGCTGATCATGTCTATTTCACTCAGTATTGTCATGTTTATTGCCTTGCGTCCACAGATCCTTGGCGATACCTCTGCCGGTGAATTTGTGGCTTATATTACGGCTGCGGGCATGTTGGCAAGACCGATCAAAGCTTTAACAGATATCAACGAAAAAATTCAACGGGGTATGGCCGCAGCGCATTCGGTATTTGAATTGCTGGACATGCCCGAAGAAAAAAATACCGGGACTTTAAGCGATAGCTTAAAAGGTAATATTCAGTTTAAAGATGTCAACCTGTTTTATGATGATGGTCATCATGCCATTCGTGATTTTAATTTAGAGGTAAAAGCTGGTGAAACGGTTGCTCTGGTTGGGCGTTCCGGTGCCGGTAAAAGCTCACTGGTGAACCTGCTGGTACGTTATCAGGATACAAGTTCAGGTCAGCTTCTACTGGATCAGAAACCGATTGAGGACTTTGAGCTGACTGCCTTGCGTACCCAGATTGCGATGGTGAATCAGCAAGTGGTGCTGTTTAATCGGACTGTGCGGGAAAATATTGCCTATGGTCAGCTCGAAGGTGCGACTGATGAAGACATTATTGCAGCAGCAAAAGCCGCTTATGCACATGATTTTATTATGGCTCTGCCAAAAGGTTATGATACCCAACTGGGTGCTCAAGGTTTAAATCTGTCTGGTGGTCAGCGTCAGCGCATCGCGATTGCACGTGCGATTTTGAAAAATGCCTCTATTCTGATTCTGGATGAAGCAACCAGTGCCCTGGATAATGAATCCGAATACTTTATTCAGCGTGCCTTTGATCAGGCCATGCAAGATCGTACAACCATTGTGATTGCACACCGTTTATCGACGATTGAAAATGCGGATCGTATTGTGGTCATGGATCAGGGGTGTATTGTCGAGCAAGGGACTCATGCAGAACTGATTGCATTGCATGGGGCTTATTATCAGCTGCATCAACGTAATTTTGAGGAACAATAAGTTATGGCATTGGCGCAAATCATTCAGGATGCTTGGAATGCACAGGCAAAGTGGCTGATGGTGCTGCGTCCTTTGTCATGCTTGTATCGTTTAGGTTTTGTCAGCAATCGCTGGCTGTACCACAAAGGGATCAAGACAAGCTATAGTGCTCCGGTTCCGGTCATGGTGATTGGCAATATCACTGTCGGTGGTAGTGGTAAAACCCCTTTACTGATTCATCTGGTTGATTATTTAACTCAACAAGGTGTAAAAGTTGGGGTTATTAGTCGTGGTTATGGCGGCAAAGGTCCATTTCCGGCTTATGTGGATTTTAATACCTTGCCTGAGGTCGTCGGTGATGAGCCTGCCTTGATTGTACAGGCGACGGGCGTGCCGATGGCCGTAGGGCCAAACCGGCAAAAAAGTATTGAACTGTTACTGCAAAGACATCAGCTGGATCTGATTATTTGTGATGATGGTTTGCAGCACTGGGCTTTAAATCGTCAGATTGAATGGATTGTACTGGACAATAATCGCGGTCTGGGCAACCAAAAACTGCTTCCGGAAGGCTATCTGCGTGAACCGGTGACACGCTTGGAAACTGGAACGGTAATTGAGCATTCGGCAAGTCCAAGTTCTGAGCTGCATATGCATCTGGCTGCATCACAGCCCTATCTGCTCAATCAAGACAACAATAAAATCTTCGACCCTCAGTCGGCTTTTTATGCAGTGGTGGGAATCGGTTTTCCGCAGCGCTTTTACCAGACCCTGAAAAATCTGGGCATAGAACAATTCCAGTGTCATGAATTTCCCGATCATCATGATTATGACATTGAAGATCTACAGTTTGATGATGCCAATCCGATCATTACCACGGAAAAAGACGCAGTCAAGATTATGGCATTACTGAAACAATATCCCGATTTTAAGCAGGATATCTGGGTGGTGCCAGTCGATGCAGTATTATCGCCAGCCTGCTATACGGTCTTGCAGCAACAGTTACAACAATACGGTATTCAAATTTCTTAAGGCTTATTCAGTATGAAACACATTGTTATTCCTGCACGTTTTGCCAGTTCACGTTTGCCGGGTAAACCCTTGCTGGACATTCATGGTCGTCCCATGATTCTGCGTGTGGTGGATCAAGCCAAAAAAGTACAAGGTTTTGATGATTTGTGTGTGGCGACCGATGATCAGCGTATTGCTGAGGTTTGTCGTGCCGAAGGTGTTGATGTGGTGATTACTTCGGTGGATCATCCTTCTGGGACAGACCGCCTCAGTGAAGTAGCGCGGATCAAAGGCTGGGACAGTCACGATATTATTGTCAATGTGCAGGGTGATGAGCCTTTATTGCCGGCACAACTGGTGAAACAGGTGGCACAACTTCTAGAAGATCAACCGGATTCTTCGATGTCGACGCTATGTGAGCCGATTCATCAACTAGACGAATTTAAGCGTGACAGCATTGTTAAAGTGGTGATGTCCAAACATAATCAAGCTTTGTATTTTAGCCGTGCCACCATTCCTTATGACCGTGATGGCGCGAAACTGGCTGAAGCAAAACTGCATAATCAGGCCTATCGTCATTTAGGTTTATATGCTTACCGTGTAAAACTGCTTCAAGAATATGTCACTTGGGAGATGGGGGGTCTGGAAAAACTGGAATCCCTAGAGCAATTGCGGGTACTGGAAAATGGTCACCGTATTGCGATTGCCGTGGCTGAAGCCAATTTGCCACCGGGTGTGGATACTCAAGAAGATCTGGATCGATTGAATCAAATGGATCTTTCTCATTTTGCTTAAGAAGAGTTGAATACATGCCTTTTGATGTCAATGCACAGATTTATCCATGGCAGCAACAGGTTTGGGAAACGCTGACCGGACGTTTTCCCAAGCTTGGGCATGGTTTATTGTTTTATGGCAAAAAAGGCTGTGGCAAGGAGGCATTTAGCCAGCAGTTTCTGGCTTGGGTCTTGTGTCTGAATCGGCAGTCTTCTGGTGCATGTGGCGAATGTGGCAGTTGCCAATGGCTCAAGGCTGATACGCATCCCAATTATGTGCATATCAGCACCGACGAAGACAATAAAAAACAGAATGCCAAAATCAAGATTGAAAAGATTCGTGATCTGTTGCCTTTTGTGCAGCAGACCGTCGATGGCTGGCGAGTGATTGTAATTGAACCTGCGGAAGCCTTAAATATCTCCTCTGCTAATGCATTATTGAAAACGCTAGAAGAACCCGGTGACAATACGGTCATTATTTTGCTGGCAGATCATTATTTAAAATTGCCTGCAACGATACGGAGTCGCTTGCAGCATTTTGCCTTAGACCGGATTTCTGCAGAACAATTTAGTGATTATGTTCAGGCACAGTTGCCGGATGCAGGTTCTAGCCAGCAACAGTTATTGATGAACCTGTCCAATCAGATGCCCTTACAAGCACTCGAGGTTGCACAAAGTGCCTGGCTGCCACTGCGTCAGGAATTCCTGCAAGACTGGCAAAAACTGGTGATGCAAAAAAATATGCCGCTTGCAATTGCGACCAAATGGAACAAAAGCCTGAGCTTTGGTGAATTTGCTCCCATGTTTGAATACTTGTTGTCCGATTTAATTTGTGTCAAGCTCAATCAAACGGTGAAAAACATTGATCTTGAGTTTAATGTGCTTGCCGAACAATATTCATTAGCAGCACTTTTTAAAATTTATGAAGATTTTCAGCGTTCCAAGCAATATCTCGAGCAGAATGTTCAAAGCAATCTGGTGATCGATGAGCTGTTTATCAAGCTGATGAATCTTTAATTAAGGGGAAATCACATGCAACCACGTATGGGCGGTATTATTCAGGCCAATATTCCTGACATTGAAACACTGTTTGCCAGCTATATGCCTTATGTTGTGGGTGGTGGGCTTTTTATTCCTTCCAAGCAGCCGGTCAAACTGGGCGAAGAAGTTTTTGTATTGACCACTTTGCCTGACCAGACCCAGAAAATTCCTTTAACTGGTAAAGTCATCTGGGTCTCGCAAAAGCAGAATGGCATCAAGCCACAAGGCTTTGGCATCCAGTTAAGCGGTGAAAAGGGTGTTTATTTCAAAAATGAAGCAGATCGTCTGGTTGCAGGTCTTAAATCTGAAGGGCGTAAAAGTTACACTATGTAGTTCATTTAGCTGTGGTAGGAACGCATTGTGTTTGTAGATACTCATTGTCATTTAACGATGCTGGATTTAACGCCGTATAACGGTGATCTGGATCAGGCACTCGCACAGGCCCGTGAAGCGGGTGTATCCAGATTCATGAGTATCTCGGTCGATCTGGATGATCATATCGCGCTGGCGAAAATTGCCGCGCGTCACCCGGATGTCGGTTATACCGTCGGGGTACATCCTTGCGAAGATGCTGCAACTATGGCGCGTGCCACGACTGAATATCTGGTCGAGCTGGCACAACCAGAAAAAGTCTGGGCGCTCGGTGAAACCGGTCTGGATTATTATCACAGTACAGATTTTGTCGAAGAACAAAAAGCCTGCTTTGCCCGTCATATCCATGCTTCGCAAATCACTAAGAAACCGGTGGTGGTACATACCCGTGCTGCCAAGCATGATACCGTGGATATTATCCGTGCGGAAAAATCCACGCATGGCATCTTGCATTGCTTTACTGAAGATTGGGAAACTGCCAAATCGGTTTTAGACTGCGGTTATTATGTCTCATTTTCCGGGATTATCTCGTTTAAAAATGCCCAGGATCTGCGTGATGTGGCCAAACAGGTTCCGCTGGATCGTGTACTGATTGAAACCGATAGTCCTTATCTTGCGCCGATGCCATATCGTGGTAAATCTAACGAACCTAAATACGTTCCTTATGTAGCCAAAGCGCTTTGTGATGTATATGATAAGTCGCTAGAAGAAATGGCTTCTATCACAAAGCAGAACTTTGAAAATCTTCTAAATTTAAAGTAAATAAAGTTATATAAAGTACAAGAGAGTTTATAGGGTGAAGATGGATCGTCAGGCTCAGTTTCGAGCAAGAGAAACCTTGATTTTTCAAGTCGCAGAGCAGCTCCTGCTGGAAAATGGTGAAGCAGGAATGACGCTAGATGCGCTTGCTGCTGAACTTGATCTGGCCAAAGGGACACTCTATAAACATTTTCAGAGTAAAGATGAACTGTATATGTTGCTGATTATCCGTAATGAGCGCATGTTGCTGGAAATGATTCAGGATAGTGATAAAGCTTTTCCTGAACATCTGGCCTTCTTTATGTTGCACCATTTACATCATCCAGAACGTACGGTGCTGTTCCATCAGATTGAAGAACGTCTGTCAACGACTGGCGTGGGAATTCAGCATCTATTCAGTGAACTGTATCAGGTACGCAAACAGCGTTTACGCCTGATCATCCGCATGACAGAAACTTATCTGGTTTCAATTCATAGCCGCATGTCGGTGCGTGACTATCTGGCGTCGATCTGGTCACTGACCCATGGCGCCGCTGCAATTCTCAATTCCAGTTTTTATCAGCGTTATCTGGGTTCACGCGATACCTTGCGCGTGGCCTATATCGATCAAGCACTGGCTTTGCCAAAGCAGGTGCATTCTGCCGAGCAGTTTGCCTAAGGTTAGAGCTTAGTATGATCAGATCATCTCACAGCGCAGTTCGTGGCTTTACCCTCATCGAATTGATGGTGGTGATTGTGATTATGGGAATCATGGCCTCACTGGTATTGCTGAATACCAGTGGTGTCGATCAGCGTAAGGCCATGCAGGCACGCGAGATTTTGTTATTAGACTTGCAGCGGGTCATGCGTGAGGCGAATGACCAGTCCAGGATACTGGCGCTTGATATGCAACCCGCGACCGATGTCTCGCCATTTCGTTATGGGATTGTAGAATATCGTTCAGCAGCGCAGACTGAACAGAACCTGCAAAATGAAAAATGGCAGAGTTATACAGAATTTAAATTACGTAAGCTGCCGGATCATGTGTCTTTTCGGATTCAGGGGCTAGAACAACAGCGTTATGCCCGTGCGCAAAATCGTGATCTGACGCAGGTGAATTCTCCTCAATTGATCTGGCTGGGGAATGGTGAGGTCAAGCCGGTACGGATTCAGTTCTTTTTAGAAGATCGCGAAGTCGGCTCTGCGATTGAGGTGGATCATCTGGGTAAAATCAATGAAATCTAGATCTTTCAAGCAAAGTGTGTGCTCCAGGCTGATCAAACCATTTAAATCGAGTGCTGATCGATTGCATTGTGGGCACTTAGAGCAGAGCTCTTCGTCTTGCGCAGCGGTGAAACAGCATTTCACTCATCGCAGCTCAGGCTTTACCTTGCTGGAAGTTATGGTTGCACTGGCAATTTTCGCCACCGCAGCCATGACGCTGACCAAAGTCGCGATGCAATATACCCAGTCAACCTCGAATGCCATTCTGCGCACCAAAGCACAGTTTGTTGCCCTGAACGAAGTGGCTCAAATGGAAATCAATCAGCAATGGATGGATGGTACGGCCTCCAAACAGCTGACCCAGCAAGGCGAAACCTGGCAAATTGACAAGCGCAGTGAACCGACGATCAGTCCCAATGTGCAGCGTATTGAACTACAGGTCAGTCTGGTCAATCAGGAGACTGGTCAAGTTGCATCCGGGATCAGCAGCTTGATGTTCTTTAATCATCGCATGAACAATACGCCATGAAGCCTAAAGGATTTACCCTGGTCGAATTATTGGTTGCCATTGCAATCTTTGCGGTACTGTCTGCTTTGGGCTGGAAAGTTTTTGATTATATTGTCAAAACCAAAGATCAAAATGCAGTACATGAACAGCGTCTAGGTCAGCTACAGGAAACCTATCAGCAAATTTTACGGGATACGGTACAGGCAGTCCCTTTAACGGCCAATATCAATAGTGATATTCAACCGGCTCTGGTTTTGCAAAATGGCCGTTTTAATTTTAGTAAAACTGGCGTGACTGATCCTCTGGAGGAGGGTATTTCGCCAGATGAACGCATTGAATATCAGTATCGGGCCGATGAACAAAAACTGTATCGACTGAAATATCGCAACCTGAATCAGACCGGTCGTGATCAACCTGAATCCAGTATTTTATTATCGGACGTTGAGCAATTTCAGGTTGTGGTGCTGAATCCAAATGAACTCACACAGTGGCCTGATTCTTCTATGGATTTAAATCAGCTAGAGCAGAAACAGCGCTTGCCCAAAGGCATTAAAATCAATTTAACCGTGAATGGCGTCAGCTATGAGTGGCTGTTTAGTTTATTAAATACGGACTTTTTGCTTGATAATCAGAATACAGGTCAACCCGGCTAAGAATCATAAAAAATGAAAATGAATAAACAGAGGCTGAAGCAGCAGCAGGGCATTGCACTGATTACCATTCTGGTGATGGTGGCATTGGCGACTATTCTGGCAGCCACGATTGCCCAGCGTCAGGCTGCAACTGCTGAAAGTACCGCCTATCTGATGCGGCAAAATCAGTCGCTGATGTATGCCAAAAGTGCCGAAGCCTTTTTTTCTGAATTACTGGTGGATGATGCTGAAAATGCCGCAGAGGTTGATCATCTACAGGAAACCTGGGCGCAGCCGATGCCGGCTTTTCCGGTCGATGACGGCTATGTTTCCGGAATCATCCAGGATGAATCGGGCAAGTTTAATTTAAATAGCCTGATCACTGCTGAAGATAGCGTCAATGAAAATGCCAAAGCATGGTTCGAGCTGATTTTAAAACGTGCAGGTTTGCCAGCGCAGCTCAGTGAAGCCGTAATTGACTGGCAGGATGAAAACGAGCTGGTGAGTGGAGGTATGGGTGCCGAATCTAATTATTATCAAGGCTTACCGAATGCCGCTTTACCACCGAATGCAAAATTTCATAGCGTAGAGGAATTAAAGCTGGTACGTGGTTTTGAAGAAAATAAGTACAAACGGATAGCACCTTATCTGAGTGCTGCACCGATGCAGGAAAGTCCGGTCAATATTAATACAGCATCTGCTTTTCTGTTGGCCAGTATGGATGAAAAACTGGATGTGAATGCAATACAACAATTGCTGGATCAGCGACAGGCCAATTTGGAACACTTTTCTAATGTGTCTGAGTTATGGTCACTCGAACCGTTTGCGCAAGTCGATGCTGCCAAGCGTAATCTGTTTAATAGCTTGCTCGGAGTGCAATCCAATTATTTTAAAGCTCAGATCGAAGTGGTCTTGAGTGAACGCAAGCGCCAGTTCAGTAGTGATCTGGTTCGTCAGGACAAACAGGTATATGTGGCTTATCGCAGTATGGCACCCTTTTAGTCAGGGCTTATTCAGTTATACTGTCAGTCTAAATCTGAACAGCAGCTTGATCCCTTTTCCCTATCAGGCTGAACAGCAAAATTAATCCTCAAAGCTGTAGTTTTGCTTTATAATCAAAATCAATTCACCTATTTTTTGACGACATTACGGCATATGTTAATTCGTAAGTTATTTAAGTTTGAGAATGCTCATATTGTGCGTAACTGCACGTCAGATCGCTGTAAGCGTTCGATCCATGGCCATAGTTATAAAGTCGAGCTACTGTTAAAAGCCTCGAAATTAGATCATGGGCAAATGGTCTATGACTTTGGTCTGCTTAAAGGTGTGATTAAGGATTTCTTTGATTCTTTCGATCATGCGATCTGTTTCTGGCAAAATGACGACCCGGAATATATTCAGGCTTGCAAAACTTTCAGTGCGCGATGGGTGTCGTTACCGGTATCACCATCGGCAGAGCAGTTTTCACGTATCTTTTTCTTTCTGGCGCAACAAGTGCTGGCATCGACCGTGACTCAAAATGGCGAAGGTGATGTCGAAGTCTATTCTGTGATTATGCATGAAACCGATACCGGTTATGCACAAAGCTTTTTAGAAGATATTCAAAATGAACAGATGGGCATTCTGAGTCTGGATCAAATTGAGTTTTCTGAACAGGTGCAAGCTGAATGGACCGATCCGGACATGTTGAACAAGCTGAAACAGGGCACAGCATTTCATAACCCGACTGTAGATTTACAGGTACAGATTTAAAGTCTGCGTGACTTGAAATCCATTGACATAGATTTAGGATTGAAGAATGTCTTTAAATGAACAGCAACTGGCCAAACTGAATAAGGTTCAGTTGGATGAAAGCTGGAAATATGGATTGAGTGAGTTTTTACTCAGTCCGAAAATGGACGAATTAAAAGCTTTTCTGATTGAAGAAAAAAAAGCAGATAAAACAATTTATCCTCCCAATCATCTGATTTTTAATGCCTTGAATACCACGCCGCTCGATCGGGTTAAAGTGGTCATTTTAGGGCAAGATCCTTATCATGGCCCGAATCAGGCGCATGGATTAAGCTTTTCGGTGCAAAAAGGGGTTGCATTGCCGCCATCTTTGCGTAATATTTTTCACGAGTTACATGCGGATGTCGGGGTTGAACGACCAAAGCATGGTGACTTGACGCATTGGGCGGAGCAGGGTGTGCTTCTGTTAAATGCAGTACTGACCGTAGAAGCAGGTCAGCCGACTTCGCATCAAAAGCGCGGTTGGGAAGAATTCACCGATCACGTCATTGATGTTTTAAATGAGCAGCGTGAACATATTGTCTTTATTCTTTGGGGCGCATACGCACAGCGTAAAGGACAGCGCATCAATCAGGACAAGCATCTTGTGTTAAAGGCCGCACATCCATCGCCTTTGGCCGCAAACCGTGGTGGTTTTTTTGGTTGTAAAGTATTTTCAAAATCGAATAACTATCTCAAACAACATGGCATTGAGCCTATAGATTGGCAGCTGGACGCATGACATATTCTCCCCTTAATAAAACTTATCATCCGGATTTGATCGTTGAAGAAGCGCATAATGGCTGGCGTATCGTTCGTTTAAATCGTCCAAAGTCTTTGCATGCTCTGGATGAATCGATTGCTTCTGCACTTTTGGAAGTATTTCAGGATTTTCATACGGATGACAGCGTAAAAGCGATCTGGTTAGATTCAACCACACCGAAAGCATTCTGTGCCGGCGGCGATGTGCGTAAATTACGTCAACTGGTCATTAACGATGAAGTGGCGGCTGCCAATAAGTTTTTTGAACAGGAATATGCGCTGGATCTGTTATTGCATAATTATGCCAAACCGGTTTTGGTCTGGGGTGAAGGTTATGTGATGGGTGGGGGCCTTGGTCTGTTTATGGCGGCACCTTTCCGTTTAGTGACGCCGTATTCGCGTTTGGCGATGCCTGAAATCAATATCGGTTTATATCCCGATGTGGGTGCAACTCGCTTCCTGGCCGATCGGGGCGCGATTGGTTTATTTACCGGCTTGACCGGTTCAATCATGACCGCTGCAGGCGCTTATGGGATTGGCTGGGCAACACATATTTGTGATGCACAGCGTGATTCAGTTTTAGATAAAGTGATTAATATTGACTGGGATCATTATCCTGCCGGTGACTTCCGTGCCATTGATGACACTTTAAATAGTATGCATCGTCCGGTAGGGCCAGGACCACTGCAAAACTCTCTGGATGTGATTCATAGTGTTTGTCGTGGTGTCAACTTCGAGCATGATTATGAATCGATTATCGGTCTGAGTGATGCGCGCAGTGACTGGTTGCGTCAAGCCAGTGAAAATCTGCAAAAAGGTTCACCAACTACAGCTGCATTGACCTGGTTGCTCTGGCAATGGGGTAAACAGGTACATTCCTGGAATGAAATTTTTGAACTGGAAACCCAGATTTCTGACTGGAAAATCCGTCATCATGATTTCGTTGAGGGGGTACGCGCGCGTCTGGTGGATAAAGACCTTTCTCCTGCATGGAAAAAGGGTGCAGATATGAGCTTAAAAGGTATTTTGTCTGCAAACCCTCCGGTGACCAATATTGAAAGCTGGAATGCCTTGTTAAAACAGTATGGTGTGATTTAAGTCTTACATGTCCGAAACACAATTGAGTCATGAATACTGGATGCAGCTTGCCTATGCGCAGGCTGCACTTGCTGCCGCACAGGGCGAAATTCCGGTGGGTGCGATTATTGTTAGTCAGAATCAGATCATTGGTCAGGGCTTTAATGCGCCGATTTCCTTAAATGATCCGACCGCGCATGCCGAGATTGTGGCGCTGCGTGATGCCTGTCAAAATATCCAGAATTATCGACTACCTGACGATGCAGTGCTGTATGTAACCCTTGAGCCGTGCACCATGTGTGTTGGTGCTTTGGTACATTCACGGGTTTCACGGGTAGTATTTGGCGCATTTGAAGCGAAAGCGGGTTCACTGGTCAGTGCACGTCAATTATTTGAAACGGGCTATTATAATCATGTATTTTCCTTTGAAGCAGGCTGCATGCAGCAGCAATGCTCCGAACAGCTTAGTGCATTTTTCAAGTTGCGTCGTGAGCAGAAGCGGCAACTCAGGTTACAAGAAAAATTATTAAATACGCAGAAATAAATCTACTTTATCGCTAAAATTCCTTAGTTTCGAATCTATAATTTCAGGAAAAATAATGCATAGCATTCAAGTAAAAAAAGAATTTCCGGCATCGATTGATGAAGTCTTTGATTTAATGTCTAAGCATGCCACCTATAATATTGCCTTTGCGCCGATGCAGGTTGAACGAATCAAGGATTCTGCAGATGCTGAACATCCGGATGGACTAGGTTCGGTACGTGCTATGGGGGTGGGGCCGCTCAAGCCGCTGAAAGAACAGATTACATTGTTTGAGCCGAATGCTCGTATTGAATATCAGATTATTAAAAATCCATTGATCAAGCATCATCTGGGGATTATCGAATTTGAAGCGCTGGCCGATGATAAAACCCTGGTCACCTATACGATTGAATTACAGGCGCGTGCGCCTTTTGTGAGTAAATTAATTCTTGCACAGTTACAGGCAGCGATTAAACTAGGCCTGACGAAACTCGCAAAATCTGTTTAAACAACAACGGGAAAGCAATGACAGTTCAAATTATTACCATTGATGGTCCAAGTGGGTCTGGCAAAGGCACGTTGGCAGCAAAACTGGCTGCACATTATCAGTTTCACTTATTGGATTCTGGCGCGCTCTACCGACTTTTGGGTTTGTCATTGCATCACCATGATTTACTGGATTTAATGGATATTAAGTTGCCAGAATGCGTACAAATCGCAACAAATCTGGATATCCAGTTTGTCAGTAGCGAAACCGGGGTGCAGGTATACTTGGATGGCGAAGATGTTTCCCAGACCATTCGAACTGAACGCGTCGGAGAATTTGCTTCAAAAGTTGCTGCAATTCCTGAGCTTAGAATGGCAATGGTTTCACGTCAACATGCTTTTGCACAGGCACCTGGTCTGGTGGCAGATGGCCGCGATATGGCCACAAGTATCTTCCCGCAAGCTCAGGCTAAAATATATTTGACTGCATCGGCTGAATCGCGCGCGCAAAGACGTGTAAAGCAGTTGCAGGGTATGGGGCTGGATGTTAAAATAAACGATATTTTAGCTAATATCATCGCGCGTGATAAACGAGATATGGAACGCACTGTCGCTCCACTCAAGCCTGCCGACGATGCTTACATTATCGATAGTTCAAATTTGAACATTGATGAGGTATTCCAGTTGATGACCACTTATGTGGACCAGCAGTTAGCCAATTAACCTGATTTTATCAGCAAACGCATAGCTTGATCAGTTTTATATGGACTATGTAGATGCTTAATTAAACCGGCCTTGTCTGATCCAAGACCGCTGACTTTATCGGAAATATCATGACCGAATCTTTTGCAGCCCTCTTTGAAGCAAGTGAATTAAACCTCAACGTTGAAAAGGGTGCAGTTATCCAGGGCGTTGTAGTAAGCATTGACTCTGATTGGGTAACTGTTGACACTGGCCTTAAATCTGAAGGCGTTGTTGACCGTGCTGAGTTCTTAAATGAACAGCGCGAACTTGAAGTTCAAGTTGGCGACACTGTAGACGTAGTTGTTGAAGCGCTTGACAACGGTATGGGTCAAACTGTTCTTTCTCGCGAAAAAGCTAAACGCGCTGAGACTTGGACTAAACTTGAAAAAATCTTTGAAGACGGCGAAATCGTTACTGGTGTTATCTCTGGTAAAGTTAAAGGCGGTTTCACTGTTGACATCGGTCCAGTACGTGCGTTCCTTCCAGGTTCTTTAGTTGATACTCGTCCTATTCGTGATACGACTCACCTAGAAGGCAAAGAGTTAGAATTTAAAGTAATCAAACTTGACGCTAAACGTAACAACGTTGTTGTTTCACGTCGTGCTGTTATGGAAGCTGAATCTTCAGCTGACCGTGAAGCTCTTCTTGCTCAGCTTGAAGAAGGTCAAACTGTTACTGGTACGATCAAAAACCTTACTGACTACGGTGCATTCGTTGACCTTGGCGGTATTGACGGTCTTCTTCACATCACTGATATGGCTTGGAAACGCATCAAGCATCCTTCAGAAGTTGTTGAAGTGGGTCAAGAAGTTACTGTTAAAGTACTTAAGTTCGACCGCGAGCGTAACCGTGTTTCTCTAGGTCTTAAACAACTTGGCGAAGATCCATGGTTAGCGATCATGAACCGTTACCCTAAAGGTTCAATCGTTAAAGCGCGCGTAACTAACCTGACTGACTACGGTTGTTTCGCTGAAATTGCTGAAGGCGTTGAAGGTTTAGTACACGTTTCAGAAATGGATCACACGAACAAAAACATCCACCCATCTAAAGTTGTTCAGATCGGTGATGAAGTTGATGTTATGGTTCTTGAAGTTGATGAAGAGCGTCGTCGTATTTCTCTTGGTATCAAACAAACTCGTGCTAACCCATGGGAAGAGTTTGCTAAAGACCACGACAAAGGCGAAAAAGTTTCTGGTACGATCAAATCTATCACTGACTTTGGTATCTTCATCGGTTTACCAGGCGGTATCGACGGTCTAGTTCACTTGTCTGATATTTCTTGGAACGAACAAGGCGAAGAAGCGATTCGTCGTTACAAGAAAGGCGACACTGTTGAAGCGGTTATCCTTTCTGTAGACGCTGAAGGCAACCGTATCAGCCTTGGCATCAAGCAAATGAACAACGATCCGTTCAATGACTTCCTTGCTGCTAACGAACGCGGTGCGTTGGTTAAAGGTACTGTAACTGCAGTTGATGCGAAAGGCGCGACTGTTAAGTTGGCTGACGAAGTTGAAGCGACTCTGAAAGCATCTGAAATCAACCGCGATCGCGTTGAAGATGCAACTAAGTTCCTTGAAGTTGGTCAAGAAGTGGAAGCGAAGATCATCAACGTTGATCGTAAATCTCGCGCAATCAACTTGTCTATCAAAGCGAAAGACGAAGCTGAAGAGAAAGAAGCAGTTGCTAACTTGAAAACAGCGCCAGCTGCTGGTCAAGACAATGGTCCTAAGACGATTGGTGACCTGATCAAAGCTCAAATGGGCAACTAAGTAGACGTTTGAATTGTATTGTTAATGTAAGTTAACTAATACTTTTTATACAAATACTGTAAACGGTAGCGTAGTATTTAATTATTGCGCTACCGTTTTGTATTTAAACAGGTTATTATCGGGAAATAGATCCCAAGTAGCTTGATAATTAAAGAGGTCGCAGATGACTACTGAAGCACTTAATAAGTCTGACTTAATAGAGCGCATTGCATTAAAAAATCCGCATTTGGCCGAGCCTTTAGTGGAAGAAGCGGTTAAAATTATGATTGATCAAATGATAGAAGCTTTATCATCTGACAATCGTATCGAGATTCGCGGATTTGGTAGTTTTGCATTGCATCATCGTGAGCCACGCGTGGGTCGTAACCCTAAAACTGGTAAATCTGTAGAAGTGGCTGCAAAAGCAGTTCCGCACTTTAAGCCAGGTAAGGCCCTTCGGGATGCTGTAAACGAATCTGCAAATAAATAATTGTAAATATTTACGGGGTGTTCATGCGTTACGTTCTGGTCGTTCTTTTATTGGTGCTGTTTGGCTATTCATTGGCTTTGGTTTTGCAAAATGGTACCGAATTGTCCGTGGACTTGTTATTTACTCAAGTTCCTGCAATGCGTCTAGGATTATTGCTGCTCCTTACCCTATCTCTAGGCGTCGTGTTAGGCCTGTTATTGGGCGTTCAAATCTTCCGGGTTTTCCAGACCAATTGGGAAATCAAGCGATTACGTAAAGACATTGAACATCTGCGTAAGGAACAGTTGAATACAGCCAAGTTAATGGCCGCTGAAGCAGCAGCCCATACCCGGCATGAAAAAACTGTATTAGATATTACCAATGAAAATCAAAGCCCATTATAATGGGCTTATTTTTTGCCTATTTGAAGGGATAATCTCTTGAGTATCATTGTTGCACTAGATGCCAAAAGCCAATTTGATGCCTTAGCCATTGCAGAACAGCTAGATCCTGCCTTGTGTCGACTAAAAGTGGGCAAAGAGTTATTTACCCATGAAGGTCCAATCATTGTCAGAGCACTTCAAGACAAAGGTTTTGATGTATTTCTGGATCTGAAATTTCATGATATTCCAAATACGACTGCACAGGCAGTCTGCGCGGCAGCTGATTTGGGTGTATGGATGGTGAATGTACATGCATCTGGTGGCCGAAAAATGATGGAAACCTGTGTGGAGCGTTTACAAGCAGGCAACTATAAAACTCAACTCATTGCTGTGACAGTGCTGACTTCAATGGGTCGTGAAGACCTCAAAGATATTGGTCTGGATATTGAGCCAAATGAGCATGTCAAGCGTCTGGCTCAACTGACCAAAAACAGTGGCCTGGACGGGGTGGTGTGTTCAGCTCAAGAAGCAAAAATGTTACGTGAAACATTAGGCCAAGACTTTGCTTTGGTAACACCCGGTATTCGTCCTGAAGGCTCAAATGCCGATGATCAGAAGCGTATTGTGACACCGAAACAGGCGATGCTGGACGGCTCGACTCATTTGGTGATTGGCCGTCCTATTACCCAGTCTAAGAATATGCGTCAGACTTTAAAAGATATTTTGGCAACGCTTTAATATGGTTTGAATGACAAAAAGCCTTTCAGTCGAAAGGCTTTTTTTATATATTGAAAAAAATGGTTATAAAATAAAAAGGAAAAATGATGACTTCATCTGAACCACAATTAGAAAAAGAACAGAATGACGTGATTCAAAATGTTCAACAGGCGGAACAGCTTAAGCAACAAGAACAGCAACAACAGCAGGCAAGCTCAGCAGATTGGACAGCAGGGATCGATGTGGTCAGTTTGGCATCTGATGCCATCAGCCTTGCTTCGGATGTTATTGAAACAGTAGGCGATGCCTTAAGTGATATTGATTTAAGTTTTTAGTCAGCCCTTCTTGCTTGTGCTTCGTTTTAAAATCCTGCTTTAGAACTTAGTCAGGAAGGAGAGTTCCTCTTTAGAAAAGAGAGATTTAGGGAGATTGAGAAAGCAATAAAGCAATTAAATCGCTGCCAGTACACTCACCATGACTGGTGCTAACAGTGACAAAATAAATCCACTGACCATAGCATGCGGAATAAAATCGTGACCGCAAGCCTGCTTAACCATCGGTAAAGTCACATCCATTGCAGTTGCACCTGCTGCGGAAATGGCAGATCTCGGGTATCTCCAGCCCATACAATACATCAGTAAGATGGCAAAAATTTCTCTAAACAGGTCATTCATTAGTGCAATGCTGCCGAGTTCTGCATTTCGAAGCTCGGTCACGACAACGCCTGACATTGAGTAAAATCCATAGCCTTGTGACAGCATGATCAAATCTTTCAGGCCAATCTGTGTGTTCCAGAATGAATACAGCATAACTGCGAATAATGAACCGAAGATACAACCGATCGGAACCAGAAGAATTTTGATATTTAACCAAGAACGATCCAGTGGCGAATAAGCCAGATCTAAACCAATGAAAAACATAAATACCAGTAACAAATGCCAGGTGCTAATGTGTAAGGACAGATCAAACAGACTCAAGCCAGCATGTAAAAAGTATCCGCCTGCGAGTGCCAAAAAAGCATAACTCATATTCACTAAGGATTTAATTACCAGATCAAGGGATACTCTGCCTGAACTGGGAAGAAAACCAGCCCACTTGAACAGCAAATAGCAAATAGCAAAAGCACCGAGTGATGTCAGAAAGGCAATGCTGATGGATGTACTCAGAATCTGTAGGGGATGCTGTAATTCATCCACAAGCTGTGAGAATTCAAAGGAAATCGCAATCAGTAACACATAGCTAAAATAAGGTAAGAGCTTGAAACAGATTTTAATCATCGATACTGGAATCCGTTTCGCCAAAGCAAAACCGAGTGCCAAACAGAGAAGAAGCTGAAAGATGAGCCAAAGCGATTGCATAAGTTTAATAGATTGAAAAAATTATCTTTAAATTATGCCATCGCTTGATGCTAGATGGTGAAAAGCTTTTAGCTAACTTTATTGAATAATCGATAATCTGCGGTATTGGGTTTCTTGGTTTTCAGCCAGTATTTCCAGGTATAAGTCGGCCATAGGGCAAAATTCTTGCCACCTTCCTGCTGATACCAGCTTACACAGCCAGATTGCCATACGGTCTGTTCAAACATATGTTGCACCTGCTGATTAAATGTATCTTGCGCCTGCTCTTTGACCATAATGGCATCGCTATGTGATTGATCGACCCGCTGCATGAGCTGCAAGATATAGTCAACTTGTGCCTCAATCATAAAAATCACAGAGTTGTGTGCCAATAGGGTATTTGGGCCCAGTAATTGAAACAGGTTTGGGAAACCTTTCATGCAAATTCCATAATAACTTTCAGCCCCCTGTTTCCAGACCTCATTGAGCTGTAGATTATCCAGCCCAGTACATTGAAAATTCTTCATATAGATGCGTGGATCGGTAATGAACCCGGTGCCATAAATCAGACAGTCAATTGGCCGCTCCTGACCATCTTGGGTAATGATGCTATTTTCAGTGAGTTCCTGAATCTTTTCAGTCACCAGTTCTACATTCCTGCGGTTAAAAGTCGGGAAATAGCTATTGGAAACCAGAATACGTTTACAACCCATGATGTAATCCGGAGTGAGTTTTTGAGCTAACTCAGGATCTTTAATCTGGTATTTGATGAACAGTTCTGCCAGTTTCTGGGTGTATTTCATGATGCCGGGTTTAACGATGGGGATGACCCGCGATTCATTTGGCCAATATAAGCGGGCACGGTGCAGTTTTCGGAACCAGTCATATTTTTCAAATAGTGTCTTTTCGAGAGGGTGATAGACACGTTCATCGCGAGGAATGATCCAGGCTGCAGTACGTTGCATGACATAGAGTTGTTTGCATTGTGGGGCAATTTCCGGAACATATTGAATGGCGCTGCCACCTGTGCCAATCGATGCGACATTTTTGCCATTTAAATCATAAGCATGATCCCATTGTGCAGAATGAAAGACTTTCCCTTGAAACTTCTCAATACCGGGGATAGGTGGAATCTGGGGAATATGTAAAGGCCCTGAAGCAAATATGACAAATTGGGCTTCCAGGATACTTTGATCTTGTAACTGCAATTGCCACAGACAGCGCTCTGCCTGGTAATGCGCTGAAAGGACTTCAGTATTTAAGCGGCAGAACGCACGCAGCTTATAATCGTTTACCAGATCCTGAATATAGGAAAATATCTCGGGTGCTTCGGCATAGCGTTTTGACCAGTTACTTTTCGGAGCGAATGAGAGGGAATATAAATGTGACTGCACATCACAGGCTGCGCCAGGGTACTGGTTGTCTCGCCAGGTTCCACCAAATTCATGGCCTTTTTCCAGCAGAATAAAATCATGGATGCCTTGCTGCTGTAAACGTATTGCCATGGCAATACCGCCAAAACCGGCGCCAATAATGGCGACTTTGGTAAAGGGTGGCGAGCGGGTGGCACTTGTATTTTCCAGCATCATTGCATTCCTTGCTTATTTTAATAAGAGATTATTATCATCATTCACTGATAAAAGATTAGACCTAAAATTGATCTAAACGGCAATAGCAGTACACTTATTTTTATAGTACAACTAAGACTATCACATTGTATTTGTATGGTTATGAAACGTTCTGTTCTCAGTCTAATGTATTTGATTCAAGGGATGCGCAAGGCGGGCATAGACGTCGATCAGAAGCTGCAAAACATTGGACTGCGTGTCGATGCCTTTGATCCTGGCTCGATTATTCATCCGAGTTTGGAACATGATGTACTTAAGGTGGTAGGGCAGGAAATCGAAGCTGAGCAGGGATTATTGATTGGCCAGCATTATGCATTGGCAGGTTATGGTCCGTTGTTGATGTTACTGGTTACCAGTCCGACGGTACGTGATGCGCTGCATCAGGTGATCCGCTTTCAACAGTTGACGCATTTGACAGGACAATTGGGTTTGCAACAAAGCGAGCATCATAGCGCGCTGTGTTATCGACCGAAAAATCTGGAAGATGGTTTGGGTGTGTTGCTGGCACAGGCGGAGATTTCGGGAACTTTCAAGTTTATCCGTGATATTTACAAAATGATGGGCCTGTCCAAACCTGATTTACGGATCGAGTTACCATTTGCCCATCCGCAAGAGCCGAATACCTTAAAGGTCTATCATGATTATTATGGGACACAGGTTCAGTTCGATGCACCAAGTGCGGCATTCTGGTTTGATGAAGCAGTTCTGGATATTAAAATTCCGTCTGCGGATACGGTGACCTTTGCGCTGTATGAAGCCAAGTGTTTTGCTGAACTGCAACGTTTGCAACAGGATGAGCAGACACCGACAGTGGTGCAGCGCGTTCAGGATTATCTGGAAATACAAAGTGGTTTGATGCCGAGCATGGCCGAAACTGCGCAGGCGCTAAATATTCCGGAGCGAACCTTGCGGCATCAGTTACAGCAGTGTGATACCAGTTATAAACAGATTCGCGAAGATATTATTAAAGATAAGGCTTTGCGATTGATTGAATATAAACAGTATTCAATTGAAATGATTGCAGAGTTGTTGGGCTATTCCGAGCCGGCTGCTTTTAACCATGCCTTTAAACGCTGGTTTGGGCAAAGCCCTCGGCAATATGTAAAATAGCCTAAGCCTGTTTATGCCAAAGTGTTATAGTGTGTTGATTAAACTCCGCTATAATTAAATTGATCCCAAATAGTACGAAACTCTATGTCCGATTTTAATTCACAGCACAGCACCGCCTTTAGTCCGATTTCTCCTGCAGAACGTTATGCACAAGCAATATCTTCGGGACAGTTTATGCCTGATGATGCACAGGCAATGGCAGTACATGAACTGAATCGTGTCTGGCTGGAATTGATTCAGCGTTTTAAGGCCTCGAAAAAAGCCTTTCGCCGTTTTCGCCGTCAGACTTCTCCCAATGGCGTGTATATGTGGGGTGGTGTGGGTCGTGGCAAAACCTGGTTAATGGATCAGTTTTATGATTCGATTCCATTTCGCCGTAAAACCCGGATGCATTTTCACCACTTTATGCAGCATGTGCATCGTGAATTAAATAAGCTCTCTGGGCAGCGTAATCCGCTGGATCTGGTCGCGGATCAGATTTATAAAGACGCGGTGATTATCTGTTTCGATGAGTTCTTTGTATCCAATGTCACCGATGCCATGATTCTGAGTGATCTGTTCCAGAAACTATTTGAACGCGGGATTACTTTGGTTGCAACTTCGAACATTGCCCCAGATGGTTTGTATAAAAACGGGATTCATCGTGACCGTTTCCTGCCGACGATTGAACTGGTCAAGAAAAACTGTGTGGTGTTAAACGTCGATGCCGGCGTCGATTACCGTTTACGCGTATTAAAACAGGCGCAGTTATTCAAATTCCCATTAACCCATGATCATAAAAACTGGATTGCGCAACGTTTCAGCGCTTTGACTCAGACGCAAACCTGCTCTGAAGAGCCGATTATCATCAATAACCGTATTGTGGAAACTGTGTCACATACCGAAGATGTATTGTGGTGCGAGTTTTCTGAGCTGTGTCTAAAACCACGTAGCCCGGCTGACTTTATTGAAATTGCCAATATTTATAATACGGTTTTAGTCAGTAATGTGCCGCACCTGACCGATTTCCTCAATGATGGGACGCGCCGTTTTATTTATCTGGTCGATGAGTTCTATGACCGTGGTGTCAAACTGTTATTGACCTCGGAAGACAATATTATTGATATTTACCAAGGTGAAAAACTGGTCTTTGAAATTGAACGGACGCGTTCACGTTTACTGGAAATGCAGTCGGATGAATATCTGAATTCTGAACATCGTCAGATTCAGAAAACTATCTCGAGTGAGTAGGAAGCAGAATAAAAGCGCTGGTCATTGACTGGCGCTTTTTTATAAAAATAAGCAGGTAATTGATCGACAACTAGGGCCAAACATGGCTTAATCTTGATCTAAATATGATCGTGTATAACTAGAATGCATAATTTTTACTCGAAAATCTGAACTTAAGTCTAATTTCTACATTTCGAAAACTTTATACACTGTCATTAGGGTATTTAGCAGAATGATATCTCAATGCGGCTGAGCGACGTCTGATATGTTTATGAGGGTACTCATATTATGAAAAATGCTCAGTATTTAGCAATTTGATAATACTATTCAGCTAGATTTTAATCGGTATACTAGAATCTCTTGTATAAAAAGTAGCAATATCAGGAAAGACAATGACTGCACGTATTCAAAAAGGCAAGTTAGCGATTGCTAAAGAACTTTACGATTTTATCGAAAATGAAGCACTACCAGGTTCTGGTTTGGATAGTGAAACTTACTGGAAAAACTTTGAACAAGTCGTTGTTGATCTTAGCCCTAAAAATAAAGCACTTTTGGCTAAGCGTGATGACATTCAAGCGAAAATCGATGAATGGCACCGCAATAACACATTTGAATTACAAGCTTACAAAGCTTTCTTGACTGAAATTGGCTACTTGTTACCAGAAGTAGAAGATTTTCAAATCAGCACTGAAAATGTAGACGAAGAAATTGCCGTATTGGCCGGCCCACAGCTGGTGGTACCGGTACGTAATGCACGTTACTGCCTCAACGCAGCCAACGCACGTTGGGGTTCTCTCTACGATGCACTTTATGGTTTCGACGTGATCTCTGAAGAAGATGGTGCGGAAAAAGGTAAAGGCTATAACCCGAAACGTGGTGAGAAAGTTGTCGCATTTGCGAAAAACTTCCTTGACGAAACTTTCCCATTGGCACAAGGTTCGCACGCAGACGCAACTCAATATGCAGTTGATGGCAACGCACTGGTTGTAACATTAAAAGATGGTTCTACAACGACTGTTGCGGATAGCGCTAAATTTGTTGGCTTCAATGGCGAAGCGTCAGCACCGACTGAAATCGTATTTAAAAATAACGGTCTGCACGTTATTGTGCAAATTGATGCAACGAGCCCGATTGGCCAGACTGATGCCGCTGGCGTAAAAGACGTAGTTCTTGAAGCTGCGGTTACCACCATTCAGGATTTGGAAGACTCGATTGCAGCGGTTGATGCTGAAGAAAAAGTGGAAGGCTATCGTAACTGGTTAGGTCTGATGAAAGGCACTTTAGAAGAGTCCATTCAGAAAAATGGTAAAACAGTTACCCGTACACTGAATGCAGACCGTACTTTCAAAAATGTGGAAGGTGGTGAAACCAAGGTTCATGGTCGTTCATTGATGTTGCTGCGTAATGTCGGTCATTTGATGACAAACCCTGCCATTTTGGTCGATGGTGCAGAGATTTTTGAGGGCATCATGGATGCCTTGATTACACCATTGTTGTCTTTTGCCGACATCAAAGGTGAAAATACCATCAAGAACTCGCGTCAAGGTTCAATGTATATCGTTAAACCAAAAATGCATGGTCCTGAAGAAGTGGCATTTGCCGTTGAATTGTTTGAACGTGCGGAACAGGTACTGGGTTTGCCTGCAAAAACTTTAAAAATCGGGATTATGGATGAAGAGCGCCGTACTTCTGTAAACCTGAAGAACTGTATTGCACAAGCCAAAGACCGTACTATTTTCATCAATACAGGCTTCATGGACCGTACCGGTGACGAAATCCATACCTTTATGGAAGCAGGCCCATTCGTACGTAAAGGCGAAGTCAAAGGTCAGATCTGGTTCCCGGCTTATGAAAACCGTAACGTGATGATCGGTCTGCAAGCAGGTTTACGTGGCAAAGCGCAAATCGGTAAAGGCATGTGGCCAAAACCAGACATGTTGCTCGACATGTATAAAACCAAAACTGAACATCCGGAAGCAGGTGCGAGCTGTGCATGGGTGCCATCACCAACAGGTGCGGTAATTCACGCGATTCACTATCATCAGATTAATGTTGCGGATCGTCAGCAAGAGTTATTGGCAACTGAAGCCTTGTCACTAGATGACTTGTTAACGCCACCATTAGCAACAGACACTAACTGGTCTGAAGAAGAGAAAACCAAAGAACTTGAAAATAACTGTCAGGGGATCTTGGGCTATGTAGTTCGCTGGGTAGACTTAGGTGTAGGTTGTTCTAAAGTACTCGACATCAACGATGTCGGTTTAATGGAAGACCGTGCGACTTTACGTATCTCTTCGCAGCACGTGGCGAACTGGTTGCGTCATGGTGTGGTAAGCCATGAGCAAGTAGAAGAAGTGATGCAGCGTATGGCGAAAATTGTAGATCAGCAAAATGCCAATGATCCGTTGTATACGCCAATGTCTGCAGACTTTGCCAACAATATTGCATTCCAGGCAGCGTCTGACCTGATCTTTAAAGGTGGTGAACAGCCATCAGGTTATACCGAGCCACTTTTACATGCAGCACGTTTAAAGTTAAAAGGTTATACAGGTGACTAATCCCGTCTAACTTAAAAAAGTCTCTTCGGAGGCTTTTTTATTGTCTAATGGTAAGCGGCTGTCTTTCTGACTAGAAATTTTTCAGCTGAACTCTTAAAGTGGAGCAAAGCTTGCGAGGAACAATAAAATGATGACGGTATATCAGGACTTAGACCAGCAGTTTATTCATGGTCAGTGGCAACATGGAACTTCAACCAAAATCATAAAAAATATCAATCCTTTTACCCAAACCGAAATTATGAGTCTTGCAGCTGCCAGCTCTGTCGATGTAGACAGTGCGTATACGGCAGCAGAACAGGCTTTTCAACAGGGTGTTTTGAATTCCATTGGAGTCCGTAAAACAGTATTGCAAAATTTAATTAATATTATTCAGCAGCGCCGTGCAGAAATCATTGACTGGCTGATTATTGAATCAGGCAGTACGCGCATTAAAGCCGGCCTTGAAATGGATGCTGCCTTGGGGATTATTCAGGAAAGTCTGGCATTTCCAGATCAGCTGAAAACTGAACAGCTCGAAAGCAAAGATCCAGTACGGAAAAGTTTGGTCTTGTGTAAACCTTTAGGCGTGATTGCAGTCATCAGTCCATGGAACTTTCCATTTCATCTGTCCTTGCGTTCAGTGGCGACAGCGATTGCCTGTGGCAATACGGTTGTCTTGAAACCAGCCAGTGATACGCCGGTGACTGGCGGTACATTAATCGGGAAATTATTTGAAGAAGCCGGTTTGCCTCCAAGTGCATTGAATATTGTTGCCGGTGCTGGCAGTGAAATCGGGGATTATTTTGTCGAGCATTCAGTGCCGAAAATGATTTCATTTACCGGCTCGACTGAAGTGGGGAAAAGTGTCGGCAGTAAAGCTCTGGCCAGTTCCAGAATCAAACGTTTGGCACTGGAACTGGGCGGCAATGCACCCTTGGTGATTCTGGATGATGCCGACCTTGATCTGGCGGTTGAACTGACCTTGATGGGGCGTTTTATGCATCAGGGACAAATTTGCATGAGTACCAATCGGGTCATTGTCGATGTATCTATTCATGATGCTTATGTGGATAAGCTTCTGGATCGGGTCAAAATGATTCCAGTGGGCGATCCGAATCTGGAAGATACCATCATCGGGCCGATCATTAATCGGAGTCAGGTCAAAAAGCATCAACAGATCATTCAGACAGGCAGCGAGCAGGGCGCACAGCTGGTATATGAGGGCGGAATTGAAGGAAATCTGGTCTATCCGCATATTTTCATTAACGTCGCAGCCGATTCTGATTTAGCACAACAAGAAAGCTTCGGTCCGATTTTACCGATCTTAAAAGCACGTGATGAGGCCCATGCTTTAAATCTGGCCAATGCAACAGAGTTCGGTTTGTCCAGTGCAGTCTGTACATCAAATATCGAACGCGGCAGCGCTTTTGCGGCACAACTGGATATTGGCATGACCCATATTAACGGGATCAGTGTTGCAGATCAGTCTAATGCACCCTTTGGCGGCGAGAAAAACTCAGGACTCGGACGTTTTAATGGTCGCTGGATTTTTGAGGAGTTTACCCGGACACACTGGTTGACCATACCGAATTCATGATACTCAAATCTATATCAATATTACAGGTTTGGCTCAAACATCAGGTTATAATCGAGTGGTCGAATGATTTACATTAATCCGCCATGTGTGCCAACTTTAAACCTTTAAGCTTAGAACAATTGCATAATCTGGGGTTGCCCGAAATTCCCTTTGAATATCCGGAAGAGGTCTATCCCAATTATGCTACACCGCTGTTATTTCATTCAGCTCAAGGACTGGAATGGCGGTCGGTAAATTTTGGCCTGATTCCAAAATGGGCAGAAGATAAAAGTATAGCTACCAAGACCTATAACGCCAGAAATGAAACTTTATTGCAAAAGCCAACCTTTACTGAAGCCACTGCCAAATGTCATTTTGGGGTCATTCCTGTTGCCGAGTTTTATGAGTCCAAATATTTTGACAATAAACCACAGCGTTGGGGTATAAGACGTCAAGATGGTCAGGCGACTTTTATTGCGGCAGTATATGAGATTACACGAGTACAAGGGGAAATTGTACGATCTGCCAGCATGATCACCATGGATGCCATTGACCATCCGATGATGAAAGAATTTCATGAGCCTGGAAATATCAAACGTTCGGTGATCGTAATTCCACATGAGCGACTACAAGAATGGCTGACACTGAGTCATCCGGATATTCGGAGTTTTTTACACGGCTTTCCGGAAGAAGAGTTTGAATGTTCACATGTCCCCAAAGAAAAAATCAAAAAAGCCAGCCCACAACTGAACTTTTTTGATTCTTAGAAAGCTCCGGTGAATTATTTATTATTGAAAGTATGCCAATTCGCCAGCGTCTATTTAAAAATAAAAAGTAGGGCTTTTAACGAGCCAGGTTTTTAAAAATATGACGTAAACTTTCCATGGTTTTTTCAATTTGCAAAGGCGTCAAGCCTTCAAATGACTGCTCTAGTACTATATTGGTCAGATCATTGATCTTATGTGTCATTTGCATGCCTTTTTCGGTCAAAAATACCCGGGTAATTCGTGCATCATCTTCACATGAATAAGTCTCAACCAGACCCTCATCTTTTAAGCGATAAACAATTTTAGTGGTGGTCGACATTTTAGATACGACCATCTCTGATAAGTCGGATACACTCGCATACGGTTTGGATTTTAAGGCAAGAAGGATACGGCGGCGCGAATTGTCGACACCATATTTTTTAAGTGCGTGATCGACATTAAGTACATATTGAGCATGAACCTGAGTAACCCAATAATAGGGAAAGTTTTCTAAATTAAATTCTTCCGTACACGGTAAAAATTTTGCATATTTCTTAGTCATGAAATGTTCCTTGTATTTATTTTTCTAGGGCCCGTCCATTTTATGAAAAAGTTTATGCATGTTTCAACCTTTATTTTAAAAATGTTAAAGAGATTGCACTTTTTAGTTTTTCTTAATAGCCCCAGAAGTCGAGCAGTTCTGCATATGCGCTGATTCAGGACAGAGAATGGCCATTTTAAATCGGATGAAAGGCAATAATATTTTGTGTAAAATTAATACTTAATTGTATATTTCTGAGGCGGAATCATTTTCCGCAATGGTTTGTCATTCGACAGCATGATTCGCTTATCGGCCAAAATGCAATCACTCTGATTTTAATCAACCAGACAATTTTGCTGATGGATCTATGCAGTTATGCGGAGGAATTTCCCCATCAAAAAATTCAAGCCCTATTTTAACTGATTGCTTTTTTAATCGGTATATATTTGATGGCTGAATTTTTAGTTCACTTTAAAAGTGGTTGAGCTAATGAATGGTAATTACTGCATATTTTTAATTAAAGTAAAATAATTTGTGAAGAAAAAATTAAGTTTAATGCGTTTTATACACACTGATTAATGAAAAAAGTCTAAGGAAAATCATAATCATGTAATTTTTTTATAAATTAATACATTACAAAATACTCAGTTTATGCATAATGGAATGGTCTTAAGTTACATAGGTTAAATTTAATGGATCCCTCGCCGTGCGTTGATCTTCCATCTCTATTTCTAGCTTACTCGAACGGGGTAGTTCTCTAATGGAATTTTTATTAGATCCCGGAATTTGGGTAGGTTTAATTACTCTTATTATTCTTGAAATCGTTTTAGGTATTGATAACCTAGTCTTTATTGCCATTCTGGCTGAAAAACTTCCTCCTGAACAACGTGATAAAGCTCGTGTCATCGGTCTTTCACTCGCATTATTGATGCGTCTGGGCCTGTTGTTTGCCATTGCTTGGCTGGTCACTTTGACTCAGCCGTTGATCACCCTGTTTGACTGGACCTTCTCCGGTCGGGACTTGATCTTGTTATTTGGTGGCTTGTTCTTGGTGTATAAGGCCGTCACAGAGTTACATGAAAAGATAGAAGGTAAGCCTGAAGTCAAATTGACCACTAAGGTGGTTTATGCAAGTTTCACTGCTGTTGTTGCCCAAATTGTTGTTTTAGATGCTGTATTCTCTTTAGATTCAGTGATTACTGCAATTGGTATGGTCGACAATATTTACGTCATGATGGCTGCAATGATTGTTGCGATGGGTGTAATGCTACTGGCATCGAAACCATTGACCAGTTTTGTAAACCGTCATCCAACTGTGGTGATTCTGTGTCTAAGCTTCCTGCTTTTGATTGGTATCAGTCTGATTGCAGAAGGTTTTGGTTTCCATATTCCAAAAGGCTATATCTATTCAGGTATTGGTGTCGCGATCTTGATCGAAGCGTTCAACCAGTTCGGCCAGCGTAATGCAGCAAAGCATGAATCTAAGATTCCTTTGCGTCATCGTACGGCTGATTCTATTTTGAAGTTAATGGGCGGCAAGCTGGAAACCACTGATACTGACAAAAATGAAGCTCAAGAAGCCTTTGCAGATGAAGAACGTTACATGATTGGCGGGGTATTGACCCTTGCAGAGCGTTCAGTCGCTTCGATCATGACACCGCGCAGTCAGATTTCATGGGTCGATCTAGAGGATAGCCCGGAACAGATCCGTGAAAGAATTCTATCTGTTCCCCACAGCCTGTTTCCGGTATGTCGTGGCAGCCTGGATAAGGTGATTAGCATCGTACGTGCCAAGGAATTACTGGATGTGCTGGAAGAACCGGAAGAGTTAAAAGCCCTGATCAAACGCCATCGTCCAATTTATATCTTTGAAAAGATGAAAGTTATTGATGCGATCAATACTTTGCGTACATCTAAAGGCTCTTTGGTCTTGGTGAGCGACGAGTTTGGTAATGTACAGGGTTTGATCTCACCACTAGATGTATTTGAAGCCATTGCCGGTGAGTTCCCGGATGCAGACGAACAACTTGATTTGGTCAGAATTGACGATTCCCACTGGATCGCTTCAGGTATGCTGGATCTGTATCAGCTTGAGCTTGAACTCGGCATGATTGATCTGATTGATGAAGATGCTGGTTATATCAGTGTTGCGGGTCTGATTCTGGATAAAACCAACAGTGTGGTCGAAGTCGGTACTGAATTGGATTATCAAGGTGTACAGTTCAAAGTCACTGAAATTGAAAGCAATCGTATCAAATCAGTTAGTATTCATTACGCGGCTTAAACGCCTGTTTTAAACACTTGCTTTGTTCAAATCTTGAAGGTCAGTTGCTCTAGTGGCAGCTGACTTTTTTTAATGCATCTTTTCTCAATTGTCCTTATTAAAACAAAGTGAGGTCATTGTTCAGACAGATTTTTTATCATTCGATGCAGACTATCACTCAAGTTGGATATTGAGCTGAATGGCTTGATATTGCACTAGAGTTTTAAGTCTAAAAGCAAGATTCGTAATGCAGCATAAGCAGAATCACATACTGGATATTGATCAATAGAGCCTGTTAATTAAAGCTTAAAAGTAACATTCAAATCCTGCTGAATAATTAAATTATAATTCACATGATTTCAGCTGGGATCATGTGAAAACAGATCAAACAAAAGTTTGATTCCTTTGGTGGAAATCGGTAGTTAAGTTACATTAAGTTATATGAAGCCTACTCAGTTAACCACCGATCATGCTCAAAATAGTTTCAGCGTAGGATTCAGAAGCAACCTATCTCTTCAGAAATTAGTAGAAGATGTGAGCGATGTACAGCTAAAAGTGGGGTGTCAGGTCTATGCAAACCTGCAAACACCCCTTAAAGCTGCTAGCAAACTAAACTGCTCCCGGCAAAATTTGAAAGTTGGCGTATTGTCGAATGCTTTCAGTATTAAGTTGATGGACTTCATCCAGAAAAGCCACATTAAAACGGCCAAGCTGTGGCGCACGTTCAAAAGCCCGTTGACCTGCAATTGCAAAATGCACATGTGCAGCGAGTGCCGCGATTGCGGGAGAACTTACAGCACTATAGGCTGCAATCAGTGCACCAAGTGCACAACCGGTGGCCGTGACTCGCGGTTGTAAATATGATCCGCCTGATACTTGTATTACCGGATAATCTCTGGAAATGATGTAATCAGATTCACCGGAAATCGCGACACAGTCACAATGCGCCAATAAGCTTTGTGCCTGTAAATAAACATCGGCACTATTGATGGTACTGTCCACACCTTTGGATTCGATCCGCTTGCCGGCCAAAGCACCAATTTCAGAGGCATTGCCCCGTAAAATTGTCGGATGGGAATTGAGTAACTGATCTACCGTATTCGAGCGCCAATGCAGTACCGTTCCATAACCAACCGGATCCAGTACCCATGGTTTTTTCAGACGATGTGCCGTTTCCGCAGCAATGTGCATGGCCTGTACTTGTTCGGTGGTCGGTGTACCCAGATTGAGATTGATCGCAGCTGCAATTTTGGCAAAACTTTCGGCCTCAAAAGGATTATCGATCATGGCGGGGGAAGCATTGGCAGCCAGCACCACATTGGCCACATAATTACTGGCCACGGCATTGGTCATGATATGCACCAATGACTGATGTTGCTGTAACTTTAACCATGCCTCGCAGATTTGATCCAGAAGCGTGTGCTGTAGTGCTTGCGTAGAAGTATTCATAATGATCATCTGTCAAAAAGTAATCTAAGTCGTATCTTCGCTCAGCGGGTAAAATAATGGTCCTGATGCTTACAGCTACGGCAGAACAGGCTGACATAGTCACTGGCATCATAATCCACCGAAAGCTCCTGTGAACCGCAGTGCATACAACGTTTCTGCGAATAAAATTTCAGGCGCGGTTCAATTTTATGCCATGAGCGCCAGACCGGCTGAAAGAAAATATTCTCATCATAACCCAGGAAGCGATAAAACAGGATTTCACTCATCTTGCTGAAGGCCAGTTGTGGCGGGCGTGGCAGGGTAGAGGTTTCCCATTTTTCCGTGACAGAACGTTCCCGATACTGTTGTAAGGTTTTTTTCAGCAGATTGGTATTAATAAAATTTTCATTGCGTGGCTTAAGCGCTTTTTGCTTATATAGATATTCCAGGGCGGTCTGTACCAGATAATAAATCTGTCCCACTGCCAAGACATCTAAAAGGCGATAGCAAAAGGTCTGAAAGCTCTGATTTCCGGCAATCTGCACATTCCAGCTACGACAGTAAAATTGCGCAAACTGAATGATCTCCTCATATAGCAGACAATACAGGGCATCTTTGACTTCATCTGCACTTTTAAAGGGCACACCTTGACTCAGGTTCTGATAAAACCAGTTGCGTAGTTGCTGGGTAATGCTGAACAGGCTCGGTTCAGAATAGCCATCCAGACGTACATTAATATAATAGTGCTGATTTTCCTGTTGAACATCTTTGGGAATTAAAATCTGTTCTCTGAGCATATTTTTGATCAGACCATGTTGAAACAGATAGTTCGGACTGATGGAAAAATAGCGAATATGATGCCAGTCGATATATTCGCGGTGCTGGCTATATTCCTGTACTTGTTCATCTAAAATCGAAAGTAAAAACAGTTTATTGATAAAACTGAGCTGATTGAGCTCAGGAACCGGCCGGTCCTGTTTTTTATGATAGAGACGATTTTCCTGTAAACGGACTTCCTTGAGCATGCGTTTACGCTGCGCCAGACATCGTTCACAATAACAATTGTGCTTTTGATCAGAATAAAGCTGATGCTGGCAATGGCTGCATTCATGATAGCTCAGTTCCTGATCATATTGCTCTGCCTCAATCCAATACATCGATGCCTTACACAGCGGGCAGTGGGTACTTTCATCAAGCTGTTTTTGCAGAACACTGAATACCATGGTCGCGGGCAACTCTAGAATGGACGGGCATTTGATTATACACGGCTGATGAGATGCAAACGTAGTGGACGGGTGCAATTTTTCTAAATCAAAAATAGTCATCCAAACAGGAGAAGAGCTACCGAAGTAGCTCTGATTTTAAAAACATGAAATAACGGGTTTTAGACTGGGCAGGGTAATGTGTCGTCCTCCTCGCCGCGATGTTTAGCATGAATTAAGGCCTGAACCTTTTTAGAGGGCACTTTTTTGGCACCGAGTGCATCGTAGGTGTTGAGAATGGCAGTTACTTCATGGGCCTGAAGCGGAATTCCTTCACAGCTCATCAACAGTGCAATCACTTTATGGTCAATATTGGCCTGATCCAGGGTCTGCAAAGTTTTGATATTTTCGATCCGTACAACATGCTGTTTTAAATACATGGCTCACCTCATCATCGTTATCATTATTCTTTCATTGGAAGTGTGGAAAAACACAGTTTAACTGTAGCAAGAAGTGTGCTCATTTTTTAATCAGCATTTATGCGGTACTCTGCAAATAAAATTATATATTTTTAAATCAGTAATTTATTAAAATGTAAGAAATTATGATCCTGACTATTTTTATGGCATAGATATTTCTTATGTAGAGCCGGGTGCTGCTCAATTAGGCAGAATGCATTGAAAGTGGTGCACGAAATGCCCATATTAGATCTAACAATACAAATGCACAGACAGCGTTTCAAACTTGGCGTATGATTTTGACATGAACAATGTCGAACACGATAAAAGATTAGGACAGGACATGAATATTGCGGCAAACCCGGTGATCGAAGCGGATCAAACCATTTATTTAAAAGACTATCAAAAACCTTCCTTTGTTGTTGATTCCATCGACCTGAATATTCAAGTCTACAGTGACCACAGTCTGGTCAGCAGCAAGCTGGAGATGCAGCGTCAGACTGCTGGCGATCTGGTTTTGCTTGGCCGCGATCTGGAACTGCAATCGATCCGGTTAAATGGTCAAACCCTGAATGCAACTGACTACAGTCTTGATGCTGAACAACTGGTCATTGCCAATGCGCCTGATCAAGTGTCGCTTGAAATTGTGGTTAAAATCCATCCTGAAAGTAATACTATGCTGGAAGGTTTATATCAGGCCAGTTCAGATCTGTTTGTGACCCAAAATGAACCAGAAGGGTTCCGTAAAATTACTTTCTATCCAGACCGTCCGGATGTGTTGTCGGTCTTTACCACACGTGTAGAGGCAGACAAGAAATATCCGGTCTTGCTCGCAAATGGTAACCTGCTAGAAACCGGTGAAGTGGATGAAAATCGTCACTATGCCGTGTGGCAGGATCCGACCAAGAAACCGAGCTATTTGTTCGCCTGTGTCATTGGTGACTTGGCAGTGATGAAAGATTCCTATGTCACATCGGAAGGCCGCAATGTAGCTCTGGAAATCTACGCAGAAGAAAAAGATATTCCAAAATGCAAGATCGCCATGGAAGCGCTCAAACATTCTATGCGCTGGGATGAAGAGCATTATGGTCTGCCTTATGATCTGGATAATTACATGATTGTGGCAACCAGTGCATTCAACATGGGTGCCATGGAAAATAAAGGTCTGAATATCTTCAATACTTCATGCGTGCTAGCCGATGAAGAGTACACCACTGATGCCGCCATCATGCGGGTGCAGTCAGTCATTGCGCATGAATATTTTCATAACTGGACCGGTAACCGGATTACCTGTCGTGACTGGTTCCAGCTGTGTTTGAAAGAAGGCCTGACTGTATTCCGTGACCAATCTTTCTCGGAAGATTTACAGTCGGCTGCGGTACAACGTATTGATGATGTAGCAGTTCTGAAAGCACATCAGTTCCCGGAAGATTCAGGGCCGCTATCACATCCGCCGCGTCCAGATCATTTTGTAGAAATTAACAACTTCTATACTGCCACTGTTTATGAAAAAGGGGCTGAAATTAACCGCATGATGGCGACCTTGCTCGGTAAGGAAAAATTCCGTCAAGGAACCGATGAGTATTTCCGCCGTCATGATGGTCAGGCGGTAACGGTGGAAGACTGGGTATCTGCACTCACCGCAGGTTCAGGGGTGGATCTATCCAACTTCCTGACCTGGTATAACCAGCCGGGTACGCCTAAACTTGAAGCAAAAGCTGAATATGATATAGAGACACAAATTTATCGTCTCAGCTTGAAGCAAAGCCTGAAAACCCATGCCAAATATCCGAATCTGAAAGCGGTACCTATTCCAGTGGCTTTGGCGCTGTTTGATGCCGAAACCGGTGAGCAGTTGAAGCTAAACTCTGAAGCACTCTTTGAAAATGGCGTGAAAGATGGGGTGTATCTGTTTGATCAGGAACAAGCCACGATTGAATTTAGTGGGGTAACAGCAAAACCGGTGGTATCCTTGCTGCGTAATTTTTCTGCGCCAGTCAATCTGGACTTTGACTATTCAGAACAAGAATTGGCCTTCCTGCTGCAATATGAGACCAATGGTTTTAACCAGTGGCAAGCCACTCAAACGTTATTAGAGCGTATCTTGCTGGATGATCAGCCTGCGGATATTTATATCGCGGCGATGTTGAATACCTTGCCGGGTGTGATTGAAAAAGATCCGCTGTTGGCATCACGTCTGTTTGATGTGCCGTCTGAAGGTTATTTGGGCAGCCGTATTGATCAGGACTATAATCCGGTCATGATTCAGGAAAAGCGTGAGGCTTTGCTGCATACGCTGGCACGTGCCTTTGGTGAAACAGCCAAAGAGACGTATCTTGATCTGGATCCTGATCTGCAATCTGAATTCTCGCAAGCGATGGGTGTACGTGCTTTAAGAAACATCATGTTGACGATGATCGCCCGTCAGGGAGATACATCTGCCTTTGATTTGGCTTATGAGCAATATCACACAGGTAATATGTCTGAACGTTTGGGCGCCCTGAAAGTTCTGGTCTGGAACGATGCACCACAAGCAGAAGAAGCTTTGGCAGACTTTTATAGCCGCTTTGAAGACGAGGCTCTGTCTTTAGATCAATGGTTTATGGTGCAGGCAGCGCATCCAAAAGCAACCGATGCAACCATTGCCTATCTGACCCAGCATCCTGATTATGATCTGGCTGTACCAAACCGGATCCGTGCTGTGAGCGGCGGTCTGAATGCCAATCCGGTGAATACCTGGAGCTTTGGTGTGCAGCATTTTATTGGTCTGGCGAAATATCTAGATCAGAAAAACCCAATTGTGGGCTCACGTCTGCTGCAAGTATTGTCACGCTGGTACACCCTTGCTGAGCCGCAACGCAGTGAAGTCAAGGCGCAACTTGAAGTATTGAAGCCACTGGTCAAATCTAAAAATGTGTCTGAGACATTAAATAGTATGCTAAGTATATAAAATTCAGTCTCTATCAAAAAACCGGATCATCAAGATCCGGTTTTTTATCTGTTTTGATTTTAAATGGCCGGTTTAGATACATTTGAAATACGCTGATGCACTATGTGGCAACCAAAGCGTGTACAGTATTGCTATACGGACAAGAGTACTGATTTATTAAGCTGTAAGCAGGGTAAAAGGATCTTAGAGATCCACTTACTGGAGGTCATTTAAGATATGTTAGTGAAAATTGAAGATGGTTTTTATTTAAATAGCCAGCATATTATTGCCGTACATGTCAGCAAGAATCCTGAAAATGGCTTACTTGAAATCTCGATTCAATATACACCTCATTCTGTTCAGCAGGTCGGGGAATACAAGAAAGTATTTCAAAGCCAGCTTGATGCAGAAATCTTCTTGAGTGAGCTGAATCAAAAGCTTCGCTAAAAGCCTGCTCAGCTCAGGCTTTCATCAATACCTGTTATTGTCTGACCACCAGTACTGGAATATCAGCAAGTGCCAGCACATTTTGCGCCACACTGCCCAGCATGAGTTTTTGCAAACCTTTACGGCCATGTGAACCCATAATAATGACATCAGTCGGTGATTCATTTGCAGCCTGTAAGATTCCTTCTGAAGGTGCCATACCATGCAGGATTTTTGTCGTGACCTGTATGCCTTCACGAACAAAGCTCTGTTTCAGGTCATTTAAGCGATCAAGCGCATTTTGTTCTGCATGCATAAAGTAATCTGTGACTGCTGGAGCAACTTTATAAAAATCTACGCCCTTAAAAGGGTCAACCGCAATGACACTGAGTAAGGTGACATGGCTATGAAATACTTTGGCCAGTTCGAGGGCATGTTCTGCGGCAGCATAGGAAATCGAGGACTCATCGAGTGCTACGAGAAGATGATCATAATTATTCATGGTGCTTCCTGATATTTATTATTGCAGTAAGGAGAATAGGGGTTAGGTGGGTGAATCTCCATAACGTACGGTTTGGTTTGAAATCAAATATAGAAAACCGAGTAATGCGCACCTTGAAGATGCGCAAAGCTTTGATTATTTTTTCACGATCAGAACCGGAATTTCACTGGCACCTAAAACATCCTGTGCAAAGCTGCCCAGAATCATTTTCTGGAAGCCTTTACGGCCATGAGAACCCATAACAATCAGATCTGCTTTTACTTCATCAGCAGTTTTGGCAATGTGTTCGGCATTGACCAGACCTGTGACGATCCGTGACTGAGCTTCAATACCTTCAGTCGCTGCAATCGCAGTGGCTTCTTTCAGGGCATTTTTGGCATTGGCATGTGCCTGTACAAAATATTCCTTCATGATAGATGAGCTGTAATAGAAATCAGCTTCAGTAAAAGGATCTTCTGCAATCAGGCTGATCAGGGAAAGCTGGCCACCAAATGCTTTGGCAATTTTTGCAGCATGTCGTACTGCGGAAAAAGAAATTTCTGAGCCGTCTACCGGAACTAAAATATGCTGATAGGCCATGATTTTTTTACTCCAAATGTTTATTGTTCGCTTCTGATTCATTGATAGCACAGTGACTCTACAGGTGCAATTGCAAAACCTAAAAAAATGAAAAAACTCATTAAATTACAACTATTATTCACATAAAACTGTAAAGAAATGGGCAAATAAATCCGAGCAAAAAACTGGGGATTTTCACCTCTGCTGCCAGAACGAACTGGATTAAGTTTTTGGTTTTTGAGCATTTCAGTTAAACTGCCTGCGCTTGATTTTTATCAATATAGGGAAATTGAAATTGTGAGATATATCGCGGTAAATCTTGTGCTGGTCAGCTCGATGATGTTAGCGGGCTGTCAGAATACCGTACAAAATAGCAGGCTAATTGCCAGTGCCTTCAATATGACTACGGGCCTACAACAAAAAGTGATGGATCGTTATGCCCCTAAAACTGTTCGGGTACAAAACAATATTGTGTACCAGCCGCTACAAGATTTAAGCTTCGATCTGTATCAACCGCAAAATATTCAGAATCTAGGCCCGAGACCGACCATTGTCTGGATTCATGGCGGTGGCTGGATTTCAGGTTCCAAGGCACATGCCCGCGGCTATTTTAAGCTATTGGCGGCGCAAGGCTATAACGTGATTTCTGTACAATATCAGTTTGCGCCTCAGGTGACTTATCCGAGTCAACTTCAGCAAATCAATCAGGCGTTGGCATTTATCAACACGCATGCCGAGAACTACTACATTGATGCAGCACAACTGTATTTAGCCGGAGATTCTGCCGGTGCCAATCTGGCCAGTCATTATGCCGCATTGTTGACCAATCCAGAGTTTTCACAACAATCCAATTTCAGTCCAAATATTCAACCAATGCAGCTCAAAGGCTTGATTTTGCATTGTGGTATTTATGATCTACAGGCCTTTGTGCAAAAAGCACCGGCTGAAATCAAAATGGTCGAATGGGGCGTTTATAATCTGGTACAGGCCTATACGGGCGACCAGAAAGATGATGTCGAATTTTTAAAGCAGATTTCCCCGATCCAGCATATTTCAAATGCTTATCCGCCGGTGTTCATCAGTGGCGGTAATAAAGACTTTCTGACCGATACTCAATCCTTACCTTTTGTAGAGACACTCAAGGCCCGGAATATTGCAGTGACCGAGGTATTTTATCCGGAATCTAAAGCCTGGCTGATTCATGAATACCAGTTTTTTATGGGCAAAAAAGAGAGTCAGCAAACCTTTATTCGCACCCTTGATTTTCTGCACCAGCATTCATTGTAAAATAAGCATTATTTAAAGTTTAATTTTCTATTTTAATTGGCTTGTTATTCAAAGCATGAACACTGAAATTTTGGAGATGGAAAAATGAATCCTGTATCGTGGGCCTACCTGTTACTGGCACTGGCGATTGTCGCCGAAGTCACAGGCTCTACATTTTTAGTAAAATCTGAAGGCTTTAGCAAATTATGGCCGTCTTTGGCAGTCGTGGTTTTATTCTGTATTGCATTTTATTTATTGTCCCAAGTGATTAAAGTCATTCCATTGGGAATCGCTTATGCCATCTGGGCCGGTGTGGGAATTGTTCTGACTGCAATTGTGGGCTATGTACTTTTCAAGCAGACGCTCGATGTGCCTGCACTTATTGGCATTGCACTGATTATTTCCGGTGTACTCGTCATCAACCTTTTTTCCCAGACCGCAGGACATTCATAAAAGGCAGACATGATCGCTGCCCTTATTTGTCATTTTATTCTAATGATCAGTCATCAATTTTAAGTGACTTGAGGCTTGAGCTTAAATAGAAAATAAACCATTAATCCCAGTAATAGGCCCCAAAAGGCTGAACCAATCCCGAAAAACTGAATATTGGATGCGCTGAATAAAAAGGTCATCAGTGCCGCTTCACGTTCATGGCTTTGCTGAAAAGCCAGCGCGATGTTATGCCCAATGGTGCCGAATAAGGCAATTCCGGCCAGAATAGTAATCAGGATTGCTGGAAATGCCATCAGGACACTGGTCAAGGTCGCTGCAAATAGTCCCATCAAAATATAAAACAGCCCACAACTCATGCCAGCAATATAGCGTTTCTGTGGGTCGGGATGAGCTTGAGTATCCAGACTCACTGCCGCACTGATCGCAGCAAGATTGACACTAAAGCAGCCAAAAGGTGCCAGTATCGCCTGACTTATACCGGTCCAGCCTAAAATACCGTTTACCTTGGGTGGATAGCCATAGCTTTTAATTACTGCCAGTCCGGGTAGATATTGCGAAGCCAGATTGATCACCAACAGTGGTAAAGCCAGCCCTAGAACAGCTTGTAGACTAAATTCAGGTTGGATCCAGACCGGCTGGGCCATACTCCAGTTTAAACTCGGGATTGTAAAATCGATAAAGAAAGGGCAGAGCGCAATTGCGGTAAATACGGTAATCACGATGCTATAGCGTGTGCTGATTTTTTTTGAGATCAGATAAATGGCCAGGACACTGAGTACAAATTTCCAGGACTGTTGCAGGCTACCAAATACTGAAATACCAAATTTTAGCAATACTCCAGCCAGCATGGCACTGGTTAAACTTTGTGGAATAAAATGAAAAATACGCTCAAAAATTCCTAAGAATCCCAGCGCAGCAGTCAACAGTCCACAAATCAGAAACGCACCAATCGCTTCACCGAGGCTGTAATGACCCGCAGACGCAATGATCAAAGCTAGTCCCGCCGTTGACCAGGC
This sequence comes from Acinetobacter sp. YH01006, assembly GCF_013420445.1. NCBI lineage: Bacteria > Pseudomonadati > Pseudomonadota > Gammaproteobacteria > Moraxellales > Moraxellaceae > Acinetobacter > Acinetobacter sp. YH01006. The sequence goes on along the minus strand of NZ_VOYB01000002.1, from coordinate 53,864 downwards.
AGTAGAAACAGGATACTGATATTTCCAGGACAGCCACACACCAGAGATACCTATGCCGATTCCCAGTGCCCATAACCAGGAACTGATTTGTGCCGCATTGGCACCTAAGCTTTGTGCAGCTTCAATCACCAGTACAGCAGAAACACTAATGCCAATCAGGCAGGTAATCAGGCCGGCAATGACCGCAGTAAGAGACAGATCTTGTAATAGTTTTGGCATCGTCCATGACACAATTTTAAAAAGCGTTTAAATCATACGCTTTTCACGTATTTAGACAATATCTGTTTCAAGCTTTTATAAGGTAGAGCTGGCTAGCTTCATCCCAAAACCACAGAATAAAATGCCGACTATGGCCACACAACTGGCTGTCAGTTTGTAATGCTGGTTGAAATAGGAGGCCAGTTTTACCCCTGAGAAAATCAGAATGGACAGATAGGTCATGCTAATCAATTGCAAGATCAAAGCCAATAGAATGAAAGTCAATGCCGGATAAGGATAGCGAGGATCAACAAATTGCACAAAAAATGACAGATAAAACAGAATCGCTTTTGGATTTAAAATACTGATGGTCAATGCAGTACGAAATGGCTGAATAGACGAAGCTTTAGCATCAGCCGCATTCATCTGCGGAATCGTCACTTTTTCTGTTGGAAGAATGGTTTTATAGGCGGCAATTAATAACTTCATCCCCAGATAACTCAGGTAGATGGCGCCGATAATCTTCAAAGTAATAAACAGGATTGGAAAAGCATGCAATAAAGATGCAGCCCCCAAAGCAGTACATAAAATCAGAATCATGTCACCGGTATACACTCCCAGAGCACCTAAATAACCTGTCTTGATACCAAAACGTGAGGCAATGGACATGACATAAAGGGAATTGGGGCCGGGCAAGAGCACAATTAAGGTGGTACCAATGATAAAGGTACTGAGATCTGTAATACCAAACACGAAGAATTCGCACAAGAAAAAGCCGATGCGGCATTATAGCAACATCGGCTGGTAAAATTTCTAAGATTTTAGCTTAGCTTTCAACGGGATTGAGAAAGGTTTGACCTAATAGCGCAGCCAGTTGCTCACGCGCTTTGATGAAACCCTGAATACCGCCTTGTAACAGTTCACTGGCCATTTGATCCTGCTTCAGCTGTTCCAGAAATGCTGCCTGACTGATCGGACTCAGTTCACCCTGCACAGTAATAGCTGTCGCTGAAAGTTGCGGCTGAACTTTACGTTGATCATGGTTCAGTTCTGCCAGTAGATTTGGTGCAACGGTAAGAAGGTCACAACCGCTCAAGCCCAAGACCTGATCGATACTGCGGAAGCTGGCGCCCATAATTTCGGTTTGAATGCCATGGGCTTTATAAAACTCATAAATACTTTTAACCGATAACACGCCAGGATCTTTTTCGATTGGATAAGCATCCACACCTTCAGCCTTCTTGTACCAGTCCAGAATCCGGCCAACAAAAGGTGAAATTAAAGTAACTTTGGCATCAGCGCAGGCATGGGCCTGATGCTGGCCAAATAACAGGGTCAGGTTGGTATGAATGCCTTGTTCTTCTAAGGTTCTTGCGGCCTGAATGCCTTCCCAGGTTGATGCAATCTTGATCAGGATGCGATCGGAGTCAATCCCATACTGCGCATATAGTGCCAGTAACTCTTTGGCTTTTGCGATGGTGGCAGCAGTATCAAAAGACAGGGACGCATCGACTTCAGTCGAAACACGCCCTTCAATTAATTTCAAGATTTCAACGCCGAATTTGACGGTCAAAATATCAATGGTACGTTCAATTAGGGCATCATCCGCATAGCCTTCCTGCTGCGCCTGCTGATAGGCCGCTTCAATCAGGGCCTTGTTCTCAACTTGACTGGCCGCTGCTGTAATCAGTGATGGATTGGTGGTTGCATCCAGAGGACGAAATTTTTCAATTGCGCTCAAGTCACTGCTATCCGCCACAATTGTGGTCAAGTTTTTTAATTGGTCTAATGCGGTTAATGTCATTACGATCTAGTTCTATGGTTATTGCTTATGCATACTTTTATATCATAAACCCTGTATTTACCAAGTAGACTGAAGTGGTGTTTCTGTGATTATTTGCTACTTTTACGCTGATTTCGCAGATGATTAATCAAAAAATGAGCAGCTGTGCCCAAGTTGCTTTCCCGACTCCAGACCAGATCGATAAAATATTCAAACTTTGGGGTGAAATCGAGCAGATTCAGCACTTGCAGATTTTGCTGTAAATTCGGCTGTTTTTTTAGCATTTCCTGCGGGAGAACACCCCAACCCAAACCCTGTTGAATCATGCTACAGGCAGAATGATGATTGTCAGTGCGCCAGTAATGACGGGAATATAATAATTCAGGTTTAATATTACGGTCACGGCTCGCCACCACAATTTGACGGCTATTTAGAATCTGTTCAAAGCTGACCTGATCGTATTGACTCAGTACATGCTGCTTGGCTGCGACAGGAATCAAGACTTCACGCTTTAATTCCACAAACTGTTCACGTGCATCGAGTTGTTCCCGCTCAAACATTAATGCCAGTTGTGCGCTACCATCCAAGAGCATCTGTTGCGCATCTTCCTGAGGTGCACCAAAGACATTAATCTGAAGCTCGGGAAATTGCTGTTCCACCAGAACGACATAATCAGTCCAGCGCGTATGCAGTAATTCAGAAACGATGACGATATTCAGTTCAGACTCCAGGCCTGAACTTAGGGCAAGCGCATGCTGTTTCCACTGATTCATTTCGATTAACAGCTGTTCTGTTCTTTCATACAGTGTCTGTGCCTGCTCCGTTGGCACAGGTTCACGCCCAATACGCTGGAACAGTTGCAGATTCAGATCAATTTCTAAATTCGCAATTGACATGCTAATGGCAGAGGGAACTTTTCCCAATTTTCGTGCAGCTGCAGAGAATGAACCGGTTTCCATCACAGTTTTAAATACAGTGAGTTGTTCCTGATTAATATTCATGTAATCTTATCTATCAATTTTATTGAAATATTCTAACTCGATTAATCAGTTTAAAGAACATAATATGCGCGATTATTGATAAAAAACCGAGTAATGAAAATGTTGATTTCCAAAAGACGACTTGTGCATGCGCTTAGCTATGAAGTCATCCTGTTGGTGATCATTGCGATAGCTTTGAGTCTTATTTTTAATATGCCGCTAGAAGTCACAGGTGCACTGGGAATTGTGATGGCCGTGACCTCTGTCATCTGGAATATGCTGTTTAATCATTATTTCGAAAAATTTGAAGCGAAACGTCAACTGAAACGAACGATTCGAGTGCGTATTTTACATGCGATTGGCTTTGAAGGTGGTTTAATGCTCGCCACCATTCCAATGGTGGCCTATGCGATGAACATGGGACTATGGCAGGCGATTGTGCTCGATTTTAGCCTGACCTTGTGTATTCTGGTATATACCTTCATTTTTCAGTGGTGTTATGATTCGATAGAAGAAATGCTTGGATATCAGCCTGAGCATCGAAAAATATAATAAGAAAAGCATAGAAAAAAATAAAGCACAGCTAATGTTACTTGTGCTTTATGTGGGGAATCTAGTAAACAGCAGTATTTCTTTGACACATAGCACACTTATTCGACTTTATATTCATCTTAAACCCCTTTATAAGAGCAGAAGTTTTTATGCATTTGCATCTAAGGGGAATTATGAAGTTAAAATATAGCTTGTTGAGTTTAAGCATTGCCTTACTCATGACTGCTTGTGGCGGCGGTGGTGGTGAGAATGACAGCCATGCATCTAAGCCTGGGTCAGGTACGGTTGGCTCTAATCCATCAACAGGAAATAATGCTCAATTTACCAAAATTTCAGAATTTAAAGTCTTGGATGTGGGTTCGGAACTTACTGCTCAAGATTTCGGTTTAAGTACATGGAATCCTACAGCCCTGGTACGAACTGGTGATGTATTGTATATCGCCAATAGCCAATCAGAATCAAAAATTTTACGTTATGATTTAAAACAAAAACGTGCGCTGAGTGCAATTGACCCATTAAAAATTGAAGGCTTAGCAAAAAAATGGGACAGTCTTGCAGATATCGAAATCCATGCAGAACGCTTATATGTGGCCAGTTATGGTTCTAACCGTGTCGATATTCTAGATATTTCACAGCCTCAACCGAGCTTTGTGATGGCGCTAGGAACTGGCGTTTGGTGGGGCGATACAGTGAACCATGCTTTAGTTCACAGTAATGCTGTTACCGCAGATGACCGCTATATCTATGTCCCCGATATCGAAGGTCGTATTAATGTCTGGCGTCAAAGCGATGCTATTGCACAAAACCATTTAAAAGCGAAAAAGTTTGCTCGGCTCAGTCTTCCTGATTGTGGTCGTAACTGTAATGCACGTATGGAAGTCATGCGAGATCATCTGTATACCAGCCTTCCAAACGGTAAAACTTATGTGCATGACATTAACCAAATTCGTGAAAATGACACTCACATTGCACCTATTTTGACAGAGTCAAATCTTGCGACCCTTTTACACCGTCATGATGACGGTACTGTGTATACCGCAAGGAATGATGGTTCGATAGCAACATATCCTACTCAGGAATTTGGCTTAAAATCAATTCTGCCAAAGCACAATATCGACCAATTCAAAAAATATATCCTGAAAGGGCAAGCTGAAAGCAGTCATATCGAAAGAGCAGGTGATGTTGCGGTGTATGGCCAACAGTTGATTCATTTGTCTAATCAAAGGGTTAAGCTCTTGCCAATGGTCACATTACAGCAAAATAAGACCAAACAGCTGAGTTCTGCATTATTGTTGACTGAATCTAAAGCACAAAATCAAACACTTGTATTGCAAGATGGTGAATCTTGGGAGGCGCTGACCAATAGTGCTGAACGTCATGTGTATATGAATCGGATTTTATCGGCAGAGCTGAGTAGCAACGCTTTAACGCTTAAAAGTTATAGCGCTGTTCCTGTTCGAAATTTACAAATTCGCGCCAAAATCCGTCATTCAGATGATTGGGTTATACTTGCAGATTTAGATGAGCTTACGCCATTTTCCACTGCAAAATTTAATATTAAATTGAATGATCAATCCCGCTTCCCGCTTGCAGATGGCAGTGGTTCAATTCAGTTGGCAGGTTTAAGTCAGACCACGCTGATACCAAGTGATATTTTCGATTTACATGTGACTTCTGAAACAGACGAGCATGTGAAAAAGCTCAATAAAATTCAGGCAAAATGGAAAATCTATTTTGGTAAATATGACGAACCAGGCAAATGGTGTCGAGTAACGCCTGTCTATGCGCGTGAATGGGTCATCATGATGACGAACTTAGCATACATGCTCAGTACCCCTGAATTTGAAAACCTCTGGTTTAATCATAAAGCAGTGATGGGCCATGATTTCTTTGGTAATGCAGGTCAAGTCGATGGGCCAAACGGTATTTATATGCCTGAAGACTATGTTCGTATCTACAAAGAGATTTTAAATCGTAACGAGATTAATCTTGGTATTACCAATATGGGGGGGGGCTTGGTGGCGGTGCCGTGCTAGGTGTCGATACTTGGCTATTCTATGGTCACTATCGTTTATCAGGTTTTCGTATTATTGCGCATGAATTTGGACATCATTGGGGGGGACATAATAGCGCATGGGCGATGTCATCACATGGCTTCGAACCGATGGTGGATTGGTTGAACTTCTACTTCCAGCGCCGTCCTGGTTCACTGCCTTATATGGACCCAAATGTTAACACATTCCACCTCACTCCCGATGCAGCGCTGTGCCAGGGGGTTAATCAAAACATTGTGAGGGGGGTAGCATCAACAGCACCTTGGAATAAAGTTGACGAATACTTTAAAAATAATCCAATGCCAATACAGTAGGTAAAAGGTATAAAAAAGCTCCTCAATCGAGGAGCTTTTTTGAATCAAGGTAGCAGCTTATTTTTCGATAATCGCTGTAACGCCCTGACCACCGGCAGCACAGATCGATACCAGTACACGACCTGAACCTTTTTGAGCAATCAGTTTGGCTGCCGTCGCAATAATACGACCACCAGTTGCTGCAAAGGGATGACCGGCTGCAAGTGATGAGCCTTTCACGTTCAGTTTTGCACGGTCAATTGAACCGAGTGGCGCATCCAGACCTAAACGCTCTTTACAGAATGCTGGATCTTCCCATGCCTTTAAAGTAGACAGCACTTGAGAAGCAAATGCTTCATGAATTTCATAATAGTCGAAGTCCTGAAGTTTTAGGCCGGCACGTTCCAGCATGCGAGGAACAGCATAAGCAGGTGCCATCAATAAACCTTCTTTCTTCTCGACGAAATCAACTGCTGCAGTTTCCTGAAAAGTCAGATAAGCCAAAACTTCATGACCATTGGCTTTTGCCCATTCTTCAGACGCTAGCAGAACGCAAGAAGCACCATCTGTCAGTGGGGTAGAGTTACCCGCAGTCATGGTACGCGCATCGCCCTTACCAAACGCAGGTTTAAGCTTCGCCAGTTTCTCGACTGAAGAATCAGCACGCAGGTTATTGTCACGCTCTAAACCCAGGAATGGCGTGATCAGATCATCAAAGAAACCTTCTTCATAAGCTGCTGCCATTTTCTGGTGTGAAGATGCAGCAAGTTCATCTTGCGCTTCACGGGAAATACCCCATTCCAGTGTGGTAATCGCCTGATGATCACCCATAGACAAGCCAGTACGTGGCTCACCATTTTTAGGTGCGTCCATCAATTCTTTGACATTAATTTTGGTCAAGGCTTTTAAACGGTCTTTGGCAGTTTTGGCAATGTTCAATTCAAGCAGCGCTTTACGCAAGCCGTCACCCAATGCAATGGGCGCATCAGAGGTGGTATCTACACCACCGGCGATTCCTACTTCAATTTGGCCCAGTGCAATCTTGTTTGCCACTAAAAATGCAGCTTGTAAACCCGTACCACACGCCTGCTGGATATCATAAGCTGGGGTTTCTGGTGCCAGTGCCGTATCCAGAACACATTCACGAGTCAGGTTAAAGTCACGGCTATGCTTCAGGACAGCACCTGCAACCACTTCACCGACACGTTGACCTTGCAGATTAAAGCGCTCTACCAGACCATTTAATGCTGCGGTCAGCATGTCCGAGTTAGAGGCAGTAAAATAGGCACCATTCGAACGTGCAAATGGAATACGGTTGCCACCAAGAATAGCAACGCGGCGAACTGTGTTTTGGCTCATATTATTATCCTGTTGAACAGAAGGCTGTGTTTTTGAAACTGAATCTGTTTGAGTTGATGTCGTCTGACTGCTACTGCTCGCTGTACGACGGGTACGCGGAGTTTTAGCCGGACTTTTAGCTGCAGCAGCGGCTGTATCCGTGTTTTTAGTGCTACGCTTAGCACGCGTTGATGATTTTGACACAGCTGGAGATGCGGAATTCTCGACTGCTGGATTTTCTTGAGTTGTTTTGCTCATAAGGCTTTTCCAAGCAAATTGATCGTCTTCTTGTGGCTTACATTAGCATAGATGAGTATATGCTGTATTGACTACAATGACATTGCAGACTGCGCTCAGGTCAAGTCATCTGCCAGATATCTCAAGTATGATTGGGTAGAATCTGGTAGATCTATTGCAATATAAGTATCTGGCATTATATTGAAGTTAAAGGATAACTTTAGATCGATCAAAAATTAATTTGTATGAGAGATAATAAACATGACTGATCAGTACCAAAATTTCGCAAAATCTCCTATTGGTAAATTTGTCATTAAAAATCTGGGCCTGCCATCCCCAATTTCCCTAGACCGTTTCGAGTCTGCAACGCCAGTGGTAAAAGGCGCTGTGTTATTCGGTGCTGCACCTGCGAGTGTATTGACCGGTTCTATTGCTCAGGTGCTGGCAAATATTCATGCCAATAGCTATGCAGGCAATAATGCGGAACTGCAACAGGCAGCGGCGAAATCGGGTCTGAACCTGAATGCATTTAATACTGGCGATAAAGAATCCAAGTTTAAAGTGGTTATTTTTGATGCTTCTGGTATTGAAAATTCAGAGCAGTTGAAATCACTTTATGAATTCTTTAATCCGATTGCGCGTCAGATTCAAAGTTCTGGTCGTGTGGTCGTGATCGGCACAACACCTGAATCTGCAAAATCTGTGAGTCAGGCCATTGCACAACGTGCGCTCGAAGGTTTTGTCAAATCTGTGGGCAAAGAATTTAAAAAGGGTATTGCAGCCAACCTGATTTATGTCGATGCAGGTGCCGAAGCCAATCTTGAGTCTGTGCTACGTTTTGCAATTTCTCCACGCTCTGCCTATGTGTCTGGTCAGGTTATTCGTGTATCGGCAGCAGCACAAGTAGACTTGGACTGGAGTAAGCCACTGGCAGGAAAAACGGCAGTAGTAACTGGAGCAAGCCGTGGTATTGGTGAGGCGATTGCTCATGTGCTGGCACGTGATGGCGCACATGTGATTTGTCTGGATGTCCCACAACAGCAGGCGGATCTGGATCGTGTCGCTGGTGAAATTGGCGGCTCTACACTAGCGATTGACATTACTGCAGCCGATGCGGGTGAGAAAATCAAACAGGCGGCAGCGGCGCAGGGTGGTCTGGATATTATCGTGCATAATGCCGGGATTACCCGCGACAAGACTTTGGCCAATATGAAGCCTGAGCTTTGGGATCTGGTCATTAACATCAACCTGTCAGCAATTGAACGCGTCAATGATTACTTGCTCTGCAACGATGGTCTAAATGCAAATGGCCGTATTATCTGTGTATCTTCTATTTCAGGTATTGCAGGTAATCTGGGTCAAACCAACTATGCAGCCTCTAAAGCAGGTGTGATTGGTGTGGTGAAATTCACAGCACCGACATTAAAAAATGGTATAACCATTAATGCTGTGGCACCGGGTTTTATTGAAACGCAAATGACAGCAGCAATTCCATTTGCCATCCGTGAAGCTGGACGCCGTATGAATTCCATGAGTCAGGGTGGTCATCCTGTTGATGTGGCAGAAGCGATTGCGATGTTTGCCTCGACTGCCTCTTCAGGTTTGAATGGCAATGTGGTGCGTGTGTGTGGTCAGAGCCTGTTAGGGGCTTAATTTAGAATCCCCCTAAATCCCTCTTTGCAAAAGAGGGGACTACTCCTCCCTTTGTTAAAGGGAGGTTGGGAGGGATTTATTTAAAAAGATATTCTTCCTTCTTTTAAAAAGAAGGACGTCATAAAGATAAATATTCCAAAGGTTCAGTATGAATACTCGCCATTTTAGTCAACTTCCAAAACCTTATTTAGCCTATCCAAAAGTGATTCAGGGCTTGATTTTAAAAAAGCCAAAAGCTGAAAAAGTTCTACCGCAAGTTGAATATGTGGTGGATTCATTCAAGGTCGATCAAAAGCATCTGAAAGCCTATAATGAAGTTTGTGGTTTTAAAAATAATGGCTATATTCCAGCCATTTATCTAACAGTTCTTTCACAAAGCCTGCAAATGCATATGATGACGGCTGAAGCTTTTCCTTTTCCGGTTCTCGGTCTGGTGCATATCCGCAATCAGGTCAAACAGTATCGTAAAATCGGAGTCAATGAATCTCTCACATTGTCTTGCAAGTTTGGTGAATTGCAGCCGCATGATAAAGGTGTACAGTTTGATTTCATCACCACAGTAAAAGTCGGTGATGAAGTGGTGGTGGAAGCCTTGACCACTTATCTGTCCCGTCAAAAGAGTAAAGGCAAAGCTGCAGCCAAAATCGTCGAAAACAAGACACCCGATTATGAGCTGAATGCTGAATGGGAAATTCTAGAAAATACGGGTCGCCGTTATGCCATGACATCCGGCGACTTTAACCTGATTCATATTCATGCCCTAATGGCTAAGGCATTCGGATTTAAACAGGCGATTGCGCATGGTATGTGGACCAAGGCTAAAGCTTTGTCCAGCCTGGCATTGCCCGATGCCTATGAAGCAGATGTCTGGTTTAAACTGCCCTTATATCTGCCTTCCAAAGTGCAGTTCTTAACCGCGAAAGCAGCTAATGATACGGAAATCCTGATTCGTAATAGCAAAAATCAGAAGCCGCATGTCACAGGAACTGTGACCGCAATTTAAAGTACGATAAAAGCCTGAACCTGATTTAGGCTTTTTTGTTTTTAAGAAATCAATATTCTATGGATAGAATGATGCAGCCACTCAAAGATTATTTATTTGCGGATACAGCCCATTACCAAGGAACGGTAAATGAAAATTTCCGTGACCTTGCCCGTCAGTTTAGTCGCCTACAGCATGCTCGCACAGAGCAGGGTGGTGCGGCACTTGTTGTCTATTTTCAGGGACAAAAAGTCGTCGATATTTATACCGGGAAAAAATCGGAATCTGAGGCTTGGCAAACCGATACCATGTCGCTGTGTTATTCGACGGGCAAAGGTGTGCTGGCGACACTGGTACATATTCTGGCCAGTCAGGGCCTGGTTGATTATGACCAGCCTGTTGCAGAATATTGGCCTGAATTTGCGCAAAACGGTAAAGAAAATATTACTCTGGCGCATATGCTGAGTCATCAAAGCGGATTGTTTGATATCCGTAATATCATTGCCGACGCCACTGAAATGGCCGACTGGCCGCAGATGCTAGACCGAATTGCCGCGGCTGAACCACGTTTTCAAGTTGCAACAGATGCGGCCTATCAACCGCTGACCTTTGGCTGGCAGGTCGGTGGTGCATTAGAAAAAGCGACAGCTAAAACTTTAACTGAACTGATGCAGGCATATCTGGTTCAGCCTTTGATGTTGAATGGTGCTTATTTCAGTGTGCCGACCAATGAATTAGCTCGGGTAGCACTGCCGATTTTTAAAGCTAAAGCAGCCAAGTCTCAATCGCAGCCTGCGAAAAAAACAGGATCAAGAAAACCGAATCTGATGGAGCGGGCTTTGATTTGGAGTGGACAAGATCCGCAGGATTTTCAGGATGCGATGATTCCCAAAGGAATGAGGAATTTCAGTTTCTTTAGTGAGCAAGGCCTGCAAGCAATCATTCCATCCGCCAATGGAGTATTTACCGCAGAGAGTCTGGCAAAAATTTATGCCATGCTGGCCAACCGCGGCGAATGGCAAGGACAGCAATTGATCTCGCCTGAAGTTTTTCAGCGTCTCAGTCAGATTCAATGCAAAAAACGCGATCGAGTCATGCCTTTGCCGATGCACTGGCGATTGGGTTATCATCGGGTGCTTACTTTAGGTAAAGCTTCGCAAGGTTTTGGTCATATGGGCTTTAATGGTTCGGGAGCCTGGTGTGACCCTGAGCGCAATTTAAGTTTTGCCTATACCCATAATTTCCCGACAGGTTCATTGACCGGAGATTATCGTCTGTGGGGTTTGACACAGGAAACCTTACGCTGTGCTGATGCCGTCCTGACTGGACGTAAAGGTTGGCGCTAAATATCCCTGATTGGGGAGTTTAGTAAAGTCCTTAAAATATGTTATTTTGGCGTGACTCCCAGTCTGTGGTATGAAGTGATGAAAAAAGTGCTGATGATTCCTCTGGTCGCAAGCAGTGCCTTGTTTGGCTGCCAGGATCAAAACCAATCGACGGCAAATACTGCTATTGAGGCTAAAGCTCAGATTCCTGCCTGGGTCGGGAATTATCAGGGCACCACACCCTGTATGGGATGTTTTTCAAGTTGTGACGATTGTCCGGGTATGGCTGTTGCTTTGAGCTTGCATGATGATCGGACTTTTACGTTATCACGTGAAAGCTTGAGTGGGCATAACCCGATTGAAACCATTACTGGGCCGATTCGTTTTCAGGATGATACGCAACAAAAGATTGAACTGCTGAATGTCGATACCCGCAATCTGGTTTATGTGGATCTGAAAAAGCAGGTTCTGGAAATTCGTGAAGATCAAACAGGCAAACGCTACCAGATGCAAAGTGACTTTATCCTGTTTGAATCGGTCTGATTTTAAGAAAATATATGTTTTATATCCCTTTTTCAATGATTTTGATCAAGAGGTTTTTATTGTTTATAAACCGGCATTCATTTCACTATTTACTAAAAAAACAGTATGCTTAGACCTGTAAAAAGGAGCATACATGTATCAAGTACTTGCGCGAAAATACCGTCCTCGTAATTTTAATGAATTGGTGGGGCAAAACCATGTTTCACGTGCTTTAACCAGCGCGCTCGAACGTGGCCGTTTGCACCATGCCTATTTGTTTACAGGAACGCGTGGTGTCGGAAAAACCACGATTGCACGTATTTTGGCGAAGTGCTTGAACTGTGAGACCGGTATCACCTCGACACCGTGTGAAGTCTGTGCGACTTGTAGCGCCGTCAACGAAGGACGCTTTATCGATTTGATCGAAATCGATGCAGCCTCACGCACCAAGGTTGAAGATACTCGCGAGCTGCTCGACAATGTGCCTTATGCACCGACCCAAGGTCGTTTTAAAGTTTACCTGATTGATGAAGTGCACATGCTGTCCACGCATTCTTTCAATGCTTTATTAAAGACTCTGGAAGAGCCACCTGCGCACGTCAAGTTCCTGTTTGCTACGACCGACCCACAAAAGCTGCCAATTACAGTAATTTCACGCTGTTTGCAGTTTACTTTGCGCCCATTGGCTGTTGATGAAATTACCGAGCATCTGGCCCAGATTTTAGGCCAAGAAAGTATTCAGTCGGATCAGGATGCCATCTGGCAAATTGCCGAATCTGCTCAAGGTTCTTTGCGTGATGCCTTGTCTCTGACCGATCAGGCGATTGCCTATGGTCAGGGTGCGATTCAGCATCAGGATGTCAAAGACATGCTGGGCTTGATTGACCGGACCATTATTTATGATCTGATTCTGGCGATTCACCAGAACCAGAAAGCACAGGTCAGTCAGTTGTTGCTGCAATTCCGTCAGCAGGCTTTGGATGTGTCACTGGTTTTAGATCAGTTAATTTCGACTTTGCATGAACTGGCTTTATTACAATATCTGCCAGATTTAAGTCTGAAATATAGTGCTGAAATCAATCAAAAGATTATGCAATTATCCGGTTTGATTTCGGCGCAGGATTTGCAACTGTATTATCAAGTCGCATGTAAAGGACGCGCTGATTTACAGTTGGCGGTGACTCAGGAACAAGGTTTTGAGATGACGGTGCTACGCTTATTGGCATTCCGTCCCTTACAGCCAAGCGAGGTTCCAGTCGTTCATGAAGCCGCAACTCAACCAATAGCAGCTTCTCCTACACGTCTACAACAGCCCATTCAGACACAATTGCAGTCTGAAACAGTCACAGCAAAAACATTTGAAGCGGAACCGACCTTCGATGATTTCTCTCTGGACGATGAGACGGATGAGGAAGCTTATACGCCATCAATGCCTGAACCATCTTCAGATGATTTTCTCCATGAAGAAAAGTCCACTAATGATCATGCACTTGAGCCTGTTCAACAGGGAGTAATTCAGACAGCGATTGAGGAAGTACAGTCTAGTGATCAGATCGTTTTTGATCCAAATGACGACAAAGGCCTGTTTGGTTTTGATGAAATCGAGAGTAGCGTAGAAGCACCGGCGACAAGCAGCAGCTCGGATGATTTCCTGCTTGAAGAGTTTATTCCTGTAGATGCTGTTACTCATGTCGAAGCAGCACAAGAAATATCTGCTGATGAGGAATTTAGTCTTGCCTCACCGGAATTGGAACTTTCACAGGAAACGATTGCTCAGCCTGTGATTGAAGAAGTCGCTCCGATTCAGACTGCGCTACCGGATGACATTTCCCAAGATTTAAATACGCAGAATCTGATGCCACAGGATATTTTAAAAATCCCTAAGCAAATGTTAGAGGGTGAGTGGAGCGTCGAAAAATGGGAATACTGGTTCCGTAACAGCCAGCTTTCTCCAGCAGTGCAGGAACTGGCACAGTATGGTGTCATGAGCGGACAGATTAATGGCCAATCCGTTTTTCATATCCCTGAGCAATACCAGCAACTTTTGACACAACTGCAACATACTCTGGAAGCTGCTTTACAACAGCAGTGGCCGCAAACTCATTTCCAGGTGAAATTTGAAAGTGTGGACCAGCTAACACCCTATACCATGCAGCATCAGCGGAAGGCTCGTGCCTTTAAACGCGCTGAAGAGCTGTTACAGGCTGAACCTGCGGTACGTGACCTGTTGCAGCAGTTCGATGGTGAATTGCAAAATATTCAGCTGAAATAGACTGGATTTTAAGGCACAACAAATCGAGATAAGGCATCCCGCATTGCGGCTGAAATCGGGGTGCTTTTTCGTGTCTCACGATCGACAAATACATGAACAAAATTACCCTGAGCTGCAGCTGTATCCGAATTGCGTTTAAAAATGGCCAGATCGTAGCTCAGTGATGAATTTCCCATGCTTTCAATGGCCACGCCCACTTCAATAATTTCCGGATAAGACAGTTCCTGATTAAACTGGCAGTTGGAGCTGACCACCAGCCCAATCATCGGAGAGTATTTCGGATCAAAGGCCGCTTCCTGAATCAGCAGGGCATTGGCTGCGGTGTCAAAATAACTGTAATAAGTCACATTGTTGACGTGGCCATACAGGTCATTGTCTGCCCAGCGGGTCTGAATGGGCAAGAAAAAGGCATAGTGTTCGCGTTGTTTGATCGTGGCTTTCATCAGGATTCTCTCTCAGCTAGACAAGGCTTAGTGTGGAAATAGATTTAGGCATAAATCGCCTGGTAAATCTGGTAAGCGTCATCCAACTTGAGTTCGCGTGGATTGTTCTGCAACAGCCGGCTTTGTTGCATGGCATCTTCTGCCATAACCATCAACATCTGTTCTGGTACATTTAACTGCTTTAATTTTAAGGTTAAGCCGCTCTGTATCAGATGATTATTAAAATGATCAATAAACAGATCGGTCAGTCCATCATGACAACCTTTACTGTGGGGATCTAACCAGGTCATCAATTCGGCATAGAGCTGTTTGGCTACAGGTGCATTAAATTTTAAGACTTCGGTCAGCACCAAAGCATTGCTATGTCCATGCGACAGATGAAAATGCCCACCGAGTGGATAAGCCAGCGCATGCACGGCGGCAACCGGTGCGTTGGCAAAGGCTTGTCCGGCCAGCATGGAACCGACCAGCATATTTTGACGGGCATCTAGATCATGACCATCTTGCAGAACACGTTGCAAATTGGCATTCAATAATCTTAAAGCCTGTTTGGCCAGCATATCCGAATAAGGATTTTTCTTGTGTTTTGAGGTATAGGCTTCAATGGCATGTACCATGGCATCGATTCCGGTGGCAGCGGTAATCTGTGCCGGCAAATTCCGAGTGAAAGTCGCATCCAGAATAGCAATATCGGCATAGAGAATAGGCGCGACAATGCCGCTTTTGGTGGTTTCACCTGTAGTAACAATCGAAATTGGTGTGACTTCGGAGCCCGTTCCGGCTGTGGTGGGAACCAGAATTAGAGCTAAACGTGGCCCGGTGGCATTATCGACGCCATACAGATCGGAAAGCGTCTGATGCTGCTCAGGATGCGCCAAAATCGCAATCAGCTTGGCCACATCCATCGAGCTGCCACCACCAAAGCCTAGCACCACATCAATCTTTTCCTGCTTTGCAAAAGCTGCTGCTTCAAGCACTACGTTATCGGGCGGGTCAGCCTGAACATCTGAGTAAATCACATAATCCAGACCGGCAGATTCAATAATATCCAGAATCGGCAGATGTAATTGCTGCTTCAGCATACCCGGGTCAGTCACCAGTAGAAGACGTTGATAACGGCCATTTTTTAGAATTTTAAATAATTCCTGAATCGTGCCTAGTCCGGCAATGATATTGGGGACGGTTTGAAACTGAAAACGATTCATGGCGATATCCTTGATTTTTTTATTGCAAATACGAGATTATTCTATGGTTGTGAGATAGGAATCAGTATATAAATAACTTAACATAAGAATCCTTAAAATAAAGTAGCTCTGAGGTTGTTTATGTCATCCAGAACGCCATACAAGGTGTTATGTGTTTGTTTGGGAAATATTTGCCGCTCTCCCACGGCAGAGGTGGTACTCAGACATTATTGTGATGAACAGCAACTGAATATTGTGGTCGATTCTGCTGGAACCAGTAATTATCATCCGGGCAAGGCCCCAGACCTGCGTAGCCAGCAGCATGCACTGAAACGTGGCTATGATCTGTCAACGCTTCGCGCACGTCAGCTGACCACGCATGATTTTATTGATTATGATCTGATTCTGGCAATGGATCTGGAAAACCTATCTAATATCCAGAATATACAGCGTCTGGCCGAAACTGAGTTCGGTCATTTACGTGCACGCGTTGCATTGATGAGTGAGCATGATCAGGATTATCCACAACAGGCCTTGCCCGATCCTTATTATGGCGAAGCGGATGGTTTTGAACGGGTGCTCGATCAGTGTGAGTCCAGCAGTCAGGCATGGGTTGAAATTTTCAAACAGAATGTACACAAGGTTTAAGCAATGCAGATTCAAACTCAGGTTCAACTTAAACCCTTTAATACCCTAAATTTAGAAGCCGTTGCTTCACACTATGCCCATATTCAATCGACCGATGATCTGCTGGTGGCACTGGATTTTGCTGAACAGCAACAGTTAAATGTGCTGATTCTGTCAGGTGGCAGCAATATGTTGTTGCCTGAACAGATTCACGCACTGGTTTTGCATATCGATATTCAGAGCATTGAGATGCTGGATGGCGATGATCAGTCGCAACGTTTACGCGTGGGCGGCGGGCAGGGCTGGCATGACTTCGTGCTCTGGACTACAGCACAAGGTCTGTATGGTTTACAAAATCTGGCCCTGATTCCTGGGCGTGTTGGTGCATCGCCGGTACAGAATATTGGCGCCTATGGCGTCGAAGTTGGCGAGTTTATCGATTCGGTTGCAGTCTATGATCGTCAGCTCAAACAGTTTGGCTCGATTAGCGCAGCAGATTGCCAGTTTGCCTATCGACATAGTATTTTTAAAGATGAGCCAAACCGTTATGTGATTACCCATGTGACTTTTAAATTACTGAAACAGCCAGATTTGAAACTGAATTACGGTGACTTAAAGACAGCCGTCGGTGATACGCTTACAGCAGAAAACCTGCAACAGCAAGTGATTCAGATCCGTCAAAGCAAATTACCTGATCCGCAAGAATTTCCCAATGTGGGGAGTTTTTTTAAAAATCCGCTGGTAGATCAGCCGGTCTTTGACCAGATTGCGGCATCTTTCCCGAATTTACCCCATTACCAGCAAGCCAATACTCAAGTTAAACTGGCGGCAGGCTGGCTGATTGATCAGGCTGGCTGGAAGGGCAAACAGTTGGGGTCTGTCGGCATGTTTCATAAACAGGCGCTGGTCTTGGTGAATTATGGTCAGGCCTCTCTTACCGATGTGCGTAAAACTTATCGTGCAGTACAGCAGTCGGTCTGGGAAAAATTCAAGCTGCTGCTGGAACCAGAACCTGTATTGTTTGACCAAAATGGATTGATCCGTTCTCATCAGGATGAAAAATGATATGAATAAAACCCACTGGATGGTACGTTTGCTACAAGTGGTCACTGGACTGTTTGTACTATTCGGCTGTCTACTGGTGTTGGTTTATACCCCTTTTTACTCGCAAATGATCGTCAAGGGCTTAAACCAGTTTGTATCTTTAGAACTTAATGAAGTAGCAGCGCAAAGCCAGAAAATGGCAGCATTGAGCGAGCATGAAAATCTGGAACCTGGCTCCGATTTATGGATTGCCCGTCAGGCATATTTAAAGGTCATGGAAAAGGATATCCAACAAAACAATTCTGCCAACCTGATTCTGATTCAGGCACGTTATAAAGCGCTGCAACAGGTCATTGAAGAACATCAGCGTGAGCAGCAAAGTCAAAAGGCAGAGCAAAGTCCGCCTGCTCAAGTTCCATTATTATATTCACAAGTACCGACAGAGCCGGTTGATCCGACTGCAAATGTTCGGAAGTTGCTGGACTGGGACAGCAATGAAAACAAAGAACGTATTGAACAATATATTGAGTTCCTGAGTACGCATCCTATAGAACAAGAAGAGGCCAGCTCGGTACAAGAAACCGCTGAAGAGGAAATTCAGCAGGACCTGGCTTTACTACAAGATCAGCAACAAGTGAAACCGGCGAATAGCTCCCAGCCTTATGCCATTGTGGTGTTGGGTGGCGGTTTAACGCTAGATGAAAAGGGTGAAGAGATTGTGGTCAATCACTATACGCGTTTACGTCTGGAAACCACGCTGGCGGTAGAAAAACATTATCAGTTACCGATTGTGCTGAGTGGTGTAGAAGCGCCGTATATGCAGCGCTGGTTGAAAAACCACGATGTTGATGCCAAATTGCTGGAAGATCGCAGCATGAATACCTGTGAAAATACCCGTTTCAGTTCATTATTATTACAAAAGAAAGGTGGAGCACCGACTGTGATTCTGATTACGGATCGTTATCATATGCCACGGACCCGCCGTTTATTTGCTTTAAATGGCATACAAACCATTCCGGTAGAGGCACCGATGCCGAAGCCTTTGACACGATGGCGTCCAAGTGCGCAAAATTATGATCATAGTCGTCGTGCCAATTATGAAATGTTGGCGACCATGCGCGATATGTGGTTTGGATCTAGTGACTGTCGGGAGGTGCCATAATGTCTGATATCCCATTTTTAAATCCCACGATCCTGAAGCAACTTGATTTACCCATCCCAAGCCGGGATATAACGCCACAACTCTTGCCGCCGTTAAACCTGAATCGTAGTGATGAGCCGCCAATTGATCTGCAATCCTATCGCAAGCTGTATGGCTTTGATTTATTGGACTGCAAACACTGGCAAGGCTATGTACAGATGCCATTGTTTAAATTGCATGTACAGGTATTTGAGCCAAACCTGGAAAATACCCGCTTTGACAAGATTCAGGGCACTGCTTTCTTGCTGCATGGTTATCTGGAACATAGCGGGATTTATCAGCCGATTGTCAAAGAGCTGCTGGAGCAAGGTTTTAGTGTGCTGACCTATGATCTGCCCGGACATGGTCTGAGTGATGGTTCACCTGCCAGCATTCAGAATTTTGATCATTATCAGCAGGTTTTGCATGCCGTACATCGCTATGTACAACATGCCTCGCAATTGCCCAAACCTTGGGTCGGCATTGGACAGAGTACCGGTGGTGCAATCTGGATGCATCACTTACTCGAATTTGCACAGCGCCGCGAAAATCCTTTTGTAGAACGGGTTTTGCTGTTATCGCCGCTGATTCGTCCTGCGAAAACAGCCTGGTGGCATAACTCGGTCGGGCTGGGCATTATTAGCCGGATCAAGCGTGAAGTTCCCCGGCATTTCAGACGCAATAACCATAATCCGGAGTTTCTGCGTTTTATCCGGCTTAAAGATCCGTTACAGCCGCGGATGATGGGTATGGACTGGATTCTGGCGATGTCGCGCTGGATGCTGGAAATGGAAGCGCGTCCGGCCTGTCGTATTCCGGTCTGGCTGGCACAGGGTGCACAGGATCAGACCGTAGACTGGCGCTATAATATCGAATTTATCCGACGTAAATTCCGTCTCCAGACCTTACTGATGCTGGAAGAAGGTTCGCATCAACTGATCAATGAACGCGCGGATATTCGTGCTGCATTGACCGGCTTGATTCCTGCCTTTCTACATGCACAGGGCAGTAAAACCTATTATTGATCTACAATTCAATGTGAAAAAAGGCGTTTGATTAAACGCCTTTTCTAATTTAACTGTATTGAGTTAAAATTTATCCAGTTTAGCCAGGTTCCACATCCGGAAGTAGAAGTTCTCCTCATCCTTATTTTCACAGGATAATAATTCTCCCTCTTTCAACCAAAAATGAATCTGCGCAAAGTTCTTTATTTCGTGATTATTCACACGTTGCGCCAGATGATGTGCCTTAATCGCCGAAGGGTGTTTCAGGCCTGCTGAAGCAATCAATTCAGACAAGGCGTGTAAGGTATTTTTATGATAATGAAACACGCGTTCTGCTTTGGTGGGCACATGTAAGGCCTTTTGACGATCTTTATCCTGTGTGGTGACACCGACAGGACACTGGTTGGTATGACAGCTTTGAGCCTGAATACAGCCGACGGCAAACATAAAACCACGTGCCGAATTCACCCAATCTGCCCCAATCGCGAGCGTGCTGGCAATATCAAATGCACTAATAATTTTACCACTTGCACCAATTTTGATTTTATCTCTTAAACCTGCACCAACAAGGGTATTATGCACAAATAGTAAACCTTCTCTTAGGGGTGCACCGACAAAGTCGATTAACTCAATGGGTGCAGCGCCCGTTCCACCTTCAGAGCCATCGACGACGATGAAATCGGGATAAATCTGGGTGTGCAGCATGGCTTTGACCATACTCATAAACTGCCAGGGCTGCCCCAGACATAGCTTGAATCCGACCGGTTTTCCGTTGGAAAGTTCACGTAATCGTTGGATGAAATTCATCATTTCAATCGGGGTGCTAAAGGCGGGATGACTAGAGGGTGATACGCAATCATGTTCACGGCTGATGCCCCGGATTTGGGCAATTTCTTCCGAGATCTTGCTTTTAGGTAAAATACCGCCATGTCCGGGTTTAGCCCCTTGTGATAACTTGATTTCAATCATTTTTACTTGCGGTAATTTGGCTTGTGCCGCAAAGCGTTCCGGATCAAACTGTCCATCTAAGGTACGGCAGCCAAAATAACCACTGCCAATTTCCCAGACCAGATCGCCCCCATATTCAAGATGATAGGGGCTGATACTGCCTTCACCGGTATCATGGAAAAAATCACCTTTTTGAGCGCCGAGATTCAGCGCACGGATTGCATTGGCACTCATACTGCCAAAGCTCATGGCTGAAATATTTAAAATGGAAGCAGAGAAGGGCTGTGTACATTGCTCATTGCCGATCAGGATACGGAAAGTTTGTGGATCGGCCACCTTACATGGCGTCAAAGAGTGACTGACAAATCTATAATTGTCTTCATAGACATTGAGAATTGAACCGAAAGGTTTATCTGAATTTTCATTTTTCGCCCGCTGGTACACCAGACTACGTTGCATACGGGAAAAGGGCAGTGCATCGCGGTCGGCTTCAATAAAATATTGACGAATCTCCGGACGAAATTCTTCGAAGATAAAGCGGAAATGTCCCATGATGGGGTAGTTTTTCAGAATAGAATGCTTGTTTTGCAGTACATCATACAAACCCAACAGGCTCAGGAGTATACTCAGAATCCACAGGGTATTCACCAAAGTTTGCGGCATAAAATAATAGATATAACGCGGCGAATAACCGATATGGAATGTGGTAAAAATCACTGCAATCAGAATGCAGGCAAACCAGACTGAATGGCGAGAAAAGAAAGTATTGAGCAGCTTGTGCCGTACTAATTGAGCAGGGTTAGCCATTGTAAAATTAAGTCCCTATTTCTACTTCTATAGGGCTTTATGATGTGCAGAGCCAGGTATCTTATGCAAGCATAGAATTGTTATTCAATTTTATAAACTTGCCAAAAATCATACCCAGACAGGCAATCAATCAGTAGCAATTGCAGATAAATTTTGCGGAAAAATTCCTATAGAAAAAATATGCAAAGCACATATATTCTATTTATTTCACAGGCAGAGTGAATGCTTTTATAGTCGATTTATCACCCATACAGGAGTTATAAACCATGACAAAAAAATCCATTCGCTTTAATAATGCCGAACTGGCTTGCTCATGTCTCAGTTCTGTTTAAATATTGAGGTTTCATCCAATCTGCATTTCGGGGTATTAGAGAAAAGCAGGTTGGTACAGCGGTAGACCACCAGAACAATCATAAAAATACAAGCATAATTCTCCAATCCCCAATCTGGGGATTTTTTTATTCTGGAATTACTAAAGCTGAATGAAATCCATTTGGTTAAGGGTTTTCCTCATCCATCTGGCTAACTGCATTGGACACCATACTGGGTTCAATATGTTTAATCTTTTTACCAAAGCTGCGCAGCCACCACACCAGTTGTGAAGTAAAAGGAACCGTCGCACTAATCAGCGACATACCATTGTCCAGTTTTTCAATCTTCTGATCTTTACTGAGCTGACTTTCCTCAAAATAATGTGCATCCGATTCCGACATGCTCAGTTTTAGCATGACATTTTCAGTAGGGTGATTGAAGTCCACCCGGAAGCCCAATGCACCAGAATCGATATAGTCATCAATATCAAAATTCACCGGATGCAGGGCACGTGAATTGAGAACCACTGCCGATTTAAAACGGTGCAGGGCAAAGGTCTGAATATCAGATTTGTCATGACGGGTACAGACCAGATAAATGATGGAGCCTTTTTGCACCAAAGCCAGTGGATTGAGGATATAAGTCTTTTCTTCGCTGTTGTGACCGCGGCCCTGATAGACACATTCCAGCTGTTTGTCCTGCAATAAGCCTTCATATACCGCCTGCTGTGCAGTCTTATCCACGAAAGGTGGAATGAGCGGTTGGGTGGCTGGCACAATCCGTACCCGATTGATCCATTGGCGGACATTGTTTTGCGAGGACAGACTGCGGCGTGCCAGATCAAACCAGGGATTCATTTCTTCAATCAGGCTCGGTGGCAACAAATGTTTTAAATGTTCTTCGACCATCATAAAGGTGACCGCCTGTGAACTGGTCATATGCGGCAAGCTTTGCAGCGGTGCATCTGAGCGCCAACGCCAGCCTTGTGGTGTGGTCTTGCTGCTTTCGATTGGAAAGCGCTGCGCAATCTGGTTCAGGTCACGCTGAATGGTACGCAGGCTGATATCAATTCCTTCGCGATTCAAGATTTCCTGTAATTCACGTGTTCCCATCCATTTGCCGGTAGAAAGACGCGACAAGATTTGCCATTGGCGATACAGGCTATTCGAGGTTTCTTTTTCTTGTGCTGACATAATTTATTTTGCTGGCGATAAAGAGGATGGGATTTAGGCTTAGACTAACACAATAAAAAAACTCTCATTTTTTCGCAAGTCTTTCTGCGCAACAATTGTCCTACAAACTAAAAACAACTTGGTAAGAAATGGCATTGAGTTCAGGGCGCATTTATTAGATTAATGGTAGTTGCAATATAGGTTCAATGGCATGGATATTGCTTTGATTTAATTATAATAGATGATAAGACGAGGTTTGTATGCTTAAAGGAAATCGGGATACAAATGTAATTGAAAAAATTGATAATTTTAGTTCCCCAAATCTTGGGAAAAATTTTATAGAGGCTAAAACAGCAACGGTATCTACTACAACGAATCCACAACTTTTACTGCAGCAGTTATCTTCAAAGTTCTTTAATGAAATGCAGGATGAACATGTGTTGTCCAGTCAGGCTGGTCAAAGACTGGAAGAATGGTTATCACAACATACGCTGGATGAACTCAATGCACTGAATCAGGTAGCAAAAGAACATTTTTTACATCACGGTATTACCTTTACCGTTTATGGCGATGAAGAAGGCGTAGAACGCACCATTCCCTACGATATCATTCCGCGAGTCATAGACCGGAAGCAGTGGAATATGGTGGCTTTAGGCTCGGCACAACGGATACGGGCGCTAAATTTATTCTTACATGATATTTATCATCAACAGGACATTTTAAAAGCCAATATTATTCCTGAGTTGCAGATTTTAACTCATGAGGCCTATCAGCCGCATATGTATCAACATAGCTTGAAAGGCGGGATTTATAGCCAGATTAGCGGGATCGATGTGATCCGTGATTCCAAGGGCGAGTTTTATGTCTTAGAAGATAATCTCAGAACGCCATCTGGTGTTTCTTATATGCTGGAATGCCGCAAGATCAGTGAAAAACTGATGCCGAAAGTATTCGAGCAGTCCAAGATTGCCGGAATCGAGCAATATCCACGATTATTGAAAGAAATCCTGATCGAAAATGCCTACGTCGACAAGCCATTTGTCGTGGTATTAACTCCAGGACGTTTTAATAGCGCTTACTATGAACATGCTTTCCTTGCAAGAGAGATGGATGTGCCATTGGTAACATCACGTGACCTTTTTGTTGATGACTCGAAGGTTTATGTAAAAACCATACGTGGTCGCCAACGAGTCGATGTTATTTATAGACGGGTCGATGATGCGTTTCTTGATCCCTTATGCTTTAAACCGGATAGCACTTTGGGTGTTGCTGGCTTGATGTCGGCTTATTTGCAAAATAATGTCGTGATTGCCAATGCGCCGGGAACCGGTGTGGCAGATGACAAATCGGTTTATCCATATGTCGACAAAATGATTCGTTTTTATTTGGGCGAGCAGCCAATTCTAAAAAATGTTCCGACTTATCAATGTCGTAATTCTGAAGAATTAGACTATGTCGTGGCTCATTTGGATCAGCTGGTGGTGAAAGAAGCGCAGGGTTCGGGCGGTTATGGCATGCTCATTGGACCACAAGCGTCTAAACAGCAAATTGAAACTTTCAGGGAGAAAATTTTAGCTGCGCCGCATTTATATATTGCGCAGCCAACTTTGGACTTATCGGTTAGTCCGACTTTGACCAATTTTGGTATTGCTGAACGTCATATCGACTTACGCCCATTTGTATTAAGTTCGCCTTATCGTACTGAAATCGTACAGGGTGGCTTGACACGTGTGGCGATGCAACCCGGCTCACTGGTGGTGAATTCATCACAAGGTGGCGGTATCAAAGATACCTGGGTAGTCGACAATTTACATTCATAAGATTCCAAAGAAGGAAAATGTCATGGTTTTGCTGAATAGCAATGCGCAACATATTTTTTGGTTAGGGCGTTATTTATCTCGCACTCATTTTTTATGTGCGCGCTTTCCATTTTTAGAAGACGAAGCGGCAGTGGCATATGCCCATGCTTTCTGTTTACCTGCCTTTGATGCCAGTTCCTTAAATGAGCTGGTACTTGATCCTACGCAAGTGGCGTCTTTTAGCCAGCAGTTTAAAGTGGCCAAAGACAATATTCAGGAATTGCGTGGGGTGCTGTCTGCTTCAGGCTATGCAGAACTGATGAAACTGATCAAAACCGCAGACAAAAATGCCGGTTATATCTGTGAAGTGATAACGGAATGTGAAGATATTCTGGAAGCCGAATCTTCCGATATCTTCCTGTTTTTCAGTTTAGGGCAATGTGTCGAACAGCTCGATCACCAGTTACGCCTGGGTGAAGAAACCAGTACTACACTGTGCAAGATTGATTATGTGGTCAGAATTCTCGTAGAAATGGGCTGGGATGATCTGGAACAGTACTGGGAGCAGTTACGTACAGAGCCGAATCGAATCCAGTTCTATCAGTTTAGCGACCATATTCATCAACTGTTTGAGGCAGATGTATGAAATTGATGGTGAATCACCAAACGCACTATATGTACACGGCCGAGGTAAGGAACAGTATTCAGTACATTAAAATGATGCCTTCGAGCAATGCGCATCAGCGGGTTCATTCTTGGGATATCAGTGTACCGGGTAATAAAGAAATCCGGAAAGATGCATTTCATAATCTGTGGATGACCTGTAGCCAGCGGGAGCCTTATCATTCCCTGACCATCATGGCGCAAGGGATTGTTGAGCTGAATCCTGCGCATCAGAGTGGACTGAATGATTTAATCAATCCCAATCTTTTTCTACAGCCGACCGAATCAACACAATGTAATGCAGCAATGAAAGATTTTGCACAACGTCATGTTCCTGCATTAACCCGTCAGCATTTGATCGGACTGGCGCAGGCCTTGCTGGAACATGTGCCTTATATTTCCAACAGTACTTCAGTGCAAGGCTCTGCAATAGATGCCTTTGAGTCCAGACAGGGCGTCTGTCAGGACCATAGTCATATTTTTATTGCCATGTGCAAATATCTAGGTTTGCCTGCACGCTATGTTTCTGGTTATTTATATGCACAAAATGCTTCGCATCTGGCCAGTCACGCTTGGGCAGAGGTGTTTGTAGACCAGACATGGTATTGTTTTGATGTCAGTAATCTGTTGTTTACTCCAAGTTCGCATGTTTATGTGGCGATTGGACGGGATTATTGGGATGTGGCACCGGTACGCGGTGTTAGAGAAAAGGGCGGTGTGGAATCCATGCATTCCATCGTTCAAGTGCTAGGATGTTAATAAGGACGAATGAATGACGTATTGTTGTGCACTACGTTTAGAGCAAGGTATGCTTTTTATCAGTGATACCCGGACCAATGCCGGAGTAGATCACATTTCTGTATTTCGAAAGTTGTATACCTTTGGTATTCCTGGGGAACGTATGATCGTCATACAGGCATCCGGAAACCTGGCAACCACACAAGCCGTAATTGGTCATATCAAAAATCAGCTCGAACTGAAGCAGGAACCCAATATCTTGAGTCTGCACACCATGTTTGATGTTGCTGAGCTGGTGGGAAGTATGCTGAAAAAAGTGATTGCGAATGTTACGAGCGATATTTCGGAACAAAGCAATTACTATTGTAATCTGCTGGTCGGTGGACAACTTAAAGATCAGGATATGCAGCTTTATCATGTCTATCCGCAAGGGAACTTTATCTGTGCCACACGCGATACGCCGTATTTCCAGATTGGTGAAAGTAAATATGGCAAGCCGATCCTGGATCGTGCGCTGACTTATGATATGCCGCTGGATGAAGCTTTGCGCTGTTCCCTGATTTCATTTGCATCGACCCTACGTTCCAATGTATCGGTCGGTATGCCACTCGATGTGCTGGTCTATAAAAAAGACAGTCTGATCATGCCACGAGGCAAGCGTATTGCCGAAGATGATGAATATTTCACGTCGATCAGCCGGCAATGGTCAGACACCTTGAAAAAAGGACTGGCAGCGCTACCTGTTCCATCGAATGAATATTTTCTGTAAAAGGTATTCTGGTCCAGTTTTTTCGCGTACAGTATGAACTTCTGTGCACCCGCATAATAAAAATAGATAAGTTAGCGCATGTACCAATTTTGTTACGCCAGTAAAAGTACGTCTTCTAAAGTTGATTTGCTTGAAGATCTGACCAATATCCTGAAAGAAGCACGTGATTTTAATCATCGCTATCAAGTCACAGGCGTGCTGTATTTTGCCGATGGTTATTTTTTTCAATGTCTGGAAGGTGAGTGTTTAACCTTAAAAAGTCTGCTGCTCGAGAGACTCAGTAAAGATCCTCGCCATCATGATATTAAATTGTTTGAGACCAAGGAAATCGAATATCCGAGTTTCCCCGACTGGTCGATGAAGTATATTTCTAAACGCAGTCAAATCCAGCAATTCTGTCAGGACATGGGATTTAATGACTTTAATCCTTTTGCCTTTCAGCAACATCATGTCGATGCTTTATTAGAGCAATTGAGTTTAGAGCAGGCTGAAGAACAAAAATCAGCTTAAATAAAAAGCCCAACTTCTACTGGACTTTTTTGGCTCTGAGGATCAACTCAAATAACTTTACGTAGCGGACGATGACTGAGTCTGCATAACAGTTCATAACCAATGGTGCCATTGGCTTCAGCAACATCATCGACCAAACGGGTATTCCCCCAAAGTTCGACTTGAGTACCAGGTTTTACCTGCACAGCAGTTACATCAATCGCGATCATATCCATTGCTACACGACCAATGACACGCGTTTGCTGGCCATTAATCGCCACATAGTTCTGTTTCGGGAAAGCACGAGGGTAGCCATCACCATAGCCAATTGAAACAATCGCAAGTGTCATGTCTTGCTCAGCTGTAAATGTTGAACCATAACCGACATGCTCACCTGCCTTGATATGGTTAAGTGCAATCACTTCGGCAGTAAAGGTCATGACTGGTTTTAAATCCAGATCATGCACATCACGATCTGCAAATGGAGTCGCGCCATAAAGCATGATCCCGGGACGGACAAAATCAAAATGCAATTCTGGATATTTATAAATGGCTGCTGAATTACAGCATGAACCCATCAATGGTGCGCAGTCATTTTTAATTTCTAAGAATTGACGGATTTGTTCATCATTCAGCGGGTGATCAGCATCGGCATTGGCAAAATGCATCGCCAAAACACAAGTAAAACCTTCAGCTTTGAGTTGATTGATCACGTCTTTAATTACATCAATTTTAAAGCCAAGACGGTTCATCCCGCTATTCAGCTTGACCCAGACTTTCAGGTCTTTGGCGATATAAGCATCTTTATGTGCCAAGAGCCAATCGACCTGTGCCTGCTGATGCACAATCACTTCAATATTCTGATCAATCACGATTGGCATTTCGTCTGCAACAAAAACACCTTCGATGAGCGTGATCGGCTGTTGATAACCCAGTTCACGAATTTCCAGGGCTTCTTGTAAGCATGCGACACCAAAAGCATCGCTTGCACTTAAGGCTGCCAGGCAGTCTTTAACTCCATGTCCGTAAGCATTGGCTTTGACCATACTGACGATTTTAGCGGTTGGGGCAAGTTGTTTGACACGGTTTAAATTATATTGCAGTGCTGCACTGTCAATATAAACTGTAGCTTGGCGCACCCTAAATTACTCCTGGAGGGACGATGGAAATCTGATGATTGAGCTTGTTTACTCTTCATCATCATACTGAGCATAAAACTCAGGTGAGAGATTACTAAAACGGGTATATTGACCTTCGAAAGCCAGACGTACCGTACCAATCGGGCCGTTACGCTGCTTACCAATAATAATTTCAGCAGTGCCGGCTTCCTTTGATTCCTTGTTATAAACCTCGTCGCGGTAAATGAACATGATCAAATCGGCATCCTGCTCGATTGCACCGGATTCACGTAAATCGGACATCACCGGGCGTTTATTGGGGCGGTTTTCCAGGGCGCGGTTTAACTGGGAAAGTGCAATCACAGGGCACTGCATTTCTTTGGCTAAGGCTTTTAAACTTCGTGAAATTTCCGAGATCTCGCCGACACGGTTGTCGCCCATACCGGGTACTTTCATCAACTGAAGATAATCGACCATGATACAGCCGAGTTTGCCACCATGCATTTTGGCAATACGACGGGCACGGGAACGTAATTCAGTTGGTGGCAGGGCAGAGGAATCATCGATATACAGGTTTTTTTCCTGTAAATGCACAATGGTACTGGTCACTTTTGACCACTCATCGCTGTCCATTTTGCCTGAACGCAAATGCCCCTGATGCACACGGCCAAATGACGAAATCAAACGCATGGCAATCGAATCCGCTGGCATCTCCATAGAATAGACCAGCGCCGGCAGGTTGTTATTAAATAAAACGCTTTCGACCAGATTCATGGCAAAAGTGGTTTTACCCATGGACGGACGCGCTGCGACAATAATCAGGTCGCCGGATTGCATGCCTGAGGTTTTATTATCCAGTTCCACAAAACCTGTGGTTAAACCGGTAATGCTACCTTCCATTTGTGATAATTCATTCAATTTATCAAAAACATCGGCAACGACAGAGTTAATCGGTTTAGGCCCTTGCGCCTTGGCATTGTTATTATGTTGTTCTGCAATCGAGAAAATATTGGTTTCAGCCAAGTCCAAAATTTCACTGACGGTACGGCCTTTGGTGTCATAGGCATTTTGTAAAATTTCAGAGCTGACTTTAATCATGTTGCGCAGGGTCGAGAATTCTTTAATTTTGCCTGCATAGGTTTCCAGGTTGTAGAAACTCGATGGCGAGTCTGCCATGAGCTGCATCAGATATTCTTCACCGCCAATCGCATCCAGTAAATTCTGCTTGATCAGCCAGTCATGCACCAGTACCGCATCATAAGGTGAGTTTTCTTTAGAGAGCTGATCAATGGCGCGGAAAATATATTTATGTCGGGTCGCATAAAAATCATTTTCAGTCAGCACATCACCGACCTGTTCAAAAGATTCGGCAACGGTCATTAATGCAGCAAGTACGGCTTGTTCAATCGCTAAATTGTGCGGTGGAGTACGAAATTCCTTGAGATTGCTGTTCTCAGTACTGATTTCGATATTAGCGCTGGTCGGCTTTTTGCTGGCATTCGCCTGTGACATATAAATCCCTGATTTTAAATACAATGGTTAAACATTATCGGAGATGAATAGCTTTTATTCACTACGACATGAAATCATACGCGTTCTGAAATCAAATGCGAAGGGTAAATTTTCATTTGTATGGGTAATAAAATAATTTTTAAGCAGGAGATACCTGTCATTTTTTTATAGATAAAAAAAGAGCATGCTTTCGCATGCTCTTTTTGAGGCGAGAAATTACTCAGCTACGATAGTAACCAGAACTTCTGCAGTAACATCATGGTGCAATTGGATTGCGATGTTAAATTCGCCAGTGTGACGAAGTGCGCCATTTGGAAGACGTACTTCTGCACGGTCTACTTCTAGACCAGCATTTGTCAACGCGTCAGCGATGTCACGAGTACCGATAGAACCGAATAGTTTACCTTCGTCACCAGCTTTCGCAGTGATTACGATATTTACTTCGTTCAATTGGTCAGCACGTGCTTGAGCAGCAGCTAAAACATCAGCTTCAGCTTTCTCAAGTTCAGCACGACGAGCTTCAAAAGCAGCAGTGTTTGATTCTGTTGCAGCAACTGCCATACCTTGTGGGATAAGGAAGTTACGGCCATAACCAGCTTTAACTGATACTTTATCGCCTAGTTTACCTAGGTTTTTAATGCGTTGTAATAAGATAATATCCACAGCTCAACCTCACTTATGATTGTCAGTGTAAGGGATCAAAGACAAGAAGCGAGCTTGTTTAATAGCTAGCGCCAATTGACGTTGGTAACGAGCTTTAGTACCTGTAATACGGCTAGGAACAATCTTGCCGTTTTCAGTGATGTACTGTTTTAAAGTGTCGATATCTTTGTAGTCGATGTACGTAACGTTCTCAGCTGTAAAGCGGCAGAACTTGCGACGACGGTAAAAACGTGCCATGTTATGTTCTCCTTAAGCTTCAGCAGAGTCTTGAGCGTGTTGTGCTTCTTCACGTTGAGCTTTACGCGCACGTTTTTCTTCAGCACTTTTCGCCAATAGTGACTCTTCAGTGATTGCGTTTTCACGACGGATGATAAGGCTACGAATGATTGCATCGTTATAACGGAACAATTCTTCAAGCTCATCAAGAGTAGTCTGACCACACTCAACATTCATAAGAATGTAGTGAGCTTTGTGGATCTTGTTGATTGGGTAAGCCAATTGACGACGGCCCCAGTCTTCAAGACGGTGGATTTGACCTTCAGCTTCTTTGATGTGAGTTAGGTAGCGTTCTACCATACCAACGACTTGATCGCTTTGATCAGGGTGTACTAAAAGTACGATTTCGTAATGACGCATTGTCAGCTCCTTACGGTTTGGACAGCCCCAATTTAAGTAAATTGAAGCAAGGAGTCACAACCAAGGTTGTGTCGCAGTGTTTGCGAGCCAAGAATTTTAGAGGGTTTAGGTTTAAAATACAAGTCATAGCTTTGAAATAGCTAAATTCAAATATTAAGTTATATTTATTCTTTTGTGTTTATTGAAGTTTTTTTGTGGGAACAATTATTTATAGTGATACTATTCACATAATTTTATTTCCTTTCCCTCTGTCATGTTAGATTTTCTTGATGTTTTTTCCAAAATTTTTCATTTCCTTGCAATTGTAGTTATTGTTGTTTTCTTTATTTATTTTATTCGTTTAGATCGCTTGCATGAAAAAGCTAATCCTGCTTACCCAAGTTTACTGATTACAATAGGGATTGGCTTTACCTTCTTTGGTGTTGCTTTGGGGCTTGCGGGCTTTGACACAGAGGATCCAACGGGAAGTCTATCGACTCTAGTAAATGGTATTAAAACTGCATTTTGGGGGTCATTTGCAGGTATTCTTGCTTCAATTTTAATTAAATTTCATGCACTTATTAAGTTTAAAGAAAATGATACTGATTTACAGGCAGATAAGCAGGTGCAGCAGTTTTATGAAGAGCATCAAATTTTAGCAAAGCAGAGCCAATTTTTAGAAAAAATTTATACTGATAATCAAAATCATCATCAGAATTTAGTAAAAGCCATTGAAAATTTTGGCCTAAATTTAGATAAAAATAATAAAAATAATATGCAAGAAATGCTTCAATCGATCAGTAGTAGTTTAGGTGGTATTGAGCAAATTCAACGCAGTACACAAGGTTATATTGCAGGTGAAATCGCAGAATTAAGAAACGAATTTGTTTCGTTTGCACAAAAGCAAGCAGAACAGACCACTGATATTTTCATTAAGGCCCTGGAACAAGCAATTCAACGTTTCAATGAAAATTTAACAGATAGTTTGGGTGAAAACTTTAAGCAACTTAATCAATCTGTAAACCGTTTAGTAGATTGGCAGGAGCAATACGCATCTCACGTAGAACAACAGACCACAAATTATGAGGGAATGTTGTCTCAGATTGAACAGGTGAAAAATGATTTTTCAACTGTGTTGCATAATGTGGATGGTTTTAAGCAAATTATTTTACAAGTAGAGCAAGCCATTCAATCCATTGATCATACCAACTATGAGTTTAACAACCGTATTGAGCATTTCTATGGCGCTTTGGATGCAAAACTTGTAGAGGTTGATCAAACGCGTCAATTGTTTGCAGAGAGTTTTAACAAGACTGAATCGCAAATGGATAAAATCAATCAACTGACCGAAACGATCTTTACTGAAATTCATGACTATTTGGAGTCTAGTCATGCGCGTGCGCTACAGATACAAACAACGTCTGCACAGCAAGCTGAACAAATGCAAAAGCAAATGAAGCAATCATTTGAACAGACGCAGCAGCAATTAAGCGATGGTTTAAGCACGATTGAAACTCAATTGCAGCAGACATTGAATCAGTCATTGATCACACTCGCTCAGCAATTAGGTGCACTTTCAACCAAGTTTGCACAAGATTATGAGCCAATTACAGAAAATTTAAAAAATATTATCGACTCGATTGATCAGGGAGTGAGATCTTAATGTTGCCCTTTATGCGTCAGCGTGCAACGAATTCTGATCAATGGATTAGTTTAAGCGATATTATGACTGCACTGATGATGGTGTTTTTGCTTATTAGTGTCATTTACATGATACGTGTTAAAGAATCAGTCGATATCCCACGAATTTTTAAGGCGGATGAACAACAATTACATTCGCAATTAGAGCAAAAGCTACAAAGTAAATTGACCAAGTGGGGTGCAACTCTAAGTCCTGACTTAACAGTGCGCTTTAATAATGAGGAAATTCTTTTTAAGGCAGGTTCAGCAGATTTAAGTGCTGAATTTAAGCAGGCACTGAATGAATATTTCCCTATTTATATTCGTTCGGTGATGCAAGATCGTTTTGTTGATAATATTAAAGAAATTCGTATTGAAGGGCATACGTCAAGTTTCTGGGCAAAAGGTGTTGGTGAGGAAGAGGCTTATATTCGTAACATGCAGCTTTCTCAAACACGTGCACAAAATACCTTAATTTATTTACTACAAAGTTCATTATTAACAACGGTAGAAAAAGCGTGGTTAAAACGTAAATTCAGAGCAATTGGATTTTCTTCGGCTGCACCTTTAGGTAAAAATGGGCAACCTGCGAGTGGCTCTAATAGAGAGCATTACGGTGCATCACAACGTGTAGAATTTAGAGTGGTGACAACCGCTGAAGATAGAATTCGTGCTGTTGCCTATGGTGATTCAAATGCAGCTCGTTGATTTTTTAACTAGTGACTTCTTAAATGAATTAAGAAGTCAAATGAAAGCAAAGCTTTTAGATATTACTGATTTACCCTTTCGCAATGGTATTACCTACGCAGATTTATATGATTTGCATGAAGGTGTCGAGGTTGATATTGGTGATATTACAAGCTCTCCTTCGGGTTTGCTTTATTATAAAGGCGTGATGGTTTCTCTGAATATTCAGGATGCTTTTCAGGGAAATAAGCAAGAAGAGAGTCTGCCTAAATTACACATTTGTCATTGTCATAAGCTCAAAGAAATGAAGGCTGCTGGGCGTATACAGCGTTATGTGTGTTCAGCACGCACAGATAAAATTCGTAAAATTCGCTTTATTTCAAATTATACAAACCAAATTAAAAGTGGTGAGTATGATTTGGATGTCTGTAAATACTGTCTAAGTCAATTAAAGTTAAACGGCTATAAAACTTCGATGACACCGATGGAAAAAAACCAGATATCCAAAAAATTAGACTTAAGTGATTTTTATCTCAAGTTTGAGCCACAATTTTATCAGGCGATGATTCAAGTGTTATATACAGACCAAAATGATATTGTAGTTAATCAATATCAAATGGACTGGAAGTATATTTCCTATAAATACAGAAAATCGAAACAATGGCGCTGTGAAGCATGTACAAAAGATTGTACTCACGATCATGCAAATTTACATACGCATCATATTAATGGTAATAAAGCCGATAACCGTTTAATCAATTTGAGTGCTTTGTGTTATGACTGCCATGCGATGCAACCGATGCATGAACATATGAGACGTTGATTCTGAAATAAAAAAAGATAGAGACGAACTCTCTATCTTTTTAAAAAAATACTATCTGTGTAGATGGCGCAGTTGAAGTAAAGCTAAATACAATACTGATCACGGTAATCAGGATGACAGAGAACAGAAAATATTTCTTTGCCCAAAGCTGATCATTTTCAGCTTTAAATCCAATGACACCGATATACAACCAGTAAATGCACAATAGATTTAAAATGACTGCATACAACCAATTGGCATAGCCATATACAAATAATGCATTCATGGTCAGGGTGAATAACACCACATACAAAAGTGATTCGATCTTGGTACGATGAATCGAGCGCGCCACAGGCAAAATGGGAATGCCTGCATTTTTGTAATCATCAAAGCGGTAAACCGCAATTGCCCATGAGTGAGGCATTTGCCACAACGCATAACCTAAAAAGATCAGTAATGCACCCAGGTCAAATTGATTGGCCACAGCGGTATAGCCAATGACAGGCGGAGCTGCACCAGAAATACTGCCGACTACAGTTTGATGAATTGTGGTTCGTTTTGTCCATAGGCTGTAGAAACCAACATATACAACAAAACCAATCACCGCGAAAAGAAAAGCGTACGCATTTACCCAGAACCATAAAATGCTAAAACCAATGAGGCCTAAGACCAGAGCAAAAGCCAGGGCAACAGGTTCAGAGATGGTTTTGATGACCAGAGCACGATTTTGTGTGCGCTGCATTTTTTGGTCGATGTCCTGGTCAATCACGTTGTTGACCACACATCCTGATGCTACGACAAGCGTAGTACCGAGAAGGGTAATAAGCAGGAGAAGGAAATCTACAGAACCTTGAGTGGCTACGAAGTAGCCACCCAAAGTGGTAACAAAGTTACCGAAGAGAATTCCTGGCTTAGTCAGGAATAAATACTTTTTCAACATGACGACCAGTTTAGATCATCATGTTGTAGTGTAGGTAATTCATGATCCATACAGAACCTACTAAAAGAATAGCGATGGTTAAGATGGTATACACGAACGCAATCACGTTCCAGCGTTGCTCTGAAGAAGAGTTCATATGCAGGAAGTAAATTAACTGCACAAGAATCTGAGCAACCGCAGTAATCGCAATTACTGCAATCAAGATACCGCGTTCAAAACCGCCTGCCATCACCATACCGAATGGAATTACGGTAAGGATGACAGAAAGTACGAAGCCAATTGTATATTGCTTAACGTTACCGTGTGATGCACCAGCTGAGTTGTGATCGTGACTCATTACAGAACTCCCATCAAGTAAACTACGCTGAATACACAGATCCAAACGATGTCAAGGAAGTGCCAGAACAAGCTTAGGCAAGCTAGACGACGCGTGTTTGCAAGAGTCAAACCATATTTCTTGATTTGAACCATTAACACGATCATCCAGACTAGACCAGAAGTTACGTGAATACCGTGCGTACCTACCAAGGTAAAGAACGCAGATAAGAACGCACTTGTGCTTGGACCGTGACCCGCATGAACTAAGTGATTGAACTCATATAGTTCCATGCCGATGAAGATAGCACCGAATACCCAAGTAATCGCTAACCAAGTCAGTACTTTTGCAACGTCTTTTTTGTATGCAGCAAGAACTGCAAAACCAAAGGTTACAGAAGAGATCAAGAGAGCGAAGGTTTCAGTCAGAACGAAACCTAAAGAGTCGCCAAACAGGTCTCTCGCACTTGGAGTACCCACAGGAATGTGGCTACTTAAAACAGCGAACGCAATGAAGAGTGTACCGAACAGGACAAGGTCACTCATCAAGTAAGTCCAGAAACCAAAGACGGTGATGTCAGTATCATCGTGATGATGCTCATCGTGTCCGTGGTTATCGTGATGAAGTACTTCAGCCATTGTCTTAGTCCTTCTTCAAGTGTTTTTCAAGAATCGCATAGCGTTCGTTTTCAATACGCTCAACTTCAGTAGCAGGAACATAGTAATCCACTTTCTTGGTGAAAGAAGACACGATGAAGCTAATGATAGAAGCAATGAACGTAACAACTACTAACCACCAGATGTGCCAGATTAAACCGAAGCCCATTACAGTGATGAACATCGCGATAACGAAACCAGCAGCACGATTCGTTGGCATATGGATATCTTCATACTTCGTTGGTTTTGCATACGCAACACCATTTTCTTTCTCAACCCAGAAAGTATCAATACCATTGATCTTTGGAAGATGAGCAAAGTTATAGAACGGAGCAGGAGAAGATGTCGACCATTCAAGCGTACGACCATCCCATGGATCGCCAGTCAAATCTAGACGTTGGTCACGTTGTAGGAAACCAACCACAATTTGCATCACGAAACATACAATACCAAGTGCAATCAGAACTGCACCAAACATTGCAATATTTACATACGGATCCCAGTCTGGGTTGTCAAATGTATTCAAACGACGAGTCATACCCATGAAACCAAGGATATAAAGTGGCATGAATGCAAAGTAGAAACCGAAGAACCAGAACCAGAACGCTGCTTTACCCCAAGTTTCATTCAGTCTCCAACCGAACATTTTCGGCCAGTAGAAGATGATACCTGCGAACATCGCGAATACTACACCACCAATAATTAC
This sequence comes from Acinetobacter sp. YH01006, assembly GCF_013420445.1. Lineage (NCBI taxonomy): Bacteria > Pseudomonadati > Pseudomonadota > Gammaproteobacteria > Moraxellales > Moraxellaceae > Acinetobacter > Acinetobacter sp. YH01006. The sequence continues at coordinate 16,801 of NZ_VOYB01000002.1, read as the reverse complement.
GTTATGGAAGTGAGCAATCAGGAATAAAGAGTTGTGTACCAGGAAGTCCGCTGGTGGAACTGCCATCAATACACCTGTTAAACCACCGATACCGAAAGTCACAAGGAAACCAAGTGTCCATAGCATTGGGGTAGTGTAAACAATACGACCCTTGTACATGGTGAACAACCAAGAGAAGATCTTCACACCTGTAGGAATCGCAATAATCATGGTCATGATACCGAAGAACGCGTTAACGTTGGCACCTGCACCCATAGTAAAGAAGTGGTGAACCCATACAACGAATGACAATACTGTGATTGCTACTGTTGCATACACCATGGATTTGTAACCGAACAATGCTTTGCGCGAGTAAGTCGCAACAACTTCTGAGTAAATACCAAATGCTGGTAATACCAAGATATACACTTCTGGGTGACCCCAAGTCCAAATCAGGTTTACATACAACATTGGGCTACCACCCAGGTCATTTGTAAAGAAGTGGAAATCGAAGTAACGGTCAAGCGTTAGCATTGCAATTGTTGCAGTCAACACCGGGAAAGCAGCAATAATCAATACCGCTGTACATAAAGATGTCCAGGTAAAGATTGGCATTTCCATGAGTTTCATGCCAGGCGCACGCATTTTGATGATGGTAACAAAGAAGTTAACACCCGTTAATAGCGTACCTAGACCTGAAATTTGCAGTGCCCAGATGTAGTAGTCCATACCTACGCCTGGAGAATATTCGATACCTGACAGTGGAGGGTATGCCATCCAGCCTGTTGCAGCGAATTCACCTAACGCAAGTGAAACCATCATCAGACCCGCAGCGCCGGCAAATAACCAGAAGCTGAGTGAGTTCAATAATGGGAATGCAACGTCACGTGCACCGATTTGAAGCGGCACAGAGATGTTCATTAAACCAACTACAAGACCCATTGCCACGAAGAAGATCATGATCACGCCATGCGCGGTAAAGATCTGGTCGTAATGCTCAGGGTGTAAATAACCTTCGCCGCCACCTTTTGCAAGGAACTGCTGAAGACGCATCATGATCGCATCGGCGAAACCACGCACCAGCATGATCACAGATACGAAGATATACATGATACCAATTTTTTTATGGTCTACAGATGTGAACCATTCGTTCCACAAGTAGCCCCATTTTTTGAAGTAGGTAATACCAGCAACAACTGCGATAGCACCCAAGATCATCATTGCAACAGTTGCCAATACGATTGGATCGTAAGGAATTGCATCTGGACCTAACTTACCTAAGAAGCTCATGTCTTATTCTCCTTGAGAAGCAGTCGCATGTTCACCTGCTACATGAGCTTCAGAAGCAGATGCTTCCTGAGCAACAGCATCAGTCGCTGCAGCTTCTACAGGAGCTGTATGATCAGCACCGTGGTAGTTACTCATATAGTTGTGAATCACAGATTCAAACAAACCAGACTCGACAGAAGAATAATAAGTCACAGGATGTGGCTGAGTCTTATATGGGCCTTCTGCTTGTGCAGTTTCAGCAAGTCGTTTCTCTAAATCTGTTCTTGCATTACGAACCATTGCATCAATTTGTTTTTGTGAACGGTTGCCGTCACGTAAGGTCGCAAATTCAGCTTGGTCTAAAACAGTTTTTTGAACTGCAACAGGATTTACTGAAGTACCATTACCTGATTGAACTGCAGCAACCCATTCAGCGAATTGAGCATCAGTCACAGAATGTGCACGGAAGCGCATTTGTGAGAAGCCATAGCCTGAATAGTTTGAAGAGAAACCACGATAACCTTCAGCTGGACTCGTTTCATCAGCTAAGAAGTTAAGGTGAGTTTGCATGCCTGCCATTGCATAAATCTGACCACTTAACGCCGGGATGAAGAAAGAGTTCATCGTGAAGTTAGACGTGATACGAAGGCTTACCGGAGTTTTCTCTGGGAAACGCAATTCGTTAATTGTTGCAATGTTTTGCTCAGGATAGATGAAGATCCATTTAAATTGTTCAGCAATAACTTGAACAGTTAATGGTGCTTTATCTGCTTCAATTGGACGGTATGGGTCATACTTGTGGGAACCCCACCAAGTTAACCAAGCTAAAATACCAATAATAATGACAGGAATACCCCATACCACAATTTCAATCGCAGTAGAGTGTGTCCATGTAGGTTTATAGTCTGCGTCTTTATTCGATGCACGATATTTCCAACCGAACCATAATGCCATGATGATTGATGGAATAACCACCAACAGCATTAAGTAAATCGCAGTCATCATCAGGTTACTTTGACCTGCTGCAACTGGACCTTTAGAGTTCAGAAGTACCATATCACCACCACACCCGGTCAAGAGTGCAGTCATCGCAGATAAAGACAATACAGCTAAAATCGTTTGTCTCATTTTACAACCTCGGTGAAGAGTCCCATTCCCTAATTTAATATGGGATAGCGATTAAAGTGCACATGACGAAAAAGGCTGATTTTTACAAAACATCCTATTAATCATAATACACCGCTACGTTGTAGGGCATTATGCCTGAGATTGACGAACTAAGCTATATCTAAAGCCGCTTTAAATGCCTGTAATAAAAACCGATTTTGTTGCTCGGGATTTAGGAATATTTATAGGAATTTTATTTCAATTTCAAAGTTATGTAAGAAAGAATGGGATGAATATCATCCCATTTTAAGTGATTCAAAATTATTGTTTTACCACTTGAGTTTTTGCCAGTTTGTCGTGCAGGGTCTGACGTTTTTTGCCCAATCCGAAGGCCCAGTCAATCATTAAACTCAAGGGCATGAAGATGATATTCAGAAATATAAAGAATACGCTGCGAATGGTGAAGGCACGTAATAAGCTAACTTTCTCACCAGATTCAGCATCTACAATTTTGATTTTCGTCATTTTTTTGCCAATACTTTGCCCGGATTTGGCAATAAGATAGGCTTGAATCACCAGCATGATCAGTAAATAGACCGCAGTTGCAATCCAGGCTTGTTGAGAAAACATCTCAAACATCTGGGTTTGCAGTTGCTGCGCCATGGCAGGATCAGCATCACTGTTGAGTATCACATTCATGAACTCTTGGTTCAATTCTGCAAAGCGGACTTCCTGTTCAGGGGTGAAGAATCCAGTCAGAATAAAAGTCGCTGGTAACCAGAGTAACACGTCTACAATTTTGGCCAGAATACGGCTGGGAATACTGGCAAGTGTATTTTTTTGCGTAGTTGCTTGGGCGCGTGGTTGCGTACCAGACGCTGTTGCAGACGGAGTGTTCTGGAAAGGCGTGTCAGGTGTTGCGTTCGGTGCGACATAACCCTCAGGTTGATATACCGATTTTCCCTGGGTAAGCTCACCTAAAGCTTTCCACTCTGCCATGCCTTGATGCCATGCCAAATCAGTTAGCATGACTTGCTGATTGGCAAGCATTTGATTTAATTGCTCGAGCGTATATGGACCAGCTTGTTGATTGTTTCGTGCCAAGTAAATCTGCATATAGACTGAATCTCAATATATAAATTTGAACTGATAATAGGTTGAATTAAGATTGTATTGAATTCTATTTTGAAAACAAACACCATCTTATCGTTAAGATTATAGATAAATTGAGTATTTTCAATCCTATTTATGAAGAAAATGCTTCAAATCAAAAACAGTGTAACAAGGATCGGGTGGTTTGAGTGCATCATTCAACATATCCGATTCGCTTTAATTATTGCCCTTTAAAAATGATTTTACTGTTGGCATTTGTTTGTCATTACAATTTGAATGTGGAGAAACAAAATACAAAAACTTATATTTTTAAAACTTTCAGAAGAGCGTTTTGAAATATAAAAGAATATTCATCCCATAAAAAAAAGACCCTGCGAAAGGGTCTTTTTTTATTTAAAATCTATTATGCAGTTGCCACTTTTTCTTTAGCCAGGAAGAACCAGGTATCCAGGACTGAATCCGGGTTTAAAGATACAGACTCAATGCCTTGTTCCATGAGCCATTTCGCAAGATCAGGATGGTCTGAAGGACCTTGACCACAAATACCCACGTATTTGCCTGCACGGTGACATGCCTGGATTGCAAGGGCAAGAAGCGCTTTTACAGCAGGGTCACGTTCGTCGAACAAGTGCGATACGATACCAGAGTCACGGTCTAGACCAAGCGTTAGCTGGGTCAGGTCGTTTGAACCGATAGAGAAACCATCGAAGTGTTCAAGGAATTGATCGGCCAACAATGCGTTGGTTGGTAATTCACACATCATGATCACTTTAAGACCATTTTCACCACGTTTAAGACCGTTCAATTCCAATAACTCGATCACACGTTTTGCTTCAGCCACAGTACGCACAAATGGAATCATGATCTGTACGTTGGTTAAGCCCATTTCATCACGAACTTTTTTCAATGCACGGCATTCAAGCTCGAAGCAGTCACGGAAGTTGTCAGACACGTAGCGGCTTGCACCACGGAAGCCCAGCATCGGGTTCTCTTCTTCTGGCTCGTACAACTTACCGCCGATCAAGTTTGCGTATTCATTTGACTTAAAGTCAGACATACGCACGATCACTGGTTTATCTGCAAATGCAGCAGCAAGAGTAGAGATACCTTCAACCAGTTTTTCTACATAGAACTCGATTGGAGAAGCATAACCAGCAGTACGCGCCATCACAGCAGCACGTGTTTCACGTGGCAAGCTGTCAATATTCAACAATGCTTTAGGATGCACACCGATCATACGGTTGATGATGAATTCTAAACGTGCAAGACCAATCCCTTCGTTTGGAATTTGCGCGAAGTCGAATGCACGATCCGGGTTACCGACGTTCATCATGACTTTGAACGGAAGAGCAGGCATTGATTCGATCGAGTTGGTTTGGATTTCGAAATCCAGCGCACCTTCATAGATGAAGCCCGTATCACCTTCAGCGCAAGACACAGTCACTTCCTGACCGTCAACCAGTACTTCAGTGGCATTACCACAGCCTACAATCGCAGGAACACCAAGTTCACGTGCAATGATTGCAGCATGACAGGTACGACCACCACGGTTGGTAATAATCGCAGCAGCACGTTTCATCACTGGTTCCCAATCCGGGTCAGTCATGTCAGATACCAGCACGTCACCGTCTTGTACTTTGTCCATTTCTTTGATTGAAGTCACGATACGGACTTTACCAGAACCGATACGTTGACCGATTGAGCGACCTTCACAGATCACAGTACCACGTTGTTTGAGGAGATAGCGCTCCATGGTGCCGACATTTTCACGGCTTTTTACTGTTTCAGGGCGTGCCTGAACGATGTAGATTTTTCCATCATCGCCATCTTTTGCCCACTCGATGTCCATTGGAGAACCGTAGTGGTTTTCAATGATCAGTGCTTGTTTGGCAAGTTCTTGGAGTTCTTGGTCGTTTAGAGCGAACTGTTGACGCTCAGCTTTTTCTACATCTACGACAACCACTGATTTACCTGCAGAAGCTTCTTCACCATAAATCATCTTCTGGTGTTTAGAACCCAAGTTGCGGCGTAAAATCGCGTGTCGGCCTGCATTTAACAGCGGTTTAGAAATATAGAATTCGTCAGGGTTGACTGCACCTTGAACGACCATTTCACCCAAACCATAAGACGCGGTAATAAACACTGCATCACGGAAGCCTGATTCAGTGTCCAGGGTAAACATCACACCTGCAGCACCCGTTTCAGAGCGAACCATACGTTGGATCCCTGCTGAAAGGGCAACCACGTCATGCGCGAAGTTTTGATGGACACGATAAGAAATTGCGCGGTCATTATATAAAGATGCAAAAACTTCTTTGATCGCGATAAGCACGTTATCAATACCGCGAATATTCAAGAAAGTTTCTTGCTGTCCAGCAAAAGAAGCATCTGGTAAATCTTCTGCTGTCGCTGATGAACGAACGGCAACCGCGATATCAGGGTTGCCGTTAGAAAGTTCTGCAAATGCTGTACGAACTTCTTGTTCTAATTCAGAGGTAAGTGGAGTATCCACAATCCATTGGCGGATTTTTGCACCGGTTTCAGCAAGAGCATTCACATCATCCACATTCAGTGCTGCAAGCTCTGCATTAATTTTAGCGTTTAGGCCACTTTGCTCGAGAAATTCACGATATGCTTCAGCTGTAGTTGCAAAGCCACCTGGCACCGATACACCAGCATTGGATAAGTGGCTGATCATTTCGCCCAAGGATGAGTTTTTCCCACCCACGAGTTCAACGTCGTGCTTCCCTAATTTTTCCAGACCAATTACGCGCGCTTCCAAAGTTGTTACTCCACTTTTGCAGTATTAATCACTATCTTGGCATGAGAGTATAGCAAATCATCTAGGTTTTTGATTTTACTAAGCGACAGTCATGTAAGATCGGTTTACTATAAAGATTATATAGCACTAAGACAAATGGTGGAGGAGAATTTTAATGTCAGAAGGTAAACAAATTCAGCGTAGTGTTTTCTTTATCTCGGATGGCACGGCAATTACCGCTGAAACGCTTGGACACTCACTATTAGCGCAGTTTCCAAATGTAAAGTTTGACATTCATATTATCCCTTATATTAGCTCTGAAGAAGCCGCAACCAGTGTGGTTGCAGAGATCAATGCGCGTGCTCTGCAAGACGGTGAAAAACCACTGGTTTTTGATACTTTAGTCGACCCTTATGTGCGGGAGATTATTAATACCGCAAATGCCGTAAATCTTGATGTATTTGAAGGACTTATCAGTAAGTTATCGGATGAGTTGCAGGTGTTGCCTACAACTTTAGTCGGTCAAACCCATGCGGTGACTGATACTGCCTCCTATAAAGCCCGTATCGATGCGGTACATTTTGCCTTGGACAATGATGATGGCGCGCGTACGCGTCATTATGATAAAGCCGATCTGATTCTGATTGGGGTGTCGCGTTCGGGTAAAACACCTACCTCCATTTATTTGTCTTTGCAATTTGGTATTCGGGTGGCCAACTATCCACTAACAGAAGAAGATCTGGACGATAATCGCTTGCCAGCGGTACTGCGTCCGCATAAAAACAAGCTGTTTGGTCTGATGATTGATGCAGACCGTCTCGTCGCGATTCGCACTGAACGTAAGGCCAATAGTCGTTATGCCAGCTTTAGCCAGTGCCAGATGGAGCTGCGTGCCATTGAAGGAATCTACATTTCGGAAGGAATCAAGTACCTGAATGTCTCTGAAATGTCGATTGAAGAAATCTCGACACGTGTCTTGCAAATGACGGGTTTAAAACGTCGAATTGGCTAAAAAGCCAAACAGAGCCAAACTTTGATTTGGCTCTGTTTTATAGCTAAAAAATACCAATAAGTGCTTATTTATAGAAATAATATATGATTTTTATAAATTTAAAAAATATCAAGTATCATAATTAAAAATACAAAAGAGCGTTATTTAATCAATTTGTTGAATAAGTACACTATTAATCCTGGGTGTAGAGTTCTAGATTTCATCAATTTTTCATGTTGAGTTGCCAACGTAGCTTATTCTTCTGCTAAATAAGTATGAATAATAATATCGACCTGATGCTGATCTCCATTGATACAGCAAATACTGTTTTCAGTAATTTTTAGGATTGGCCAGGTAATCAGCTGACAATTTTCCCGCTGTAGCGCGGCATAATAATGATCTGACTTGAGATAGGTGTTAGGAGAAGATGCAAGATTTGGCATTAACTGGCGTCTTAGCCACAGGTTTTGTACCTGATTTTCCAGAAATCTGAGGGAAAGCAGACTCTTAATCCGGTTGTTAAATAGACGACGATTTTTACCAATTAAAGGATGATTAATAATGCGTTGCAGAATGCGGTCTGAACCTGGCAGCACAAAAGCAGGATTAATCTGAAAAACTTTCACCGAACCGGCATGCTGGCTAATTTTATCCAGCTGGGTAACGGTAAACTGGTCTGTGCCAATAATTGCAATATCTTTGTTTGAATAATCCAGTTTCATAAGCTCGGAAGAAGCGATATTTATTCCGGTAAACAGCTGGAAATGTTCGGGATGATTTTCAAAAATGCCAGCGTGTAGATCTTGCTTGGTGGCCATTAGACTTCCTTGAATTTATTTAATAATTGATTTTCTTTGTCCTAGATATAAACAAAAACCAGAAGCAGGGTAAAGGAGAAAATTTAACTTAGACAGTCATCTATTTGACAGAAATACAGCGGCTTATTTTTTTCTAAGTCAGGGGAGATAAATATGATTAAAAAGCGGTGGTGTTAAGTAAGAGAGAAGAATGAATAGAAAAAGTTTGGATGAAGGCGTTAAACAGGTTGTTGCTATTTTATTTGAAAGTTATACAACATCTACCCATTGCTGAGAATAGGTAGATGTCGCTTTCATTTATTGCCCGTTTTTAAGCTGCATCAACAGCTCAAAGTTATGCAGACGCTTGTCAGTGTCATAGATGTCACAAGTGAAGATAAACTCATCAACATCATATCTGGCTAAAAGTGATTCCAGCCCAGCTTTCACAGTTGCTTTGGAGCCGACCTGTGCCATGGCAAAGAAATTATCGACTGACATTTTTTCCGCAGGTGACCATAGACCGTCCATTGAATCTATCGGCGCTTTCAGTTTTAAGGTCTGACCACGAATCAATGACAAAACCCGCTGATAGGCACTGGTCGCCAGATATTCTGCTTCTTCATCGCTATCTGCCACACAGGTCGGTACACCCATTGAAACATAAGGTCGATCCAAGTATTCGGAAGGCTCGAAGTTTTCACGATACAGCTGAATCGCCTGACCGAGCATACGCGGGGCAAAATGTGAAGCAAAAGAATAAGGCAGGCCAAGTTTTGCTGCAAGTTGTGCACTGAACAGACTCGATCCGAGTAGCCAGACCGGAACATGCGTGCTTTGACCGGGAGTCGCAACAATACGCTGATTCGGCTCTGGATCTTTAAAATATTGCAAAATTTCCAGAATATCTTGCGGGAACTGATCTTCAGTTTCCTGACGGCCACGGCGCAGGGCACGCATGGTCATCTGGTCAGTTCCAGGAGCACGGCCCAGACCGAGTTCAACACGATCTGGATATAAGGTCGCTAAAGTTCCGAATTGCTCAGCCACCACCAGCGGCGCATGATTCGGGAGCATAATCCCGCCTGAGCCTAAAGTTAAGCTTTTGGTGTTCGCCAGTAAATAGCCTAAAAGAACGGCTGTGGCTGAACTGGCAATGCCATCCATATTGTGATGTTCTGCCAGCCACATTCGGCTATAACCCAGTTGTTCTGCTGCCTGGGCAAGCTCCAGCGCGTGGTTCAGCGCGAATTGAATAGTCTTATCGTCACGAACAGGAACCAGTTCGAGGATAGAGAACCGGGTATCGTTAAGTGTACGCATCGTATTACTCTTAAATAGACATGACTAAAAGCATACGACTTTGCATTGTATTTGTATATCGAAAAAAATCGATATAAGTGTAAACGAAAATAACAGGCAAAAAAATAAGCATCCGAAGATGCTTATTTAAGGAGGGAAGCTTAGAGAGTGCAGCCTTAACGACGACGGTTGTTGTAACGATAGTCATTCGTGCGGTAGTTTTTTGAACTGTAGCGACGGTCATAGCGGTCATCATAACGGCGATCCTCACTGACTTTTTTACCCAGTGCTGAACCACCCGCAGAACCTAGTGCTGCACCGATATAACCGCCATTGGTACCCGCCATGTTTCGGCCGACTGCATAACCCGCACCACCACCGAGGGCACCACCGATAATCGCACCATTACGGTCACGTTTGTTTGCCGCAACAGCTGCACCAGCACCACCACCAATCGCAGAACCGATGGTTGCACCGGTTGTACCACCCATTTTATTACCCACGGCTGCACCAACCACACCACCAAGTGCTGAAGCTAAAGCTGTATTGGTGGTATTACCGGCATTGGCTGCTGTCATACCCATGGCTGAGGTTGCTACAACAGCGATCATTAGAGATTTATAGTTCATGAGTACACCTTTTCGTATATCTAGCTGTATTTGTTGATAAGATCAATTTAATCTAGCAAGCGTCAAACAGCATGAAGGCCGTGTTGACGAATTGTGATTTTTATCTCCTTAATTTATTCATGATTTTGAGTGAATAATTTTATGTATTACATGAATTTGACTGTGTTTGAAAAGCATAAAAAAAGCACCCGAAGGTGCTCTTAATGACGAATGTCTGAGGTCTAACGCATTGATCAGTTATAACGGTAATGACGTTTTTTCTTGTAGTGGCGTGATTTGGCTTTTTCTGCAGTTTTGTCTTTGGAAATCTTGTTACCTAATGCAGCACCACCGGCAGCACCCAAGGCTGAACCGATATAACCGCCATTGCTGCCGCCCATGTTTTTACCTACGGTGTAACCTGCACCGCCACCCAAAGCACCACCGATTGCAGATTCAGTACGGTTCTTTTTGCTACTTGCCACTGCTGCGCCGCCTGCACCACCTAAGGCTGCGCCAAGTGTAGCACCAGTATTGCCGCCCATGTTTTTACCTAGGGCTGTACCTGCAACACTACCTAAGGCACTTGCTGCTGCAACACGTGCTGTACTGTCTGCATGTGCATTTACCGCCATCATTGAACCAGCAGCTAAAACTGTACTCATTAAAAGTGCGTTGAGTTTCATGTCATCACTCCGTGTCCATTAACAGGACTGTATTTATTTCGATGTGGAAAATGTAACAAATCATGCCCAGAATAATATGAAGATGTTTCTCCATAATTTACTGCTTTATTTGATGAATTGTAAAATCTGCAAGAAATAAGCATAAGATCGATTATAAAAAAGGCAATTCCACTATTTTTAATCTTATTTGTTAACAAATGCTGCCGAGAGAGAATGATAGCGGCGTGGACTTACTCAATAATGATGTTCATTAGAAGCCAGAATCGTTAAACTAGGCGCAATTTTTTGATTTCGCTGTGCTAAATCGGTTTTTAGTTGCAGCCTATGTTTTGAGATTTTTTAAAAAATGAAAGAATCGTTACGTTTACGATTAGACCAACTCTCTGACCGCCACGAAGAGCTGACAGCATTATTGGCTGATATAGAAGTAATTTCAGACAATAAACGTTTTCGTCAGCTGTCGCGTGAGCATAATGACCTGACAGAAATCACCAGCGTTTGGAGCAAGTACAGACAGGCTGAAGAAGATATTGAAACAGCTCAGGCCATGTTGTCGGACCCGGACTTTAAGGAAATGGCACAAGAGGAAATCAAAGAAAATAAAGCTTTGATTGAAGCGCTTGAATCAGACCTGAATATTCTGATGATTCCAAAAGATCCAAATGATGCCAACTCTGCTTATCTGGAAATTCGTGCCGGAACCGGCGGCGATGAAGCAGCGATTTTCTCGGGTGATCTGTATCGCATGTATAGTAAATATGCAGAAAATCAAGGCTGGCGTATTGAAATCCTGTCAGAAAATGAAGGTGAACACGGCGGTTATAAAGAAGTGATTTGCCTGATCAATGGTGACGGTGTATATGGTCGCTTGAAGTTTGAGAGTGGTGCGCATCGTGTACAACGTGTGCCAGCAACCGAATCGCAAGGTCGTGTACATACGTCTGCTTGTACCGTTGCGATCTTACCGGAAGTCGATGTCGATACTTCGGTAGAAATCAATTCCTCGGATTTGCGGATTGATACTTACCGTGCCTCAGGTGCTGGTGGTCAGCATATTAACAAAACTGATTCTGCGGTACGTATTACCCATTTACCGACAGGCACGGTAGTGGAGTGTCAGGATGAACGTTCGCAACACAAAAACAAAGCCAAAGCGATGGCACTTTTGGTGTCTCGTTTAGAAAATGCCAAACGGGCTGCTGCCGATGCTGCAACCTCTGAAATGCGTCGTGATCTGGTTGGTTCAGGGGATCGTTCAGAACGTATTCGTACCTATAATTACCCTCAAGGTCGTATGACCGACCACCGCATTAACCTGACTTTATACAAGCTGGATGCGGTAATGGAAGGTGATTTGACCGAATTGCTGGACAGCCTGCATCGCGAATATCAGGCCGATCAGTTGGCCATGCTTGCACAGCAGAATGGTGGATAATGAATATTTTACAAGCGCTGGCTTTACGCGGTGAAGCTGAAAGTTATGAGCGTCAGGAAAATGCCTGGTTGCTGGAACACATCACCAAGATTGATTCATTTGATCTGTTGATGAAAAAAGATCAGGAATTGACGCCTGAGCAGGAACAAGCTTATAAGGATGGTCTGGCACGAATTGCTGCCGGTGAACCTTTGGCTTATGTCACCGGTTCACAACCATTCTGGACTTTGGATCTGAAAGTCAGCAAAGATACGTTGGTGCCGCGTCCTGATACTGAAGTGCTGGTTGAAACCGTGTTAAAGTTAGATTTGCCTGAAGATGCCCGTGTGGTAGATTTGGGTACAGGCACAGGTGCAATTGCCTTATCGCTTGCATCGGAGCGTCCTGAATGGGTGATTGTTGCATCAGATATTTATGCGCCTACGCTTGAAGTAGCCAAATATAATGCAGAACAACATGATATTGAGAATGTAGAATTCGTTCTGGGTTCGTGGTTGAAACCATTTGGCCGTCAGTTCTTTGATGTGATTGCTTCAAATCCGCCGTATATCGATCCGGATGATGCGCATATGCAGCATCTGGCGACCGAGCCGCAACGTGCACTGGTTGCGGATAAAAAGGGCTTGGCTGATTTGGAAGACATTATTATTCAGGCCAAAAAGCATTTAACCGTCAATGGCTGGGTGGTGCTTGAGCATGGTTATGATCAGGCTGATGCCGTGCAGCATCTATTTAAGCAGGCCGGTTATAAAAAGGTCCGTACCGTAAAAGATTATGGCGGTAATGATCGGGTGACTTTGGGTCAGTGGCCGCATTAATTTTTAATCCTTCTTTATGAAAAGAGCGACCGATTTGGTCGCTTTTTTAGTTGCCTTTCACTTTATTTGCTTTTAATCACATCACGCCAACGTAGTAATCGAGTTTCCAGTATTTTCATTAGCTTATCTGTAATTTTTCCTAAAATTGCCAATAAAATAATCGCAATAATCACGATATCGGGTCTGGATGTTTCCCGGCCATCACTGAGTAAATAGCCGATACCTTGTGTTGCTGCAATCAGTTCTGCAGCAATCATAAACATCCAGGACAGACTTAAGCTATTCCTTAAACCTGTCAGTATGCCCGGGGACGCAGCCGGCAAAACAATTTGCTGAATCTGCTGCCAGTATTTCAGACGATACACTCGTGCTACTTCAATCAGTTTACGATCGACGCCCTGAATGGCCGCCACAGTATTGGTATAGGTGGGAAAGAAAGCACCAATCGCAATTAAGGTAATTTTTGAGGCTTCATCAATCCCCAACCAAAGCAGTAGCAGGGGAATCCAGGCCAAACTTGGAATCGATTTAATTGCAGAGAAGGAGGGTTCCAGAAACTCTTCTGCCTGTTTATTCAGACCCACGAAAATGGCAAAGATTAATCCTAGACCACTCCCGATCGCAAAGCCCCAAATTACCCGCCAGGTACTGACTCCGATATGTTGCCATAAATCGCCTTCTACCAGTTCAGCCAAAGACTGAAGCAGACTACTCGGTGCAGGCAACAGATAAGGTTCAATAACACCGCTGCGAACCAGTAATTCACATAGAACGATTAAAATGACAGGGAGTGCCAGACCTTTCAGCATCGAAAGACTGCGCGACAGAAAAATCGACTTGTGGGCTTGATGCTGCACGAGTTGTTCCGAGATGCTTTTAGGTAAAGCCATTATTTGCTCACAACCTTTTGTGCATATTTTGTCTCAAGCAGCTGGGACACCACTTGATTGACATTGGTGCCTTTACGCACCAGATTTTCTTCGGTCAGAATCGTGCCAGTTTTTTGTAAGGCCTTAATATGTTTGGTATTAGGGATATTTTGATCAAGATTGGTGCGGCTGAGCTGCAGTTTGGCAACGTTTAATGGCAGTTTTGTTTCACGTGCCAAAAGTTCAGCCAGTTTGTCCGGATTGGCTTTGGCCCATTGGCGTGCCTGTTCATAGGCTTTAAGCACGGCTTCAATTGCTTCCGGGCTTTGTTTGGCAAAGTTTTCCTTTACACTTAAAACGCTATAAGAATTAAAGCCCACATTGCGATATAGCAGTTTGGCACCTGACTGTACTTGTGCAGAGGCCATTAGTGGATCTAAGCCAGCCCAGGCATCGATCTGTTTACGTTCTAGTGCGGTTTTACCATCCGGATGCTGTAAATGTACCAGTTGAACATCACCTTTACTGAGGCCGACAGTATCCAGAGCTTGCAAAGTGAACAGGAATGGATCGGTACCTTTGGTTGCTGCAATTTTTTTACCTTTTAGGTCTTTCAGGGATTTTATCGGCGAGTCTTTTGCAACGACCAGTGCAGTCCACTCTGGTTGGCTTTGTACATATACAGTTTTAATCGGGCTGCCATTGGCACGACTGAGGACGGCAGCCAAACCTGCAGTCGAAGCAAAATCGACACTGCCACTGTTTAAATACTCTAGAGAACGATTACTGCCTTGGCTAAATACCCATTTGATTTGTGTTTTCGGAAGTGCTTTTTCTAAAAGTTTTTGCTCTTTTAGCACCAGACTGGTCGGAGCATAATAAGCATAATCCAGTTTTAGCTCTGCCGGAATGGCTGCGAACGTTATACCACTGATCAGGGAAGAAGAAACTGTCAGTACCACCAATCTTGTGGAGATCAATATTTTTTTCATGCTTATCTCAAAGTCATCATAATGAATTTTTCGACATAAATAGCGGGTGTTGAGTGAAGATGCAAAAGAGAAAAACAGATAAGAAAATCAAAAAATAAAATATTTAAAAAATCTTATTTAAGTGTTTGAAATTATAAAAAAATTAGTAGGGTTACTAACTAAGGAAAACTTATATGAAATTCTTTAAAATCTAGCATCAAACCGAATAAGCTGAATTTTATGTAAAACAAGGCAATAAATATAGAAAATAAATTGCATCAAGATAAACGCCACTCTCAACTTTTAATTAAGTTTTCCAACTGTAAAGGAGGACTACCTAATTGAGAATTTAAAACGACTGAAATTGTATGTGAAAGAATTTTTCGAGTGATACGATGAGATAAATGCCATAGATCTCTAGCCCTGACTTTTTGTATATTAAACTGCGCTGTTAGTTGTCCTATAACTGTTTCAATTTTCCTTCGGGCATTCATTAGTATTCTCATAGCTTCTTTCGGTCGATGATCAACCATATTTTTTCTAAATGGTGTTTGTAAGTCAACAGACTGTAAATCATAATATTTTTTTAGTTCAGGTCTTAAATACCCTTTATCAGCACCAAGCAAACCATGAATATTCTGTGTAATTTCAGGTGCAACATCTCGTTCATCGCAGTTTGCTGGAGCAAAAGTATAATCTGTAATCATTCCTGGGAAATTAATCACAATATGTCCTTTAAAACCATAATATTTTTCTTGTTTAGCTGCACAATAACTGAAGCCAGCATCGGTTTTAAAATTTCTATATTTTTTTGCTCGAGCATAGCGACAAACAGGAATAGGAAAACCATCAATAAAATGAATATTATCGTGCATAAAAGTTTTTCTAATCTTGGTCATAATTTGCTGATTGACTTGCCATAAATTTGCATAGTGTTTACAGAAATTAGGATAAGAACCTAATTTTGGAAACCAGTCCAAGTAATTGTGTTTAAAATATTTCCAGATATTTTTATCAGAATCCAATCCTAAAAATTCACCTACAATTTGTATAGTCATTATTTCAATATCGGTTAAAGCTGGAGGAAATCCTCTCGTTCTTAATGGCTTTGTGACGATAAGTGAATAGCAAGAATCTATGAATAAATACACAGAAATGATAAATTCGTAAATGGACATAACACGAGGTAGTTTTCTTGGTCGAAATCTAAATTGTGTTATGTCCTTTTTATTTCAATAGTCTAGAAAGTTGAAATTCGCGTAAGATAAATGAATAAGTATAAAAAAAGCGATACATCTGCATCGCTTTTTTGGGGTTGGTTCAATTTAGACCGGATAGTCTTGCAGGCAGTCATAGACTTCGACTTGATCTAAGCCACCGGTTTCCATTGCCAGACAAAGCGCTACAACTTTCACGGTATCTGCCAAGTATTGTTCATCTTTGAGCGCAATACCTTGTTGCAGGGCGACAATGCGATCTGCCGGAATTTCTAAGGCTGCGGCAGTTTCAGTTGCATCAACACGGTTAAAGAACTGAACCACAACATCTTTAAGCGCTGAGTCAGAGGCACTTAAAATAGCTTGATTAAGCTGTTCAGAGATTTGATCAGCTGAATGAACTAAAGCATTGGCGAAGTTTTGAACAAGATTCTGTTCAAGAACATCAGTCATCTTTAACATGAAAATACCTTCAACTTAGGAGAAAATTTGGGAGTACAGCCAATAGCAAAGTGCTATAAATTGAGTGAAAAATAATCTATTCTCAGTCGAATTGCAAAGCTTTCTGGATGACTGTGTAGTCCTGCTAATATATGCTGCAGGGCTTGAAATTTATAATCACAGTAAAAATATGAACTTAAGTTTCAATAAAATTTTATTAATATTTTTTAAGTATTAGTTTATATAAATTATATGCCAATCTCAACTTAAAATGAGTTTTTCGAGTTGAATTGGCGAATGGCCAAGCTTTTTATTCAAAACAACGCAGACGGTGTGTGACAGAATCTTTCTGATAAAGCGATGTGATAAATGCCATAAATCTTTTGCTCTTACTTTTTGGATATTAAAGCGATCTACCAACTGGCCAATGACGGTCT
>NZ_VOYB01000029.1:0-15052 GCF_013420445.1 Acinetobacter sp. YH01006 | reverse complement strand
TAGGTCGGCTATATTACTCTTTATTTCGAAAGAGTCAACAGGTTTAGTCGATTATTTTCAAACTTCTTCAAGACTTCCAGATTTAAACCCTTTGAGCTAAATCCTTGTTTCTCAACAAGTTTTAATCTTCATCACCGCCGATGGATGTGCATTCTACAGCATTTCAGAGGGCTTGCAACACTTCTTGCAAAGATTTTTTATCGTGTGTTTGTTTTATAAACTAATAAAAATATAAATAATTGTTTTTTATATAAAATTTATTTTAATTATTTTTGATTTTCATGTGATCTAGCTAAGAACTCTCGCCCAAGAAATTACAAGTAATTGTTTTAATTGAAATTATTTAAAAAATTATTTATTACGCACTCCCTATTGCTTAAGGCGTATTCAATTCTTGTTTTATTCTTCACCGCCCTGACGCTTATATAGACAAAACTTGTTTTATTTGGTCTTCTTCCTAGAAATTGGCACTCTATTTAAATATGCAAAATAAACTCCGACCTTAAAATTAAAAAAGCCATTGCTTAAGAGCAATGGCTTTTTAGAATAGTGGACAACAATTAGAACTTCATACTGACACGTGCCCAGTAGTTACGACCAATATTGTTGAATTGTTCTGTTGCAGATAAGCCGATACCCGCATTACCCATTTTGTTTAAATGTTCGGTATAGGTTTTATCTAAAACGTTATCGACCCCCACAGAAAGATCTACCCCATTCGCAAAGTGATATGTGCCATTTAAAGACAATGTGCCAAAGCCTGCACTTTTCTTAACATCATAACCAACGATATTCCCTTCACGCTCACTAATTCGGTTTTGACCATCGACCAAACGCCAGTAAGCACCCAAAGTATAATTATCCTGGATATAACGTAAATTCACCCGAGCCTCTAAAGGTGAAATCTGTGGCAACGGCGTATTATCAGTGGTGTTTTCACCCCATGCGTACATGGCACTGACATCAGCCTGAATCGCATCACTAAACTGATAACCAATGCCCGCTTCTGCACCTGCAATGACAGCATCGACATTTCGTGTTTCAGCTTGATCGTTTGCATTGTATTTGGTCAAAATAAAATCTTGAATCAAGCCTGTATAGGCAGATACCCATGAACTTAAGTTTCCATGTTCATGTTGGTAACCTAAATCCAACTGTAGGGTTTTCTCAGTATCAATGCTTTTAAAGGTATTGGTATTACCATTCCCTGTTTTAGGACTGAATAATTCCCAGTAATCTGGCATACGTTCGACATAGCCCACGCCAATATAGGTCTTACCATCGTCATGATCGGGATGATGATTTTCAAAACGTACAAAGGCACTCGGTAGAGTTTCTTTACGTTCCTGATTTGACTCCACTGCTTCTACATTGACCTGATCCAGACGCAAACCAGACACTAGCTTATTGTTATCACTAAGCTGATAACTGAGCTCGCCAAAAACCCCAACAGACTGGAATTCCATATCTTTAGTACGTGACTGATTTTGATACGGCGTCATCAGACTTCCGTTACGTTTAGTATGTTGGTTATTCTGACTATCGATACCAGTAATCAGCTGTAATTTATTCCATTCATTGGTCATTGCCATACGAGCATTCAATGTTTTACGCGCAACATTGCTCGCCATGGGCATACTCATCATGGGACTGGCCTGAAACTCACGCAGACTATAATTATCCATGACATGATCATTAAAGTTATAGTTCACCTGTGCTTCAACTTTCTGAATCACATCGCTAATATTTTTCTTTTCGAACCTTAGACCGAGACTTTCACGGGCAAACTTCGATCCATCCATAGCCCGACCAGCATAGACTGCTTCAGCATCCGCTTTACCACCGGTCAGTTCGACCCAGGTATTTTCATCAGGTGTCCAGCCTAAAGCCAGATCCGCATTCCAGCGCTCCCAGTCTGATGGCACAGTATTACCACTTCCATCCTGATAGCTATCAGATACAGAACGGTTGCTATTCAGACGGATATATTTCTGCTCATCACCTGCTGCCACTTCAATATTCTGATCCAGTCGGTCAAATGAACCCATCAAGACACTTGTTTGACCACGATAGTTTTTATCATCTTTAAACTGTTCCGGACTGCGCTCAAAAATCACGGTTGCGGCAGATCCAGTATTGGCATATTGAACCGTTTGCGGGCCTTTGATCACCGTAATCTGGTCGTAACTTTCTGGGGAAATATATGAGGTGGGTGAGTCCATCCGACTTGGACAGGCCCCCAGGTTTTCAGTGCCATCGGTCAGGATTTTAATTCTTGAACCAAACATACCCCGGAAAGTCACATCACCATTGGTGCCGGCACCGCTATTCACTGCACTAAAACCGACAATACTTTGTAAATAGTCTGCACCATCTGATGCCGGAATCGGTTGAATCGGCTGTTTCGGATCAGCACGGACAATCAGTCCATTGGCATCATTACCTGCTGTAGAAGTCACCACAATCGGTGCCAAAGTTTGCACGGGCATCGTTTCATTTGCCATTGTGGCTGGTGAATAACAGATAACACAAATCGCAGCCGCAAGTGGCTGTAAAAAAAATTTAGGCTGAGCCATTTTTTTATCTCACTGAATACATAAAAAAGCATGGCTTGAGTCAATAACAACCCAAGCGAAAAATGCAGGTTTATGCAGGCAGTGGCGGCGCTCGTCCCTGAGGAATTAAAAAGAGCTGCTGAAGGACAAACCAGACATGCTTAAAGGTTTTTTGATAAGCAATTAAACGTACCTGAATCCGGTCAAGTACCTGTTTGATATCCAGATCCGGCGGTAAGACTAAATTGGCATAAACCGTACAGTATTGACACTGATGATTGGCATCATGATGATCATGCTGAATATGACCAGATTGGACTTTGAAATGGTGATGTTCACTGGCACTATGCTGTGTATGAACGTCTGTCGCGATAAGAAGCGCACGCGTGATGGTTTCGCAGACCGGAGCAACCTGATATTGCGTCGGTAACAAAGGCTGTAAAAATACAGCAATCTGTAGAAACACAGCTGCAAATGCAAATAGCAGCCCCGCGCGTAAAAACACAGGCCACTCCTAAAATATGCTCATGTCGATTATAACAAAGCCCAATCAGAATTGGGCTTTGTTGGATCATTAAAATAAATTAAAAAAATATCCTAGCGTTTAACTGCCACCTTGTCTTTATTACGCTGGCGTACCAGTTTTTCTACTTTTTCACGTGCACGTTGACGTTTTAATGGCGATAAATAATCAACAAATAATTTGCCACTTAAGTGATCCATTTCATGTTGAATACACACAGCGAGAAGTCCGTCAGCTTCGAGTTCAAATGCTTGACCTTCCAGATTAATTGCCTCGATTTTTACACGTGACGGACGGTCAACTTTATCGTATATTTGAGGAACTGATAGACAGCCTTCTTCGTAGGGCTGCGTTTCTTCAGTCAATGGTGTAATTTTGGGGTTAATAAACACCATCGGTTGATCTTTATTTTCAGACAGATCCATAACAATCAGCTGAATATGACGATCCACCTGAGTCGCGGCAAGTCCGATACCTGGTGCTTCATACATGGTTTCAAACATATCTGCAGCGAGCTGACGAATTTCATCAGTCACATCTTCGACAGGTTGTGCAATGGTACGAAGACGGGGATCCGGGAAACTTAAAATAGGTAATAAGGCCATACTGCGTCCTCAATTATGCCATTGATCAAAAAACCAAATGAAGGGAATGCTTCATCAAAAAATGTGTGTAAGATCGTTATTATAACGCAACTACGCACATAATTTTAGGAATTATGATAATGAAAAAGGTTTTGAAGGGCATGCCATTTTTTAGTGCCTTGGGGTTTAAAAATCAGATGCTGGCACTCGCCGTTTGTGTCGGTGTCGGTATGGGGACTATTCATTCTGCCGAGGCCGCACCTGCACGTAATGTCAATCCGCCGGCATTAAAAGCCAGTGCACCCAATATTTATGTGGTCAAAAAAGGCGATACCCTCTGGGACATCTCAAAACGCTTTTTGAAAAACCCGGTGCGTTGGCCTGAAATCTGGGCCAGCAACAAGCATGTGAAAAATCCACATTGGATTTTCCCGGGCGATCGCCTGTTGATGTGTGATTACCAGGGCCGTCCGATTATTGGCAAAGATGAAGGTGATGGTTGTGACGGTATTATCAGCCGCTATCTGGGCAGCACCTCTCTGCAACCTCAGATTCGGGTTGAATCTTTAAACAATACCATTCCAGTGATTCCACTAGAACATATCAAACAGTGGCTAGAGCGCTATACCCTGATGGCGCCTGATTCAGTTCAAGGCACCCCATACATTCTTGGAACTGCAGATCAGCGCGTACTGGCGGGCAAAGGCCAGAAAGTCTATGTACGTGGTAACGGTCTGGTCGTTGGTCAACGCTATGCCGTTTATCGTGAAGCTGAGCCTTATGTATTTACCGATGCCAATGGCAAGAAATATACTGCTGCACTCGAGCTGCAACAGGTGGCATCTGGTATTGCGGTACGTAGTGAAGGTGAGGTAACCACACTGGAGCTGACTGACAGTTATAACGCGGAGGTGCGTCGCGGTGACCGCGTACTCGCTGAATACGACCCGATGTTACCGACGCTGTTCTACCCAACCAATGCAGAAAGTATTGTGCCTGGTGGTCAGATTGTGCGTGTATTGGGGTCGATTGGTACTGCAGCACGTCATAGTGTCGTCACCCTTGACCGTGGTACGGCACATGGCGTTCAGACAGGTCATGTCTTTAGCGTAAACCAGAAAGGTGAAGTGGTGACTGATCCGAAGACTAAAGAACGGGTGCAATTGCCAGGTGAGCGTATTGGTCAGGTCATGGTCTTTAAAGCCTTCGATCAATTGAGCTATGCCTATGTGCTGGATAGCGAGCTTCCAATTAAAGTGGGTGCCGGCATTCAGCCTCCTTTGTTAGAAGACTAAGGTTGCAAAGTGGGATGATGTTGATAGATCAGCATCATCTCAATTATTTTCATTCATACCAATAATAAGAAGACGCAAAAATAGGTCTCACTATGTTGAACAGATTGTCGACATCACAAATCAATGCCATCACGCTGTGGTATTTGGTGCAACATTCCCTCACCAGCTTTTATAAAATCAGTCGGCATTATGCAGATCTTGCGGATGCAGTCCATTGTTCTCAAATCGAGACCTGGCAAAAGCTCGGCCTTCATAAAAATCATATTCAACGCCTGAAAGACTTTCAAAGCAGCGAATCTCAAACCCATTTTCAGCACAGTCTAGAACAGATTCAGTTGCACAGTGATTTTGTGCTTTTGCATACAGATGCTGAATATCCACAACAACTGAGTCATTATGAGCATAAGCCGCCAATTCTGTTCGGGCAGGGACATGCAGATCAGTTACTCCAGCCACAAATTGCAATTGTTGGCAGTCGCAAGCCAAGTCCGCACGGACAGCAAGTCGCCTATGACTTTGCCTTTTATCTGAGTGAGCAAGGTTTTTATATTAATAGTGGCTTGGCACAAGGGATTGATGAAGCAGCACATCGGGCTGCGCTACAACATCGACGAACGATTGCAGTGATGGGTACAGGGATCGAACAGACCTATCCTGCTGTACATCAAGCACTACGTCAGCAAATGATTAACCACGGTGGTACAGTTATTACTGAGTTTTTACCTTTTACCCCACCCTTGCAGCAGCATTTTCCACGGCGCAACCGAATTGTCAGCGGCTTAAGTCTTGGGGTGATTGTGGCAGAAGCCGCGTTAAAAAGTGGTTCATTGCTTACGGCACAATGGGCAGCGGAACAAGGCAAGAACATATTTGCAATTCCGGGGCATATTTACAGTGAACATCATCAAGGTTGTCATCAACTGATTCGTGAAGGTGCAATTTTAATTGACCATCCACAGCAAGTGATTGAGGATTTAGCCCTAGCAACACAGTGGCAAGCGAATGCAAATCACTTCAAAAAAGATACTTATCCTGAGCAAGAGCGCACTATCCCGCCCCATTTAATTCATCTTTATAATCAACTCGATTGGGTCGGACAGAGTCTGGATCAGCTCAGTTTTCATTTACAACAGGAAGTATCTTCCTTGACCAGTCAATTGATGGAACTTGAGCTGCTCGGCTTGAGTACTCAACAAGCGGGCATGTATCAGCGTTGTCGTCCACTGAAATAAAGTTCACAATAGGGCTTTGTTGTTTTGTATAAGGTATTCACATGATTACTACCTCTGTTGCTGAAGCAGCAGCATGTCTTAAAGACGGACAAGTCTTGGCATATCCTACAGAGGCTGTTTGGGGCTTGGGTTGCGACCCTTATAATGAACAGGCATTTCATCAGATTTTAAAATTGAAACAGCGCCCGATTGAAAAAGGGGTGATTCTATTGGCAGCGCATATTTCACAAGTGGAACATCTTCTGCAAGATTTAACTACAGAAATGCGTGAACAAGTGATTGAATCCTGGAGCAATGACAGACCCGCTGAACGCGCCACCACCTGGCTGCTTCCCGCGCATCAGGAGATTCCGGCCTGGATTAAGGGCGATCATCTCAAAGTGGCGGTTCGCGTTACCAACCATCCACTCTGTATGGCACTGTGTCAGGCCTTTGGCGGTTTTATTGTGTCTACCAGCGCCAATCCTGCAGGATTGGAACCGGCACGTTCACTACAAGATGCGATTCGCTACTTTGATCAGAATCTGAATTATCTGAATGGTGACTTAGGGTTAAGCCAGCAACCGAGCCGGATTATTGACGCCGTCAGTGGGGCGATTATTCGCGACTAAGTTGGTTCTCAGTCGACTCAGATATTCAAGCTCGACTAAAGTTTTAAGACAAAAAAAAGCTCAACCATATAGGGATGGTTGAGCATAAAAAAGGATGTGCATAAATCACATCCAGAGGGTTCAGAAATCTCTGGCAGTTTGATAAAACAAGGAAAAATATGTTTAATCATTCTCGATGGATGCATTATGAGAGAAAATTAGTGCAACGACAAGTACAATAAAAAACTCAATTAATACATATTTTCTATTAATACTAGGCAACTTTTAACCAAAATTCAAACTATCTTGCTCTTTCTATTCCAGTTTTAAAATAAATTAAGATTTTTATATTTATTTTCACATTTAAAAATTGGGATTTAACAGGCTATTTCAATTAAAAAACCTTGATTGTTTGCTTAATATTCAAACAATTAATATCTTGATAAACTGTTCCTTAGCTTATCACTTTGCTCTTCCCGGATATTGTGCCCATATAATTCCCAGTAAAATGATACCACCTCCAATACTGTGATACATGGTCCAGGCTTCACCTAACCAGAGATAGGCGACTATCGCGGTAAAAACCGGCATCAGATTCATAAAAATACTGCTACGATTTGGACCGAGTTGCTGTACCGCCATCATCCAAAAGAACGGAGCTAAAATAGAAGGAAAAATTCCGGCATAAACAATACTGGCTGCATTATGGCTATTGATACTGTCCAGACCGAAGTAAAGTACCAACGGAATATGATAGAGACAGGCCATAAAAATCTGGATATACAGACTCAGCAACAATGGAATCTGAATCTGCCATTTTTTCAGCAAGACGCCATAGCAGGCATAGAAAAATACTGCGATCAGCATCAGCAAATCACCGATATAACTGTCGCCCACCGTCAAGAAATGCAACCCCTGCCCTTGGGCCATGACATACATCAGCCCAATAAAAGACAGCAGACTCCCCAGTACCGCAGCCTGTGTCGGGCGAATTTTTAAGACAAAAATACCCACAATAATGGTAAAAATAGGAATAAAGGCATTGATCAGCCCCATATTGGTCGCAGTGGTAAAGTGTGCAGAGCTATAGGCCAATCCTTGATACAGCACCATCCCCAAGGCACTCAAAACTGCAAAGTGTCTAAGATGTGGTCGAATTTCCGGCCAGGCCGCTTTGACCTTGGGCAACAGAAATGGGCTTAAAATCAGCAGTGCCAGTACCCAGCGGTAAAAACTGATACTGATGGGAGAAATATAATCCGCCACATAACGTGTCACCGTCATGTTTAAGGACCAAATAAAAACTGCGGCCAATGGCAATACCATCGCCCACCAGACTGCTTTGTGCTGCTGTGTCATACCCTCATCCATGTGTCGCTTGTCTTGTTATTTAGCGATTGCTATTTGCGCACCCTAGCATAATAGATTTTTCACATGATATTCAGGCAATTTACCGATTTAAGCCTCCTGCTTCAGCTGCTGTTACTTGTATTGAATCTAAATACCCGTTAAAACAAAGACGATTCAGTCTGAATAAACAGGAAATCTAATGACTCGCTCTGTATATGACATTCCAGTCAAAACCATTCAAGGCCCAGAAACCACCTTAAACCAGTATCAGGGCAAGGTATTGCTTGTGGTGAACGTGGCATCGAAATGTGGTCTGACTCCGCAATATGAAGGTTTGCAAAAGCTGTATAAAGACAAAAAAACGCAAGGTCTGGAAATTCTGGGCTTCCCTGCCAATAACTTTCTGGAGCAGGAACCAGGTAGCGAAGCAGAGATTCAGGAATTCTGCTCTATCAATTATCAGGTTCACTTCCCGCTCTTTGCTAAAATTTCTGTGGCGGGCGAAGACAAGCATCCGCTCTATACCACGCTGACTCAAGCTGTACCAGAGCGGATCGGTGAAGGCCCGTGGTGGAAAGATCTGGTCGATTATGGCCTGACTCCAAACCAACCGCCTGAAGTGTTATGGAACTTTGAGAAATTTCTGATCAATAAGAATGGCGAAGTGGTTGCACGTTTTGCGCCTGACATTACTGCAGATGATCCGCGAATTGTGGATGCGGTAAATGCCGAACTGGCCAAATAATTGCTAATCGCAAAGTAAGTATGTATTTACCCAATAGATACTTACTTTGTAATTTAAACACAGCGAGTTAAATACATAATGATTCATATAAATCCTATCTATAAGTCGCCCTCAACTTTTATTTTTGGCTATAGTTCGTCGCCTGTTCATCAATCTAACAGGCCTAATCTGCAACGATCCTCGGTTAGATTAACAATACACTTGAAGCAATAAACCATTGAGTAAAAGCAAGCGTATTTTCTATATCAAATGCATTCTACGCGTATGAGAAACCCGTACTGGATCAAGTGAATAGGGAGAATGTAAGCATGCATATCCAGAACTCTCCGTTTCTTAACATCATTACAGCCCAAACAATTTATTGAGTTGAAAACGTGAGTTTTATCTTTATTTTTTAAGCATTTTTAATCGAAGACGGTCTGCGCTTCAGTAAATTTGTTATAACTTTGCAACAATCTTTTTTATCTCCATAGTTTGTCCCTATATTAAATCATGAAATATTTCCACCTGCACCGAGACCCTGATTCCATGTCCAAGATTCTTGCCAATGCCGTTCTTCCTTTTGCATTATTTAGCTCAGGGATTTTACTGATGGGATGTGAACAGGCAGTTGAAGCACCCACTGAGCAAGCGGAAACTCGTAGTTCCGATCTTGACACTGCCAGCCAGCCGCAAACTGGCGCTACAGCAACAACTGAGCTTAGATCGGGCAATATGTTTTATATGGTTCGTGATGTGGCTGACTTACAGCTGAAAGCAGGCAGTTATGTGGAACAGTTGAAGCAGACTCAGACCGAGCTACAAAGTGCAGTAGAAGCCAAGGATACTCAGCAACTGCAGTCCACCGCAACCCAGTTACAACAGCAACTCAACAGCTTTAATCAGGTACTCGGCAACCTGAACTTAAAAAGTCAGGAAATTGACCAGATCCGCAGCAATATCATGAGTGCCAATCAGCAAGTCTTGGCCTCACCGCTGTTGAATGGTGACATGGATTTAAGCCAGATCGACCTGAAAAAAATTGAATCGCAGATGGTCAATGTGCAAGCTGAAATGATCAAACTGGCGGGGCTGCTGATCCAGAATCCAGAGCAAAAATCAGACAGTACGACTGAACAGGAAAATACCTAAACCTTCATCTAAGGCGATAGATCGGAAAGCATCTTCCTCAATCGCCTTATCTGCTTTACACTGTGATTTATTATAAAAACTAATTTAAATTAAAAGCTTATATCTAATAAAATAATCAGGAGTTCAATCATGTCGAATTCAGTGCTGTATTCTGTTGTTCCGGTCGAATCCCGACTTGACCTGAAAGATCCCTTTATTTTTACTGTTCACCATCAGGATCATTATCCACAAGGCAATGCCGAATTAGGGCCAGTTACACCGCCGTATCAGCATGAATATGACATGTATTATGGCGAGCAAATTCCCGGCTTTCCGGAGCATCCGCATACCGGTTTTGAAACCATTACCATTGTCGAATGCGGTTATGTCGACCATTTTGACTCGCTCGGAAACTCGGGACGTTATGCCGCGGGTGATGTGCAATGGCTGACCACCGGCAATGGGGTACAGCACTGCGAAATGTTTCCCTTAGTTCATCAAGATCAGGATAATCCTCTGGAGCTGTTTCAAATCTGGCTGAATTCCTCACCGGAACAGAAAAAACAGCCGGCCGATTATAAAATGTTGTGGCGTGAACAGATTCCGCATGTATTTTCAGCCAATGCAGCCGGACCTAAAGCGGATATTCGGGTCATTTCAGGGCAGTTTAAAGACACCGAAGCACTGGATCGTCCACCCCATTCTTGGGCAGCACCTGCTGAAAACAAGGTCAATATTTATATGATCACACTTGCGCCTGAGGCTGAACTCATTATTCCGGCAAGTACTGCGAGCGCGACGCGTTTTTGTTATTTCTACCAAGGCAAAAGTCTGGAGCTGGAAGGACAGAAAATACAGGTCAAGCATCTGATAGAACTCAAACCAGATCAGGATATTCATCTCAAAGGTGGTTTACTGGAATCACATATTTTATGGCTAGAAGGTGAACCGATTGGTGCGCCTGTGGCAATGCGTGGGCCCTTTGTGTTAAATACTCAGCAGGAACTGGATGCTGCTTTTCGCCGTTATCGTGACACCCGCTTTGGTGGTTGGCCCTGGGCGAAGGCGGAGCCAGCTTTTCCCCAGGATCAACCCCGTTTTGCCAGTTATGAAGGTGGAAAGCGCGAAGAATATCCTGAAAAAGAAGCCACTGAATAGTGGCTTCTTTGTTGAATTAATCTCTTATTTCTTCGGGCTTTTAACCACGACCAGTTTCTTTTGTACAAACTCTTTAAAACCGTCAATCGACAGTTCATGGCCATAACCGGAATTTTTAACTCCACCAAATGGTAACTCCGGCGTAGTATCGGTAAACCAGTTAATCCAGATCATGCCGGTTTCCACTCGTGAAGCCAGCTGTTTAGCCCGCTCAATATCCTGAGCATGAATCACACCGCCTAGACCATAATTGGAATCATTGGCAATTTCGACAATTTCATCATCATCTTTTGCGACATAGATTTGCGCAACCGGACCAAAGAATTCTTCATACCAGGCATCGTTTTCACGCGTAATATTTTCCAGAATGGTCGGTGCATAAAAATTGCCTTGGTGTTCTACGGCTTTAGCACCCGTCACCACAGTTGCACCCTGCGCTACGGCTTTTTCCACTTGTTCGGTGAGCTTCTCCAATGCATCTTTTGAAGACAGCGGCCCTAAGGTCGTTTCCGGATCGAGCGGATCGCCCAGCTTTAACTGTTCAAAGGCTTTGAGCATGCCAGCCTTGAATTGTTCGGCAATTTTTTCATGCAGAATAAATCGCTTCGCTGCCGTACACACCTGCCCGGCATTATTCACCCGTGCCTGACAGCCTAACTTGATCGCGCGTTCCAGATCGGCATCATCGAGTACGATAAATACATCATTCCCGCCCAATTCCAGTGTGGATTTTTTAAGATGTTTCCCGGCCTGCTCAGCCACTGCACTGCCTGCGCCTTCAGAACCGGTCAGTGCCACCCCGCGTACACGCTTGTCTGCAATCACATCTTTAACCTGATCGGAGCTAATAAACAGATTGGTCCAGACACCTTTGGGGGCACCTGCCTCTAAAACCAGCTTCTCAAAAGCTTCGGCACATTGCGGCACAATTCCGGCATGTTTTGCCAGGACTGGATTACCAATCGCGCAGTTTGGAGCGAAGACCCGCATCAGTTGATAAAATGGGAAGTTCCACGGTTCAACTGCCATGATAATACCCAGTGGATGATGCTCGACCCAAGCTTCACCCAAATCGGTCTGATAAGACACTGGCGCTAAAAATTCTTTGGCATGATCGGCATAGTAGTCTGCAATTTTGGCGCAGGTTTCGATTTCACCTTCACTCTGCTTAATCAGTTTTCCCATATCCTGGGTCATAAGCTTGGCCAGTTCAGCTTTTTGCGCTCGCATGTTGGTAGCCAATTTACGCAGTACTGCAATACGGGTATCGACCTGCTGTGACCATTCTGACTTTAGGATTTTTTCTGCAGTATCGAGTGCATGTTGAATATCTTGATCGCTATGCGTTGGGTAGTCTTTCAATTTTTGATTGGTAAATGGATTAATAGATTGATAAGCCATGGTTTTCCCTTTTTTCAATTATAAGTTTTGCCTGTTCTAAACTTCTATCGCATTCAGCTATAACAAGCGAAATCTGTTCGAATCATTTAACTTATCATTGATTTTTTTATGGCGTGTGCAGGTTTACAGATTGGTTCAAAACATTACTGAGAAGGGGTAAAAGTGATATCGAGTGGTACAAAATTAGATTTTACTTAGTATGAATTTATAATTTTTGCTTAATACGTAGAAAGAAGTAATATTCCTTTGAAATAACATAAAAGATTAAATATTATTCAAATAATATAAATTTCAACTATCTACAATTATGAAAATAAGTACTTTTGAGCTTTATGACTTTCAGACAGGGCTATGGAATAGATTTGATAATGATAAATTTATTCTTGAAGAAGGAGAATCTGCACCACCTCTGTCTCCACCACCAACCACAGAAAAAGAAATTGCAGATGAGAAAACTCGATTAGAAAGCCAAAGAAATACTAAAGAACTGCTTTCTCAAAAATTAAAAACAGCAATTCAAATGCCCAATATTATGGTACTTGCAGGTAGTGGTACTTCTTTAGGTTCACCTATAAATGGTCCATCGATGTGGAATTTATGGGAGCGATGCACCAAAGATGACATGCATGAACTAAGTAATAAAGCTTTTAGCGAGAGTAAGTATGATACTTATGTAGTTGAAGAAAAATATAAAAATATTGAAGAATGTCTTTCCCATTGTGAATCTTTTATTCAAATCACAAAAGAAGACGACTGCATATCAACAAGAGAATTTGTCCTAAGTTGTAAAAAAAAGATTTTAGAAGCCTGCCAATTTATTACGAATGAACAAGAACAATTGACTAAACATCGTGAATTTATTAGGAAATTGTCCCGAAGAAAATCAAAAGACCCTCGTATTAAGTTATTTACAACAAACTACGATACATGTTTTGAAACAGCTGCTAGTAAATTAGGGATTACTGTTATAGATGGTTTTTCTTTTTCATTTCCTCGTATATATGATCCGAAGTTCTTTGATCTAGATATCATCAAAAGAAGTCCGACAATAAACTTAAACAATCCTCAATATCTTGAAGGCGTGTTTCAGCTATACAAGTTGCATGGATCTGTTAATTGGAAAAGAGAAAATGGCTACCCAGTCCAACAGGTTGATAAGGTAGAAGCTGAACAAAGTTGTATGATTTTTCCAGCTAAAGGTAAATACCAGCAATCATATGTACAGCCACACCTAGAACTAATCTCTAGATTTAACCATGCGCTACGAGAGCCTAATACGTGTTTAATTATTGTTGGATTTGGCTTTAACGACGATCATCTATCTGAACCTATCCTTTCTGCCATTTATTCAAATCCACATCTTAAAGTTATTATTTGCACACCAACTCTAAAAAATGACTTTCTAAAAGATGCCAACTCCACTTCACCGTATTGGGAGAGATTAAAACATGTTGCAGACACTCGAAAAAATGATGAAATAATCTTTATAAATAGTGATTTTGGAAAACTATCAGAAATTATTCCTGATTTAACAGCATTATCACCTGCTGAAAATCTTTACGAGAATCTCCAAAAAGCATTTGGAGGTCATCATGTTTAATGGAATTTTACAACCTGAACTGATGTTTGGAAAAGTAAATTCAATTAATGCTAGCAGTATTCAATTCAAATACATCAATGACAATCATGAACCTACATATTTTGGTGGAAATCGTTATGGCAAAGGTGAAGTTGGTGAATTTGTTATTATTGAAAGCCAAGTCAACTTAGTTTTAGGACGTATCATAGAAATAAAGAAAGATGATTTAGCGAAGTCAAATTTGGATATCGTAGGCCGTGTACAACTTCTTGGAACAATCCAAATGGATGATCTAAGAGTATCAGCAGGTGTGGATTACTATCCAAGTATAAATGATTTAATTTATTCAGCACCGCATGAATTTATTGCAAAAATTCCTCAGAAAATGCAAAAAGGAGATCCAAATATAAATTTACATATTGGATCAATTTTAAATGACAGTTGTGGAATTTCTATAACACCGGAAAAACTATTTGGACGTCATTTAGGTATTTTAGGTGCAACGGGCGGAGGAAAAAGCTATACGACAGCTCGAATCTTAGAAGAATGTTTAAGATTTAACTCCAAAATCATCTTATTAGACCCAACTGGTGAATATAGTAAATTTGAGGATAATTCAGTAACTAATGTTCACTTAGGTAGTCCAACTAATCCTGCCGAAAGCTCTACTGCCATAAAAATACCACCTGATTGCTTTGAAGAAAGTGATTTTATAGCTTTGTTCGAACCAGCAGGAAAATCCCAAGGTCCAAAGTTTAGAGAAGCTATTAGAAGTCTAAGGCTCGTTAAGCTTCTTGAACAGAATGAACCGTACCGGGTTTGTCGGAGACTTTTTTATTTAAGTTAGGCCACCTGACCTAACGGGTTAATCTTATCATAGTACATTGCTTCAAACTCAAAAGGCGATACATAACCCAGTGCACTGTGTAC
>NZ_VOYB01000028.1:0-15482 GCF_013420445.1 Acinetobacter sp. YH01006 | reverse complement strand
TGTATATAGAAATCGTCGTAAACGATTAAACCTGCGGTTTAATTTACTTGCTGGCATATACAATTTAGATTGGGTGAAAGATAAACAATTAAATTGGTTGAAAAATGATTTATGAAGGAAGTCTAATACTAAAATGCTTTATTCATTTTTAAGATAAAGATAAAAAGTACGGGGCTTAGAAATACCCATAGAGCCACAAAGCTGATACTGTAGCTAAACCGGGTCCGTAATAAAACCATTACGACGAATAAGAAAATACCTGCAGCGAATTTAGTGTACGTAGGAAAATTCGCTAAAAAAGCGTACCGAGATTTTCGGGTTTTTAGGATCTGCTTTGCACTTACCGCATAAAAACCAAAACAGCTTAGCCATAAAAGCCCCATGATTGCGATCCATATCATATGGAAGACTCCTGCTGTACGGCTTTCAGTTTGGTCTGGATTTTCTTAATAGCCTTTTGCTGAATGGGCGTAATTTTCTGGTGTAACAATAGGGCAAGCAGTGCCAAGGTCCATAACATCAGATCAATACGCAAAAAAGGCCAATAAGTCGCAAAAGAATCAACATATTGCTGGGAAACTAAATAATAAATATCAATCAGGGGAATTATAAAGGCAGCACAAATCAGAAGTTTAAGCTGCATTCTCCATATATCTTGCTGTGGGGTTACACATGCCAGGATAAAACTGCCAAGCCAGATAGAGAAAAAACTATAAATTTCATAATTTGGTGCACCTACAGGAATACTGATAAAACGATTCGCATAGAGATATCCCAGCATGGCAAGCGGCAAGCCAATAATTATGGTGATATTCAAGCGGTTCACTAAATAGTGTCCGAGATGAAACCGCACTGATTTTTTCTGCATCTGGCGTTTCAGGCTCCACAGCAGCAATCCGGATGCAATCATTGCGCAGCCTAATATGCCGGAGAAAAATAACCCTAAACGTAAAACAGGTTCGGCAAAACGTGCCATATGTAAACCATACATGCTGGCATTTAGTGTGGCAATTGCACTTTCATTTCGTGTATTTTCAAGCAATTTTCCGGTAGCAGCATTTAAAATAAGCTGTGCCTGATTTCGTGTAATGGAATGATCTTTGAGCTGAGTTAAGGTTATGTGTGCCAGCTGGGTATTGGGCTGCTTGACCGTGATATTGTCAAATTCCGCATATCCCCAGTGTTGCTGTGCCGTGGTGATAAAATGTTGAATTGGCAGCATCTGGGTTTTCACAGGAACTGAGTGGGTGGCTGATGTATTGATTGTGCGAATTTCTTCAAAATATTGAAAGGGATTGTCTGGATAAAGTTTTTTCATACCGGAAGGCAGCACGATATAAAAGAAAATCGCCAACCCGGTAAATGTCATGGTCAAAAAGAACGGCAGGGCAATCACTGAACTGACATTATGAAAATCCAGATAAGAGCGCTGTCCTTTAAAGGCTCTTAGGGTAAAAAAGTCTGTCAGGATTTTTTTATGGGTAATGATTCCTGAAATCAGAGTCAATAACATGATAAAGGCAGCAATCGTCACAATCAGCCGACCAATGGTGTAGGGCATACCATAGAGCTGAAAATGAAAATTATAGAAAAAATCTCCCCCTTGTGTGGCTGAAAGCTGTAATTCTTTTCCTGTCGAAGCATTCAGGGTTTTGACTTCATAGCCACCATCCGCTTTTTGCCAGTAGACTTTATTCACCGGTGAGTCTTGATTGGCGACTCCAATATACCAGTTTTGGGCGTCCGGTGCATGCTGCTGTAAATAGCTGTAAGCAGATTTTAAGGCAGTTTCCTGATTGACTTGCATTGTGGCAAATTCAGGCTGCATCCATAGACTGATTTCATGTCGGTAATAGGTGACCGCGCCTGTTAAAAAGATCGCAAAGAGTAACCAGCCAAAGCTTAAACCCAGCCATGAATGTAAACATGCCATGGATTGACGGACAGATTTATGCATGGTTTAACCTATGAAGCGGGAGAAGAGAAATAAAATAAGTAAAGGAATCAGGCTATAGATAGAAAGCTTTTTTAAACTTTGGATACAGAAGATTCCAATCACAAAACAAACATAAAAAATCAGGGCAGTAAATGCAGCCAAATAGACAGACTCAGCTTTAGGCAGAAAAGCCTGTAGAAAGTAAGCCAGATCGAGTGCGATTAAATAACTGCACAAGTAGCCAATGCCAAAGGTCATGCCTAAGCGATAGAGAATGGCAAGTGGCTGCACTACAACAGACATCATATTTGGCCTTGAATAAATCTATACTGATGAAAATCTAAAAACTTAATAAACAAAACTTAAAGTCGTTACCAGATACTGTTTTTTATAGGCCTGCTGATTCAATTTTCCTGCCTTGTCTGCTTCTTTGCCAACTTCAATGACATATTGACCTTTCCATGGCGTGGCGATCGTAATCTGGCCTTGGCCGTTGGTGGTGTATTTTTTTAGCCAGAATTGCGGGGAAAAGACTGTGACTTCAACATCCGCAGCAGCTTTACCCTGATACAGTACCGTAAATGTATTGCTGTTGATCTGGGTCGGGACAATATCTAGTTCTGACTCTGCTTTCAAGTTTTGTCTGCCGGATTTGGCATGATAGCTCAACAATGATTCTCCATAGATCAATTCATGACTGAGCTGGACATCTGTCTGGCCTTGGGTCGCATAAAGCAAATGATCTTGTTGCATTTGAGGACTAAAGCTTTTTCTAGACTGAACGGCCTTTGCTTGATTAAAAGACTTCAAGGCACCTTGCTGCGTTTCTTTAAGCTGTTCACTATATTCACCAAAGAACGCATGAGTCTGCTTATCTGTATCACGTTCCAGCCAAAGCATATGCGCCTGAGCTGAAAGTGTCATAGACAGTCCGAGGGTCAGAGCGATCATTTTTTTCATTTGTTTTACCTGTTTTTGTGTATGTAGTGATGATTTAGCCCTGAACATGTCGTCAAGGCTAAGTTTGAAAATCAGTATTTAAATTTCACAGCAACGCTGTAATTTGCTGGTGCACCATAAAAACCTTGCTGATTCGGGAAATTGAACAGATATTTTTCATTGGTCAGGTTATTACCATTGGCTTGCAAGGTCATATGCTCATTCAGCTCATAGCTGGCCATTAAGTTCACGAGCGCATAAGCATCCTGCTCAATGATTCCAGCTTTCTGGGTAATCACTCCATTGGCGGTTGCTTCAGGCACATCTAGATAGGTCTGATCTTGCCACTGCACACCAAGGCCCAGTTTCAGTTTTGGAAGTTGCGGCACCTGATAGGTAGTTAAAAGATTAAAAGACTGGGTTGGATTGAAGGTACGCGCATCACCGCCATTGATCAGATCTTTCAGGCTAAACTGGGTATAACCAAAGCTTAAGTTAAAATGGTCGGTCAGTTGTCCCGCCAAGCCAAACTCGTAGCCTTGGGAACGCAGGTTACTGACCTGAGTTGTGCGTAAAGTCGGAATACCATCAGAATCAC
The DNA here is from genome assembly GCF_013420445.1 of Acinetobacter sp. YH01006. Taxonomy (NCBI): domain Bacteria; kingdom Pseudomonadati; phylum Pseudomonadota; class Gammaproteobacteria; order Moraxellales; family Moraxellaceae; genus Acinetobacter; species Acinetobacter sp. YH01006. The sequence continues at coordinate 12,009 of NZ_VOYB01000028.1, read as the reverse complement.
GAAGCGGATAATTACTTTGCTCCGTTCTGAACACAGCCATGGTGGCGGTAAGCTTGTCATCTAGCCAAGAACCTTTGACTCCGACTTCATAGCTTTCACCTTCGATCGGTTTGTTAATGCTGCCATCATCTGCTCTGGTGGTTTGCGGACGGAAAATCGAGGTATAACTCAGATAGCCTGTATATTCAGGGCTAAAGTTATAGGTCAGACCGGCATAGGGTAAAACTTTATCTTCATCATAAATGGTGTCGGTCCCATAACTGCTACCACTGCTTTCAGCCTGAACATAGTTCGCACCTAAAAGCAGTTTCAGATCATCATTCAGATGCAGTCGGGTCGCAGCATAAAGGCTCTGGTTCTTCTGCCGGATATGCATTTCACCACTGGTTTTCGACATATCCCAGCTTGGTTCTTCGGGTGTAAAACTGGCTAAATCTGTGGTCAGCGGATTGACAAAGCTGCCAGCATAACCCAATTCATCCAGACGATTTTTGGCCCAGACATAGCCCAATGAGGCTTCATGGCGTTGTCCCCAAAGCGGATAGGTGCCGCTAAAACTCAGGCTGGCTTGTTGTTCTTTATTGTCATCAATATACATGCCTGGGTAGAGGAAGATGCCTGAAGTGCCATTTGCGCCAGGTTTGCCGGACAGAAACAAGAGCTTTGAATCGCGTTGTGTACGTTTTTCATCATAGGTCAGTTTGGCTGTCCAGTCGCCACCCAGTTTTTGTTCAAGCTCGGCAAAGTAGCTTTTAATATTGCTATCCCAGTGGGCCCAGCTTGGACTGTAATTATAATTCCGTGAGTAACTGAGCTGCTCGCCTTCAGTATTGATCAGTGGATTAGAACCCCAATTGACACCATTCGGCTTGTGATTGGTTTCGGTATAGCCAGCAGTCAATAGAGTTGTGTCAGTTACATCTGCCTCCACAACAGCACCTATGCCGTTCTTTTCCAGTTCATAACGATCCAGATAACTGTCGCCTGTTTGTTGATAGCCAAATACACGACCTCTGACTTTTCCATCTTGGGTGAGAGGAGAGGATACATCTACTTCATAGCGCTGCGTATTCCATGAGCCATAACTGGCATTAAAGGCTGTTTGAAGGTCGGATGTCGGGCGTTTGCGAATCATATTAATAGTTGCGCCGGGATCGCCAATTCCATTATTTAAGGCATTCGCGCCTTTGACCACTTCTACACGGTCAAACAAAAAACTGTCTGGATTATCATTATTATAATTATAGCCTTCGAGTGGAATACCAACGCCATCGACTAAAACATTTGAAATCTCGAAACCTCGGGCAAGGTAGGAGGTCCGTTCCGTTTCCTGATTGCTGACGATAATGCCAGGGGTATTGCGCAGTACATCCCGTGTATTATCCAAAGCAAAGTCATCCAGCTGCTGGCGGGTAAGGACATTGACTGTTTGCGGCGTTTCCTTAAGTGGAATATTCAGTTTTGAGGCGGTTGACGAGTTTTGGATGATATAGGCTTTACTCTGTTCAGAGCTGAGCTCACTCTGTTCTGATTCCGCTGTAACGGTAATCGTCGGTAATTGCTGAGTATCATCGGCAAAACTTTGTTGTGTAACTAAAATCGAAAAACTGAGTAAAGATAGTTTAAATGATGAAGGAACGGTAGAAGACATTTTAGTTGATGTAAATGATAATAATTATCACTAATGTTATTGTTTAAATATTTTTAAAGCAATCTTAAATTTAACAGGAAATATGAATGAAAAATGGGTTAATGATAGGTAAATCTACAAATAAAACTTTGATGTACGGAGTAGGGAGGACAATAAAATATCCCTATTAAAAAAGATGTTATTACCTTACCTTTGTGTTCCTGAACGGCTTTGCTGCACGAATACCTAACACTATGATTTAATTATATTTATTTTTTATTAAAATTTTATAAAACCCCTTAAAAATCAGTATCTTGCAAAATATTTATGCAATAAAGCCACGAAGAGATAAAGCTTACCCTGTGCTGTTTGCATCTCAGCGATGTCGATATGAAAGTAACCATTGAAGCGCTTCCTGTCAGGGCGATCACCTTGTACCTTAGGCAGTCGTGAAATACCATGCCGCTGCAAGCAGCGGTATAACGACGAGCGTGTCAGATAAGGAATACTTGGCTGCAATGCATAAAGGCAATCGTCTAGCGGCAACAAAGTGCGTTTTTGAAAAGCAACAATTGCCGTCTCATCTTCAGGCGATAACACGCTTGAGCGAGGATTCTTTGGCCCGGTTGTAAGATAAACCAACCTTGGTAAGAGTCACCAACATAAGATACACTAAATAACATAATTGGTATGTTAGTAAACTCTATATATAACAGTTATATAGAGTTTTTATTTTGTGTGGTGTAATTTAATGTAGGGTGGGGTAATTTGATTTTTGGTCACTAATTTATTGTGATAATCAACAATAATAACCAACATACACATGCTTAATCTAAAGGTATTTTACTGACTGGTATAATTTTATGATGAGAGGGGTGTTGCCTGGGGCTACGGTTTCTGTTTTGCTTTTTGACGTAACACGTACAAATGGTAGAGTTGCAAAAAACATTACCAATTTCAGATAAAGATTTTAGATAGCCGCTTAGCTTACTGAATAACTAAAAATCCTCAGCATCTTTAATTTATTAAGATGAGTATTTCTCATCTTAAGCTGAATTTATATCGTTTTACTCACTTTCTTATTCACGTTTAAATATAGCCATTCAGAAATTTAACTTTTTATAAAATTTTTAGGTGGCAATCTCCATGAGTACAGCATTTGAGTGTTCAATTAAACGTATCCGTTTTGATGAGAATTATACACCAGCAGAAAACACACGTTTAACCACAAACTTTGCCAATTTGGCACGTGGGGAAAGCCGTGAAGAAAACTTGCGTCGTACCCTTGCGATGATCAACAACCGTTTTAATAGCTTGGCAACCGTTGATAACCCGAAAGGTGATCGCTATTCACTTGAGATTGACATTATTTCTGCGGAAATTGATATTGAAGGTAATGGTCAAACTTTCCCATTTATTGAAACACTTAAAAGTGTTGTGATTGACCATCAAACAGGTGAGCGTATTGAAGGCATGATCGGCAATAGCTTCTCATCTTATGTGCGTGATTACGACTTCAGCGTGGTATTGCCACAATTGGGTTGTGGTGTAGGTGAAAAACCTGAAGATTTTGGCAATCTACATGGCAAGCTTTATCAACATTTAGTCAATTCAGATGTATTTAAAGCAGAATTTAAAAAACAACCTGTCATTTGCTTAAGCGTTTCAACCTCTAAAACGTATTTCCGTACAGCCAACGTACATCCTATTTTGGGTGTGGAATACAAAAATGATGAATATTCACGTACCGATGAATATTTTGCCAAAATGGGTTTACGTGTACGCTACTTTAAACCAGAAGGTGGTAATGCACCATTAGCATTCTATTTCGCTGGCGATTTAGTCCGTGATTATACTGATTTTGAATTGATCAGTGCTATTGCGACCATGGAAAGTTTCCAACGGATCTATCGTCCTGAAATTTACAACACCAACTCTCCTGCAGGTGTGGTGTATCAACCAAGTCTAAGCTATGGCGATTATTCACTTACACGTGTGGTCTATGACCGTGTGGAACGTGGTGAGCTTGCAGTTAAACAAGGTAAATGGACGGAAGAAAACTTCATTAAGCCTTATCAAGACATTTTAAATGAATGGGCTGCAAATTTCGAAGTCGAAACAGCTGCTTAATCCATTAAATTGATAAACAGATTTACGAATTTAGACAAAGAAGATTAGACATGGCGCTTACACAACCGAAACTTTTACTCCCAACTTCAACTGCGGGTAGCTTGCCAAAACCGTCTTGGTTAGCTGAACCTGAAAAATTATGGTCTGCATGGAAGCTTGAAGGCGAAGAATTATTAGAAGCTAAACGTGATGCTTTGAAATTATCATTACATGAGCAAGTCACTGCAGGTATCGATATCGTGAGTGATGGTGAGCAAACCCGTCAGCACTTTGTAACCACGTTTATTGAACATCTTGAAGGTGTAGATTTCGAAAAGCGTGAAACCATGCGTATTCGTAATCGTTATGATGCAAGTGTACCTTCAGTTGTGGGTGAAGTTTCTCGTAAAAAAGCAGTGTTTGTAGACGATGCGAAATTTTTACGCAGCCAAACCAGTCAGCCAATTAAATGGGCGTTGCCTGGTCCAATGACCATGATTGATACACTTTTTGACGGACACTACAAGAGCCGTGAAAAACTGGCTTGGGAATTTGCCAAAATTTTGAACCAAGAAGCTTTAGAACTTGAAGCAGCAGGCGTAGACATTATCCAATTTGATGAACCTGCGTTTAACGTATTCTTTGATGAAGTGAATGACTGGGGTGTACCAACCTTAGAACGTGCACTTGAAGGTCTAAAATGTGAAACTGCAGTTCATATTTGCTATGGTTACGGCATTAAAGCCAATACAGATTGGAAACAAACTTTAGGTAATGAATGGCGTCAATACGAAGAGTCATTCCCGAAACTACAACAATCTAAGCTCGATATTATTTCACTTGAATGCCAAAACTCACGTGTACCAATGGATTTGATTGAATTGATCCGTGGTAAGAAAGTGATGGTGGGTGCCATTGATGTAGCAACTAGCAAAGTTGAAACTGCAGAAGAAGTGGCGAATACCTTACGTAAAGCACTTCAATTTGTTGATGCAGATAAACTCTATCCTTCAACCAACTGTGGTATGACACCACTTTCTCGCCAAGTTGCACGTGGCAAGCTTGAGGCTTTAAGCGCAGGTGCTGCCATTGTTCGTAAAGAGCTAGAAGCTTAATCAAACGTAGTCTCGTGCGAAGCAGGGGCAAATTATTGCAAGATGATTTGTTCTACTTAAAGCACGAGCACGTGATATGTACATTTGAGATGAAAGAGATGATTGAAGCAACAGACTTTAGAAATGCAATGTCTTTACTCACCACAGCAGTGAATGTTATTACGACTGCGAGTAAAGCAGGTATGCATGGATTTACTGCATCTGCCGTATGTAGCGTGACGGATACACCGCCAACGTTATTGGTCTGTATGAATCAATCCTCCCGTTCACATGCCCATTTTGTTGAAAATAAAGTCTTGGCTGTAAACGTACTAAGTACTCAGCATGAACAGCTTTCAAATGCTTTTGCTTCAAGTAAATTCAGTTCTGAAGAGCGTTTCAACTTAGGTGAGTGGAGTGCGTTGGAAACTGGTTCACCTATTTTGCAAGATGCCTTGGTCAGTTTTGACTGTGAAATTCAGGACATTCAGCAAGTGGGTACACACAGTATTTTCATGTGTCGTGTGCTTCAAGTTCAACAAAGCGATCAAGAAGAAAGCCTGGTGTATTTTAACCGTGCTTATCATCAAGTGGGTCAGTTGGAACACGCTTAATTCAACGCCTTAATCCTTTCATTTTTTAAAGTTAGTCTATTGTGGAACTTATAACCTTTTTAGTCATCGGTGCTTTTGCTGGTTTTGCAGCAGGGCTGTTTGGTGTCGGCGGTGGTACGATTATTGTGCCACTGCTTTTTATTGTCTTTACTCAAGTGGGTTATGACCCCGATGTGGTTATGCACCTCGCATTAGGCACATCTTTAGCAACCATTGTTGTTACTTCGATTAGCTCATTGATGGCGCATCATAAAAATGGGGCTGTGATTTGGTCGGTATTTAAAAATCTAGCACCACCCATGGCGATTGGTTGCTTTTTTGGGGCGGGTATTGCAGGTTTGATATCAGGATTACATCTACAAATCATTGTTGGCTTATTTCTGATTTGGGTTGCCTATACCATGTTTACAGGTGCCAAAAAAGTAATTGATCCAACGAAAAATTTACCTTCATCAGGTCAACAAATTGCTGCTGGTAGTGTGATTGGAGTTGCATCAGCAATCTTTGGGATTGGTGGCGGTAGCCTGACGGTTCCGTACCTGAATCGCTATGGTGTGGTCATGCAGAAGGCGGTTGGAACATCTGCGGCATGTGGACTCCCCATTGCTGTTGCTGGTGCATTAGGTTTTATTATTTTTGGTATAAATGCTGAGATTAATGTACCTAATACCATTGGTTATGTGCATATTTATGCATTTATTGGCATTAGCATCATGAGTTTCATTACGGCTAAGTTTGGTGCGAAGGCGGCACATGCTTTATCACCAGCAATGTTAAAGAAATGCTTTGCAGTTTTATTGGTCATTGTAGCAAGCTTCTTCCTTGTGAAGGGATTAATTTAATATTGGACTTCGCATAAGAGATTTTATGCTAAATGTAATTTTAAAGACTTATTTCATGACTATATTTATTTACTAAATTTAACCAGGCTTTTGTTGCATGAGAGATCTCTAATCCTTTATGCCAAGCCATATGTAATTGCCAGGTCATATCATCACTATTGAAGTATATTTTTTTTAAGTTACTAAATTTTCTACAGTAAATTTCTGGAAGAATAGCTATGCCCATATTTGCCTCTACCATTTTTACTATGAAATCCCATTGGCTACTTTTACAGACAATATTAGGTTCAAATCCTGCTTTTTGAGCTTCACTTAATATGATGGGGGTTAAACTGAAATCATCTGTATAAAATAGACCTCTTGCGAAAGTCGTTATTACAAGTTCATTCGGTTTACCAGTGCAGCGATTAAGTTAGCCACTGATGTATCTGGCTGCTGGCATTGCTGAATAAGTTGATGTTTAAATTCAGCCGTGAAGGTTCGACGGGGCTTTTTTAGCATTGGTGTGCTGTCTATAACTGTCTTTAAATCCATAAATAGGTGTCCACTTAAAGTTTAGTGGACACTATCGTGGTATTCATGAGTGAGGAAAAGTGGGGCTCAGCGGATGCTTACTTTCATCTTGAGAGAGTTGGGTGTATTTCTTCATTGCGTGCTTTCCAATTGCGAGTTGAAAAAGTCTAATGATTCTACGAATACACCTAACTTTTTCACCTAACTACAAATGTGTCGCACTTGTGATTTGAATCCGCTATTTTCAAAATCTGTCTTTCAGCTCGTTATGCAACAAAGCCGAACCGAATTAAAAATAGGAATGTGCTTCAGCTGATGCTTGCTCATTTCTTTATTTTTAGTAATTGAGGTGAACATACTGTCAGTACATGGTAGTTATAAGTAACGTGTAACTTTGTTTGCACAAAGATTTGAGTTCTGCCAAGTGATGGATTGATTTGTACTTAAAATTTTAAGCTTATCCACTTGCTTTGCAAGCCACTACACTTTATTTACAATCCTATGTTGTGGAAGTAAGGGATCTTGTACTCGCCCAGTATGTTCAACTTGATTATATCTAAAGGACTATTAGGCTTCAATCAAATCAATTTTCCAATTATTCGACTGAATTAACACATTTAAATCACGTAATTTAAGACTAATATCATCAGCTTGTTTTTGTAATGATGAAACTGGAATAACTTTATGCCACTTTATTTCCCGCGTACTATAACGATCAGATTCACGAGATGTATTACTTATTGCTGCAGTTAGGGTTTTGTGCTGTTCTACAAATTCATCACGCAAAGACAATAAAGCAAGTAGAGAACGACCATCATTTAATTTTGTTAAAGCATTAGTTTCATGAATTGCATAACTTAATTTTTGAAATTCTTGAATTAAAGAAAATACTTGTTTTAATAGTTCATTAGGATCTTCAGATGGTTTATCACCATCTTGTACCAATACATTTGCATTGATACGTTGTTTTAGTGAAATAATTTTTTTTTGTTGATCACTTCGAAGTAAGAGAGCTTCTGCTAATTTCATTTTTCACCTATTAACCAATTAGAATTAAGTTTTAAGCAGCTAAGTAATTTCACAAATACTATATCCTCATTCTTTAAAGATCAAAACAATTGATTTTTTATAATTTTCAGAGGTAGAAGTCTTATATTTTGTCATTAGTCGAAGCTCAGAATTAAGCTAAAGGCCTTTTTCAGATGCAGAATCCTTTATCTGATCCTAGACAGTATTGTGGACAGTCGATCCCTCTAAATTCTTACAATATTTTTGTTCAAAGGCTTCAGGACTTAACCAGCCATTTGCAGAATGTCTTCTGATTCGATTGTAATAAATCTCGATATAGTCAAACAAGACAGCATTCGCTTCTTTTCGAGTGGCAAACACACGCCATGGATTACATGACCTTTCAATGTATGAAAGAAGCTTTCAGTCACTGCATTGTCCCAACATGAGCAGTGTACTGCGCAAGACTGCGTGACATACTTTGAATACAGTTATTCGTCAATAATAGTGCTCTAAAAGCACGACTACAGTACTGACTGCCTTGGTCAGAATGAACCATAACTCCTGTTGAATAAGCTTTTCATGCGCCAAGGTTGGTCCGAAACCACGCAGTTGATCAGAAACAATATTGAGGCACTTGAGTCTGAGTTCTTAAGAAAGCCTGGAATTGCTGGTTTGGCCACGACCCGTATGGGCTAATGCAGCTGGACCTTGAACTTTGTATTTCTGCAGTAAGCGTCTGACCTGACATTCTGAAATATGAAGTAGAAGTAGCTGAGCAGCCTGGGATTGAGTTATGCGTTGATCGCAGATTTCCTGCAAGACCGACAATCGTTTAAGTTCTTTATCCGACATAGTGATCAGCATCTATATTTTATATCCAGTCCATGGTGATAAAAACCATCATAAACTAGACATTTTTATTGGTGAGAATATAGACACTTTAAATGGGTTCTAACATTTCAATTTCGTATAATATCCATTATGTTAAATGAGGCGGATTATTCTCATTAATGATCCCAAAAGATTTTCTCCACGCTTGAGGACTTGTACCATATTTTTCACGAAAATTTTTTCTAAATGACACTGTATTATTAAAACCTGAAAGCTCGGTTATCTTTTCGATAGACAAGTTTGTTGTTTCTAAGAGTTCACAACTTAATCTGATTCTTTCAGTATTCAGCCAATCAACCAGGGTCATGCCTGTCGCTTTCTTAAAATGCCGTGTGAATGTCCTGCGTGTCATATGTGTCCGTTCAGCTAGGCTTTCAATATTATGTTGTACAGCTAAATTCGTTCTTAAAAAATCAAGTAATAGGTTAATTTGTGAATCTTGGCTCGATTCTGCTACTGGCTGTTCAATAAACTGAGCTTGCCCACCTTCACGGTGAGGCGGAATTACCATTACTCTAGAGACTTTATTCGCAATTTGTGCATTATAGATTTCACGTACCAAGTACAAACAGCAGTCTAACGCTGCGCCTGTTCCAGCAGAGGTTACGATCCTTTGGTCTTCTACATACAAGGCATCATGATCAAGCTGAACCTGTGGAAATCGCTCACTGAAATCTTGTTCAGCCATCCAGTGCGTAGCTGCTTTTTTATGGTCAAGTAAACCAGCATATGCTAATGCATAAGTTCCATAGCATAACCCTACAATTCTAATTCCAGTCTGATATGCACAATTTAGGGCATCGATAAGTACTTGTTCAGGCTCATGATTAAAATCATCCCATCCAGGAATAATAATAAGATCCGACTCTTTAATGAGTTCAATCCCACCATCAGGGATAATCATCATAGACTGTTCTGTTTTTACGGGTTGGCCATCTATAGAAAAAATTTTCAGATCAAATAGGCGTTTATCTTCAATCTTGATATTGAAAATGATATGGGGGATAGAGAAGTGAAATGGATTTATATTGGGGTAAACGAACAATCCAATCACTGGTATAGCCATTCGATCTACCTCTCTAAAATAATAAATATAGCATATTGTCCCAATAGTTTCGATGATTGTCCTTAAGGACAATTTTTTTGTTTGATGATTTCTATCATGATTCAAGTATGACTAAATGATTGGATCTAGAACATGAATAAAATTTTAAGTAGCTCTGTTATTGCACTCTCTCTGGCAATGGCTTCAGTCCATTTATATGCGAATGATAAAGTAGTTCAGCGAGATACCTCTAAAGTGACGCATATACAAGAAATTCGCAATGCAACGATTAAAGTAACCTATGCGGATACAACTTTTTTAATTGACCCAATGTTTGCGAAAAAAGGCTTTTATGAGGGTTTCCCTAATAGTCATCGCAGTTATTTACGCAATCCATTAGTTGATTTACCTATCAAGCCTGAAACGGTTTTAGAAGGTGTAGATGCGGTAATTGTGACACATACCCATTTAGATCATTGGGATGATGCAGCCCAAGCGGCTATTCCAAAAAATATGCCTTTGTTTGTACAGAATAAAGCAGATCAAAAAATCATCCAAGCACAAGGCTTCAAAGATGTTCGTGTATTAACTGTAACTACTTTCCAAGGTGTTAAGTTAACTAAAACTGGTGGTCAACATGGTACTGACGAAATGTATCGTAATGCTGAACTTAAAGCTGGCTTAGGTGAAGCGATGGGTATGGTTTTTGAAGCAGCAGGCCATGAAACAGTTTATGTTGCAGGAGATACCATTTGGCGTCCTGAAGTTGATCAGGCAATTCAAACATTTAAACCTGATGTAATTGTATTAAATACAGGTAATGCATTAATGGATGGATATAAAGAGTCCATCATTATGGGGAAAGAAGATACTTATCACGCAACCCAAAAAGCACCTAATGCTAAAATTGTCGCGGTTCATATGGATGCCATTAATCATATGTCGGTAACACGTGCTCAACTTGCAGAATATGTAGAAGACAAAGGGATTCAAGATAAGGTTTTAATTCCTATCGATGGTGAAACGCTTTCTTTCTAAAGTAACTTAAAGAAGTGGAAGCATTCCACTTCTTTAAAATCCTAAGCAGAACAAAACAAATATTAGTTAAGTAAAGGAATAGATATGTCAAAATCAGCTTTATTAGTTATCGACTTACAAAATGAATATCTACCTACAGGTAAATTACCATTGGTAAATATTGAACAAGCTGCTGCTAATGCAGTGAAAGTAATTGCGAAGGCCCGTAAACAGGGTACTCAAGTGATTCATGTCCAACATATTGCTGATGCTGAATCTCCTATATTTGAACCTAGCTCAAATGGTATTGAATTTCAGGACACAGTTAAGCCGCAAGAAGATGAATCTGTGATCATTAAAAATCACATCAATGCGTTCTTAAACACGAATCTCAAAGAAATTTTAGATAGCAATCAAGTGACTGAGTTAGTCGTGATTGGTGCTATGAGCCATATGTGTATTGATGCTGCTGTTCGTGCTGCTTCTGATTTTGGTTATAAGGTAAAAGTTATTCATGATGCTTGTGCAACACTAGACTTGGAATTTAATGGCGTTAAAGTACCTGCTGGTCATGTCCATGCAACATTAATGGCCGCTTTTGAATTTGCATATGCTCAAGTGATATCAACTGAAGATTATGTTAGTTAAAGATTAAGATTTTCTAAAATTAACATAATACACCTTATACGAAATACTTGTGTTAGAACCCATTTAAAGTGTCTATATTCTCACCAATAAAAATGTCTGGTTTATGATGGTTTTTATCACCATGGACTGGATATAAAATATAGATGCTGATCACTATGTCTGACAAAGAAATTCAACGTCTTGCAGTTCTGCAAGACGTTCGAGATCATCGTATTACCCAAGTCCGTGCTGCTGAAATCCTGAATCTTTCCACCCGTCAAATTACCCGGTTATTGCAGAAGCTCAATCAAGATGGTGTTTCAGGCATGACGCATGCCAGTCGTGGTCAACCGGGCCATCATCGCCATGACGATTTATTAAAATCGCAATGTCTTTCCATTATTTCTGAACATCTGCTGGGCTTTGGACCTACCTTGGCGCATGAGAAGCTCAGCAGCATGTTTGACCTGAATATCCCGGTAGAAACGGTTCGGCGCTGGATGACTGCAAATGACCTTTGGATTCCGCGATCCAAACGTCTAAAACGCCCATACCAGCCACGCTATAACCGTGATTGCTTCGGTGAGCTGATCCAGATTGATGGCTCATATCATGA
>NZ_VOYB01000027.1:0-15849 GCF_013420445.1 Acinetobacter sp. YH01006 | reverse complement strand
CATTCGCTATACCAATCGTTTAGAAGCAGCAAATTTACGAGCATCAGTCGGTACGACTGGTGATTCATACGATAATGCTTTGGCTGAAACGGTGAATGGCTTATACAAAACAGAGGTGATTGAATATCTAAAAGCAGATTGGCAAGGTTTAGCGGATGTACAACTTGCGACACTAAATTGGGTAGATTGGTTCAATAAAGAGCGTGTACATAGTGCACTAGGTTATGTATCACCTTTTGATTTTGAAGCAATGTACTATGATAAGATTAACCCGTTAGGTCAGGTGGCCTAACTTAAATAAAAAACTCTCCGACAAACCCGGTACGGTTCAAACTGAATAAACACACTGTCACTGTGCCCCTAAAACTGATATTGAATCAGGTCTTTAAAGAGCATCATTACTCCTTTCACTCTTTTCGTCACACGGCAGCGAATCATTTATCGCTTTTACTGAACTGTGAATATGCACCACTTGTGCAAGAGCTGACTGACTATAGTGAAAACGAATATGAAAAAATTCGAGCTGAACTTCTTCAAAATCAACATGGACAAAACCATTGGTTTGTTATTGCACATCTTTTAGGGCATATAGAACCCGTTGAAACTTTCAAAAGTTATATTCACTTTAGTTATCTCATTGCTGGTCAAAAACTACTGAAACATCATCCAGATATGCCAAATGAACTGGCTAAAAAAATCATGGGCTACAATGCAACGTTTAAAAATTTGAAAATAACAACGGATGAAAAAGACTTTAATTTTGAAAAAAATCAGGCAGTTCTAGCAACTATATTATTGAACGATCAAACAAACTGGCTCCAAAGTAATGCTACTGACATTCTTAACGAACTGTCAGTACAAACAAATCAACCCCATGACTTTTTTGCTTTTTTCGCCGGCACAGAGGATTCTAAAATTTCACTTCAACGCTTTTATGAAACACTCAACTTATTAGAGACTACTCACGATCCTAAAAGTGCAGCTCAACGTATATGCTTACCAGAAGAGCTCGTAAATTATTGGTATGAAAATGCCCTAAATTTAGCAGACATTAAATCAAAAAAAGGGAATCCTCGTTTATTTAGTATTGATAGCTCAACCCTTTTAAAGCCAGCGATGCTTGATACCGCTGAAGAGCTTCACGCTGTGACTTATTTTTTTGAACATCTACAGAAAATAACTCGCAAAAATCCAATACAAATTGAATTCATTTTGAATGTATTTTTGAGTCGAGTGACCGCATCACACACAGGTATCCATTATCGCTGGAAGGATATCAATCATCTCGAACATTTTTATTCCCAGGTTAAGGCTTTATTTCCTGCCAAATTTTGGCACTTATTTGGACAAGATTTGCAAACAAAGTTAGATGCTAAACAACAGCCTCAACTTTTCAAATTAGCAAAAGCATCAACAGATAAACATCCATCAACTCAAGAGGAATTTCCTCGTCTACAACTCTACTCAGTAAAAGATGGTCATGCTCTTGCTGCATTTAAATTTTGCTTACATCTAGCCTGTATCGGTAGACCACGATCTCTTGAACTTAAAGCTGAAGGTCTAAAAATAACTACATGCTGTTAAATAATTTAACCGTTGCTTCCTTATCTAAAGCCAAATTTAATATATCTTTAGTAAAAATTGGATGTCTGATCAACGATAATTAAATAGTATAAACTCTATGAATTAGCAGCGTCTGAAACAGGGATCGGTCATGCGTACAACATCAGAAAAAACTGCAAAACAGAAAATGATATTAGCTAAGGCAGTTTTAGCTGCTGCTGAACGACTTGGTCTTGCACACGATCAACTAGCCTTAATACTGAATATAGATTCAGTGAAAAATTTAACCTCTCTTGAATTAGATCCCACTTCAAAACAGGGAGAAATCGCCCTCACTTTAATCCGTATTACCACATCACTAGATGCTCTGACAGGTGGGGATACAGCCTGGATGCAGCATTTTATAAAATCACCCAATAAATTGTTGAGTGGTATTCCAATAGAACAGATTCAGAACCCTCAGGGATTGGCCTCTGTTTTACAATTGGTGGAAGGTCTTCGGGCTAAACTTTAAGATAAGCAAAGTATTACAGAAAAATTTGAAAGTGATAGTCCTCTCCAATAATTCAAATGCGAGGTATAAGAATCCCCTCTTCTTCTCAAGATGTATATGTCTGGCCTAATTCCGTCAATTAATTGCGAACTGCTGCTATATATTGGATTTTATTAACCTGATGCGAGGCAAATCCTCCTTATAAACTCAATAGCTATTCAAGAACCATTATAAAAAGTTTGCTATATAGCGAACATTCACCATAATTAGTTAAAAGTTTGCTATATGGCTAACAAAGTTTCGGGAGCAAAAATGGCTACAAGAGGTGAAATAGGTAAAAAAATACGTTTGGCAAGAAAAGGATTGGCTATACACAGAAAAGTCTTGCAGAAAAAACTAAAGTCAATAAAACAACAATTTCAGAGATAGAGAATGGCCGTTTTACAGGTTCATTTGACATATTTGAACGTGTGCTTGATGGCGTGGGTTTACAATTCGAAGTGAATAAAAAAAATTTAACTTGCCCCAATGGGATGAAATTGAAGCAATATTTTCGGAAGATGATGAATGAAATTATTTACAGGCTCTATCATTTGGTATTTACGTCCAACAATGCAAAATCAACAACAACTTGAACACCCATTTCTCATACAAGTAGGGCTATTTTACAGATCGAAATGATAAATTCATAAATTGCTTTTCAAAAAAAAAGAAACTAATATGTTTCTTATATGACCTAAAAGCAATAAATTTATCTACAATGAATAAGTCTTTACTTCAGCAAATCAAAAAAAGACGAACCCAATTGGGCTTAAAGCAAGTTGATATGCAATCCCGTACAGGCATTTCAAGACAGCAATACCAAAAGCTGGAAAGTCAGGGTAACCCTCGATTAGAGACCTTAGAAATTATCGCGGCAGGATTAAATGCTCAACTGATGCTCATCCCTGATGATAAGGTTCATTTGATTAGACAATTATTGAATGATGAAATTAAAGTCACTATTGAAGATCAGGATGACTTAATGACTAACCCATGGAAGGGTCTTCTCGGAGGAGAGGAACCATGAATACTGTTGCCGTCCTGAAATTAACATTACATCACGCTGTCGTTGGATACTTGGCAGGATTTCAGAGTGGAAAAAATATTCTGGTTTTTACAGATTCTTTCCGCTTTGATCAGCAACGTCCGACCTTGAGCCTGCTGACTTCCCCCTTGTATCCTCAAGCGGATAAAATTTTAGAAAAGACCTATGTTACACATCAGCGCTTACACCCCTTGCTATCAAACTTGCTACCAGAAGGGGCATTACGTGAACTGATTGCACAAAGCCTCAAAGTACATATAGACAATGAATTTCAGTTATTGGCAGATTTAGGTCATGATTTACCTGGAGCACTCATTGCGACTCCATTAGATCCAGAAGAAATTCCAGATGAAATAAAATTCAAACTGCAGATCTCGAATCCAGATCAAATTTTAAAGCAAGAGATTCGAACAGATAATAAGTTTTCCTTGGCCGGCGTCCAAATGAAGTTTTCCATGAAAGCCAAAGATGGGCGTTTTACACTAGCACAGGCAACGGAAACGACTCTACTCGGGGACTGGATTATCAAAACTCCTTCTTCCAGACATGCTTTTGTTCCGCTAAATGAATATTCTATGATGACCCTTGCCAAAACGGTCGGAATAGATGTCCCTGAGATTCGCTTGGTGGATATGGCCCTTTTACAAGACCTTCCACCATTAAATTTACCCCAAGAGCAATATGCTTTCGCAATCAAAAGATTTGATAGACAGAGTACTGCTGATACTACAGAGCTTATTCACATCGAAGATTTTGCTCAGATCTTCGGCGCATATCCACATCAGAAATACAGCACCACAAATTATGAGCAGATAGGAAAGATCATTTATCAATTTTCAGATAACAAAATTATTGATATTCAGCAATTTGCCAGCCGTTTACTCGTCAATATTTTACTCGCCAATGGAGATGCGCACTTAAAAAACTGGAGTATGATTTATCATGATAAAAGTGCACCCAGATTATCTCCCGCATACGATATATTAATGACCAGTGTATATATTGAAAATGAGCGTCATTTCGCATTAAATCTTGCCAAAAATAAAGATTGGTATTTAGCTGAGATGAAACACTTTGAAGAATGGGCTGAAAAAGTCGGTGTTCCATGGCGTGTTATTGAAAAACAACTTCACGCGATCATGGACAAAGCACGGTCAGTATGGCCAGTGCTATTACTAGACTTACCTATGATTCCTGCTCATAAAGAAAAATTAAGACAACATTGGAAAAAATTGCATCCGCACTTTCAGATACTTACAAATGATTAGGGTAATCTGAAACCAAACTAAAATTTCTCAAACAAGTTCATCACGTCATTTTCCGTCAGTTTCGCTTCGCCCTCATGATCTGTACTTAGAATAGAGTGTGCCAGTTCTGCTTTATTTTGCTGTAAGGCAAGAATTTTTTCTTCTATGCTTTTATTGGTAATCAGCTTATACACAAATACCGGCTTGTCCTGTCCAATCCGCCATGCACGATCTGAAGCTTGATCTTCAGCAGCAGGGTTCCACCATGGATCATAGTGAATGACTGTATCTGCGGCGGTTAAATTCAGACCGACCCCTCCTGCTTTCAGACTGATTAAAAATACCGGCACTTGTCCAGACTGGAATGTAGTAATAGCTTCATCCCGTTTCTTGGTCTTTCCAGTCAGTTTCACATAGCCAATTTCTGCGTGATGGAGCTGCTGCTCAATCAGTTCCAACATTGAGGTAAACTGAGAGAAGATAAGAATTTTTCGCCCCTCTTCCACCATTGGAACGACCATATCCATCAACTGTTCAAGTTTGGCAGAGTGTGCCTGCCCGGTTTTCACTGAATCCAGCTTTAGTAAGCTAGGATGGCAGCACACCTGACGTAGCTTCAGTAAGGCATCTAAAATTTGAATTTGACTACGTTTAAAGCCTTTTTCTGCCACAATTTTCTGAATGCTGGCTTGCATCGTGGCACGAACAGCCTCGTATAGCTTGGATTGCTGTTCATTCATATCAATATTGACTTCAATCGTGGTTTTTTCTGGCAATTCTTTGGCAACGTCAGTTTTCAAGCGACGTAAAATAAAGGGTTTAATGCGGTTTACCAACTTTTGCCTTAACTGCTGATCACCGCGTTTTTCAATCGGATAGCGGTATTTTTTATTAAAGATTTCTTGTGAATATAAAAATCCTGGCATCAGAAAATAAAATAGTGCCCACAGCTCACCCAAATGATTTTCCATAGGTGTACCGGTTAGACATAGGCGATGTCGTGCTTTTAATTGCCGTACCACCTGTGCAGCTTTGGCACGCGGATTTTTGATATTCTGCGCTTCATCCAAAATGAGTTGATGATATTCATATTGCTTCAGTTGCTCTTCATCTCTCGCCAAGAGCGGATAGGTGGTTAACACAATGTCATATTGTGAAATCTGCTCAAAATACTGATGGCGGTCGGGGCCCTGTAGCAGCAGTACCTTGAGCTCAGGTGTAAATTTTTCCGCTTCTTTGAACCAGTTATGCATCAGCGATGTGGGTGCAACAATTAAGGCGGGGCTGTCCTGCAAATGACCAGCCTGCTTTTCCATGAGTAAATGCGCTAAAGTTTGTGCTGTTTTGCCCAAGCCCATATCATCTGCCAGAACCCCGCCATGCTGGGTTTCCCTTAAAAACTGTAACCAGCCTAAGCCCTGCTGCTGATATGGGCGCAATTCCCCCTGAAAACCTTGTGGTGTCGGCAGTTGTTGCTGATAGCCTTGTTTGAATTTCTGTACAAATTGCTGCAGCTGGTCACTGACCTGCCATGTCATCCCAAGATTATGCTGTAATTCTAATAGTTGACTCGCATCATAGCGATCGATACTGCGCTCTTCTTGCTGTAAAATGCTCTGCAGATGCAACAATACCGGCTTAATGTCCCTGGCGGATAGAGCCAAATCAGGTTGATCCACTGCAGTTTTCAGGGTGAAAATTTGGCTGTCATTCAGATAACTAAAAGTCCGTGGATCAAGTAAATCAGGATTTTTTTGCACCAAAGCTACGATTGCATCGAGCAAATCATAACAATTGCCTGCACTGTCCTGAACCGTCGCCCCGATATCGAACCAGTCCTGCTGGCTTTCAGATTCAGTGATGGAAATATTTAAATTTTCAACATATTGCAGCTTAAATGGGCTGTGTTCCAGATGCTCTATCTGCCATCCCATCAATTCAATTTGATTGATGGGCATCAGCTGCTTGATCCAGTCTCCATAGAAAGCAAAAACCATAGAATCGAGACGTTGTTTATCCAGTTTTAATTGCTGGTAATAGCTAAGATCTTTCACCCACTCCAGTGATTCGACCAACAATTGTAAACGCTGGATTGCCTGTTGTTCCTGAACAAAATCCCGAAGCTGTCGCACCATTTTGCCATGCTGCTCACCAATAAAACTGTCACCTGATGTACCTGCTTTTATTCGCCCACCTGCATAGGAGAATTCAATTTCAGCACAAACAGACTCCTCTAATTTCCAATCAAATTTATCTAAAACACCAAAGCGTAAAATTGGCTGGGGGCTACCCTCAAGGACCTCAACATGCTGAATAGACTCGGGCTGAGGCAGATTTTTCACGTCTGAATATTGATGAGTCAGTTGCTCAAACTCTGGCAAGAGCGTAGCTGGAAGATCAGGCATCTGTAAAAAATGGTAGAGCAGATTTGCCGTATATTCACCATATAACTGGCCCACCGTGTTCTGTTGAATATCCACATAACATGGTGGCTGGCTCGCGAGAATCTGGATATGTGGATTTGATTTTAAATCGAGTCGAATATCGCCATTGACCAATTCAATGTTTAAATGCTCCGTCTGTTTGTTGACACCTTGTTCCCAGATCAATTCGATGTGATAGCCTTGTTCTGACCATTGAAGTGCAGCATAGCTCTTTTTTTGCCAGTACACATCGCCACTTTGAATAAAAGATTTAAAGTGCTCCAATGAAATTCCGGAGATATCAAGATTGCTTTGATAAAAACGCTCGTCGCTGTTTATTTTGGCGTAATAATAAATCTGGTTAAATAATTGTCGTTTTTGTTCCGGTAAAGTCAGATGCTTTCTGGTGATATTTTCATAGTGCGTATAATCACTTTCACCGGCAATCGAGCCATTTTTATTGCGTCTGGCCTTCTGCACCACAAGGGTCAATTTCTTTGAGCTGACAGACTGATTTAACAGGTAAATTAAACATGTGTTTGTTTTGGCAGGCTGCTCAGGTTCAGTCTGTTGTAAATACCGTTTAAAATCATTCAACCAGCGTTGCGCCTGATCATACCCCTGTTTGCGTTTTGCGATTCCCTGTGGGGATTGAGAGTCAGCATAACGCTGCTGAAATTCCTGGCGATATTCCTGAAAGAATAACCGCGCTAAAGCCGCAGCATGTTTACAGTTATATCCAACCGGACAAGTGCAGTCGTCATCAATTAAACGGTCTTTTTGGGGATTATAGGTAATCGCAGTATCATAATAATCTGTCCCTTCAATTTGGGCATACATCGTGACACCGTCTTTTTCCTCAAAGAACTCAATCGTTTCCCTATCAATGTGTTTAGCATAGCTAAGGCTGCGCTGAATAGTTGCAGTACTAAAGCGAGATAGAAAATTGATCAATGAGGACATAATTACCAGACACTAAAAATGTTTATACAATTATAACGGACAAAGCTGTCATTTCAGAACAGTAGCCGAACTGCTCAACCTGAGCACAGATTCGACTCACTCAATAGGAATATTGTGAATAAAGACAATCAAATTCGAGAAGTTAAACAGTTCATTGAGATCGAAAATATCCTGATAGAAAGTGATCATTTCTTCACAACAGTTAATTTTAAACCAAATGGGGTCAAAAGTTTTAGCATTGTTTCTATGTGTGATTCATAGAGATCATTTCAATTTAGCGATCTCTAGATCCGTCTTGTAATTGGCATGTTGAATCCGTTCATTTGAGGGGTTGTATTGCTTCTGGACTTCATCTGAGAAAGGAGTTTCTTCACATAATTCAAAGTACCTCTCCATCGGTGTTTTACCTTTCAACGCTGAATGTGGTCTCATCCAGTTATAGTAATGCTGCCATTCGGCTAGCTTGTCTTGGATATCCTCAGAATCGATATCTACAGTAGCGTAGAACTCAGATTTATCAGTTTTTTGCGAATGCTCTACCTTGCCATTCAGATGAGGTGAACCTGGTTTATTTGGCCTAAATTTGATTCCATGCTGCATCATTTTTTTCTGTACTTTTTCAGCAAAGAATTCCCGCCCACGATCGGTCTGTATTCGCTGTATGGGAAAAGGCATTTCTTCAATTACGCAGTCTAAAAAGTCGAGAGTATTCGCTGCTGTTCGGCGTTTATATATCCTTAAAACGCGATATCGTGTGCAGTCATCGATAGATGTGTACTGATATAGTCCTGGACCCAGTTTACAGGTATCCATTTGAATTCTATCGCCTGATAATGGGCGTTCATAACGAATGAAATCTGCTTTACGACGGAATTTTTTAATCGGTTTGACTTGATGGGTGGATAGTACTTTATGGATAGTCGCTAAGGACAACGAGACTCCGTGCAGCCTCATCAATTCTGTTTGCAAACGTCGAGCACCAAAATTTCTAGCTGAGCGCATTTCTAATATTAAGGCTTCTAGCTCAGCATTGATTTTAGTATTTGGCGATTTTAAGGGACGTCTACTCTGGCTACTTAATCCATCAATACCTTGCTCAGAATATCGTTTCCACCACTTGCGTAACGTTGGTCTAGAAATGCCACATCTCCGACAAACCCGGTACGGTTCACTCGGCAATGATTTATTTATTACCATAGATTGTATTAGATTCCATTAGATTGTAAATGTCTAATTAGATTTCTTTAATCTAATAGGATCTAATCAGGCCAATAAAGCACCTTCTTACCGATCAACTGGTTTATTTTATAACTCCATTATTTTGTGGTTTAATAGACATATATGGACATAAGACCCAATATTATGGATTTAAAATTCAGAAAACCTGAAGAAGTTGTTGGATTATTATGTGAGAGGCTTCGTAAAGAACGACTTTATCTGGAAATGACTCAGGCAGATGTTGCTGCACGTGCTGGTATTGGTGTGAATACAGTATCCAATCTGGAAGCAGGTCGAAATGTTTCATTTGAAAATTTAGTACACGTTGCCATGGTCCTAGGCCGATTACAAGAATTAGAGGAACTCTTCAAACCTCATTTAAACAGTGTAGATGATATTCTTCGCTATGAGAGCAATACGGCTCGCCAACGTATCAAAAGGAAATAAATCCATGCTCAAAAAACTTAATGTTTACTACAATGAATGGGGTGAATATTGGCTTTAGGGTACACTGGTCTCCTCAACAGCAATCACAGGTCGACCATTAATTGCCTTTGAATACAGTGCTGAAGCGATCCGTAAAGGTTTAGAGCTTTCCTCTTACCTACTTCCATTAAAAGGTGACCCATTAAGAAAAAACTTTCCTACACAGCAAATGGGATTACCAAGTCATATATATGATGCATCACCCGATGGCTGGGTGTGCTCCAGAATTTTGGTGGCTATTCAGTCCATCATTACTTACATTCCAACTCTCTAGTTTTCCAACTAGCCCAGGTTATAATAATGGCCACCCAAAATACGATTGATCTATTATGAACACCTCCAATGACCCTTTACACGGCAAAAAACTTGCTGACATTTTGGATGAATTATTGGATTACTACGGTGGCTTTGAAGGTTTAAGTCGTAAAATTGAAATTAGATGTTTTTGCATAGACCCAAGTGTTAAATCATCATTGCGATTCTTGCGTACCACACCATGGGCACGTGAAAAAGTAGAAAGCTTATATTTGTACGTCTTACGCCAAAAGGCAAAACAGAAACCGTAGCCCCAGGCAACACCCCTCTCATTATAAAATTATACCAGTCAGTAAAACACCTTTAGATTAAGCATGTGTATGTTGGTTATTATTGTTGATTATCACAATAAATTAGTGACCAAAAATCAAAGTACCCCACCCTACCTTAAATTACACCACACAAAATAAAAACTCTATACAACTGTTATATATAGAGTTTATTAAAATACCAATTATGTTATTTAGTGTATTTTATGTCGGTGACTCTTGCCAAGGTTGGGGTCATTACCATTTTAGGGGTAGGTCTGGCAGCACTTCCTGCGGGTATTCTGGCCAATGAGCTGAGACAACGCAAACACAAGCTGGAATTAAGATTTCGTGAACTGCTTGATGACGCAGAAATTGACTTGATTGAAGATCAAGAAAAAATTGAAACTTTACGTAAAGAAGTCGGGCTGAGCACAGAGCAAATGCAGGATATCCTGTTAGAGCTTATTCATGAGCGCAAGAAAGAACAACTCGAGCAGGAAAAAAACAAGTATTTCTTCTGCCCGCATTGTGGGCATAAGTTACCTGATTAAAAGGTAGCCAGATCATCGCGAGCATCAGACCATAGGATATGATACTTGTTGCAGGCAGATGCTATTCACTCAATTTTTTCGTTTGAAGCAGGATCAAGTCATTTCAATCTAAAAACGCAGCGATTTCATCGGCCACTGCCCTGGATGTCCGGGAAACTCCGACCAGCGTCGCCGAAGCAGCACCGGTCCATTCCCCATAACCGACCAGCCATAAATTCGGCAGCTGAACCGAGCGGCCATCCTTCACTGCGATGGTCTGGTCCTGCTGGATAATCCCGAGGCTGCTAAGATGATTCAGCGCCGCCTTAAATCCGGTACACCAGATCACTGCATCCACTTGCGCGGTGCTGCCATCTTCCCACATCACGCCATGTTCGGTAAAAGCCGAAAATGGACGCTTGCTCTGTAAAACGCCTCGCTCACGTGCCTCTTTGACTGAATCAATCATGACAATATCGCCCAGACCACCAATGGGCTGCTCGATCTTTCTACCTTGCTGCTGGGCTTTCAAACGCTCGGTCGCCCTTAAGAACAGGACACGGCCATCGACATCATCTGCCAGAAATTGCGGCGGTGTCTGGGTGATCCAAAGCGTTTCAGCTACCTGGGAAACCTCGGCCAGGATTTGCGCACCGGAGTTGCCACTACCCACGATCATGACTTTCTTGTTTTTAAATAACTCAGCATTTTTATAATCTGCTGAATGAAGTTGTATACCCTGAAAATGCTCACGACCTGCATACTCGGGAATAAATGGTTGGCTCCATGTCCCTGTAGCGCTTACCACCGCTTTGGCTTTCCAGGATTGTTCCCCGGCATAGACCTCTAAATATGTCCCCTTGTTTTCCACGCGCTCCACATGCACCGGACGAACTACAGGAAAGTGATAGCGCTGCTCATAGGCGGTCAAATAATCGATCACCTCATTGCGGGTCGGATAGGTCTGTTCGGTCGCCGGCATCATCCAGCCCGACAGCGAACTCCAGCTATTGGGGGAGAAAAGACGCAAGGACTCCCAGGCATGCTGCCAGGCACCTCCAGGCTGAGGCTGATCATCCAGGATGATAAACGGAATATTCTTGCGCTTTAAGAAATAAGCCGTGGACAAACCGGCCTGTCCAGCACCGATGATGATCACATCTGTTTCGATCTGTTTTATGTCCAAAGCCTTTTCCCCTTGCATTTTTCTGTCGTTCTTGATGCAGCATCCCGCTTTTTCAGCGGGTTTCTGCTGATTTCTCTGATTGACCGGACAGCCTGATCAAGCAAATTCAGTCTTACAAACTGCGCTGATTTACCCGTTTGGAAAGCTCTTCAGCCGATTCCTTGCGTTCTGAATAACGATCTGTCAGGTATTTGCTTTGACCACGAGTCAGCAAGGTAAATTTATACAGTTCTTCCATCACATCCACAATCCGGTCATAGAATGCTGATGGCTTCATTCGTCCATCTTCTTCAAATTCCAGGAATGCTTTTGGAATTGAAGACTGATTTGGAATCGTGATCATCCGCATCCAACGCCCCAAAACACGCATCTGGTTCAGACTGTTAAAGGACTGTGATCCCCCACTGACTTGCATCAAGGCAAGGGTTTTTCCTTGAGTGGCACGAATTGCGCCCCCTGCCAGTGGAATCCAGTCAATCTGGGATTTAAAGATGGAACTCATAGAACCATGTCGTTCCGGTGAACACCACACCATGCCTTCTGACCATGCTAAAAGTTCATGCAACTCTTTTACTTTTGGATGCTCAGTATCCGCATCTTCAGGTAAAGGAAGCCCTTTAGGATGAAAGATTTTTACTTCTGCCCCAAAATATTCAAGGATTCGACCAGCTTCAAGAACTGCAAGGCGACTGTAAGAACGTTCCCGATTAGACCCATAGAGCAGTAAAATCCGAGGAGGATGAGCTAGTTCTTTGGCTTGGACTTTTTCAAAGGTGGGTTGTTCAATAAGATTTGGATCTACGTTAGGCAGGTTCATCATATCAAGCCTCTTTAAAATATTTCTTTCTTAGCCACAGTGAAACACTCACTAAAGCAATTAACACAGGTACTTCAACCAATGGCCCAATAATCGTGGTAAAAGCAACCGGCGAAGCAATACCAAAAGTTGCAATGGCGACTGCAAGTGATAATTCAAAATTATTTCCAGCCGCAGTAAATGAGATTGCAGCAGTTTTTGGATAATCATTGCCCATCCATTTACTCATAAAGAAGCTAATAAAGAACATGGCCACAAAGTAAATGATTAAAGGAATCGCGATGCGTAAAACTTCCAGTGGAAGACTCACAACATCACCCCCTTTTAAGCTAAACATGGCCAAAATCGTAAACAGCAAAGCCATTAAACTCAGCGGGCTGATTTTTGGAATGAACCTGGTTTGATACCATTCCACGCCTTTTTGTTTCACCAAAATTAAGCGCGTTAAGAAACCCAATAAGAACGGAATTCCAAGATAAATCAGAACAGCATGGGTAATGGTCCAGAAGCTAACATTGATCACTTGAGCTTCAATACCAAAATATGGCGGAAGGAAGGTCAGGAATAACCAGGCGTAGGTACTGAAGAATAAAATCTGGAAAATACTGTTAAACGCCACCAATGCTGCAACATATTGGTTATCACCACAGGCCAGACCATTCCACACCAGTACCATGGCGATACATCGAGCTAAACCAATCAGGATCACGCCTGTCATATACTCTGGATAGCTATGCAAAAAAATCACAGCCAACGCAAACATCAGTACCGGAGCAATCAACCAGTTTTGAATTAAAGATAGCGTCAGGGTTTTTTTATCCTTAAACACTTGTGGCAAGGTCGCATAATCCACTTTTGCCAGGGGTGGATACATCATCAGAATCAGACCAATCGCGATTGGAATATTGACTGAATTAATACTGAATTGATCCAGAGCAACCGATGCTTGAGGAAAAAAGTTTCCTATTGCGATGCCTAACGCCATGGCAATAAAAATCCACAGCGTCAGGTTGCGATCTAAAAAGGACATGCGTTTTTCAGACATGTGACTTACTCAACATTCGAAATTTGATTAATCGCTGCAATCAATTGTGAGCGAGAAAGTTCATCTACGTTAAGTTTAAACAAAGTATCCAGGCGACGATTGATATGTTCAACAGTGTTCATAAAGGCTTGCATTTTTTCTTCTTTATCCACCTCTAAATGTGACGGATCAGACAGGCCCCAGTGCGCCTTGATCGCTCCGCCAAGATAAAGAGGACACGCTTCCTGTGCAGCCGCATCACAGACGGTAATCACCACGTCTGGCTGATACTGTTCACAGGCATCAATCGTCTTGCTGGATAAGCCTTTAGTCGACAAGCCCAGATTGTGCAGGGTTTCAAGCGTCAAGGGATGCACCTGACCGGAAGGTTTGCTGCCAGCACTGTAAGCGACCCAGCCTTCTGGCGCACGGCTATTGAACAACACTTCAGATAGAATGCTGCGGCAACTGTTCCCCGTGCATAAAAACAAAAATTTCATGAAAACTTACTCGCAATGGCTCTGAATCGATAGAGCGGAAGAATCAAATAAAACCGGAACGTCACTACGTTTCAGTACGTCCAGAATTTCAAAGCACCAGGCCGGTAATTGCGGATTGAGGCTGTAGTACACCCACTGGCTTTGCCGACGATCGTTGAGCAGACCGCAAGACCGCAACAAGGCCAAATGCCGTGAAATTTTTGGTTGGCTTAACTGCAGTTTATCGGTCAGATCACAGACGCATTGCTCTTTATTTTCCGCAATCAGCAGGACAATACTGAGACGTGTTTCATCAGATAAACATTTAAAAAACTGAACGTGGTCCATAGCTGCTCCCCTTCTATTATGCAAATATATACATATCCATATATATAGTAAATAGTACAAGTGAAAAATTATATCTGGATCAGGATATCACAGCCAGAAAGCGCTGGATTTAACAGTTTCCCTCTTCTTCCAATATAGAAAAACCAGCGACTTGAACCACTGGTTTTCTTCGCTACAACTTTAATTTTGAAGTTATTTATTTTTCTCGATCAGTTCCGCGATAGCCTGAGCTTCCAGAATTTTACCACTCGATACGATTTTACTGTCAATCATCAGACCCGGTGTGCTTAACAGTCCGGTTTCGGCAATCTGCATCATATCCGTGACATACTCAATGTCCGCTTTGACACCGGTGCTTTTCACTGCTTCTTCAGTTGCAGCCAACAGGGCCTTACATTTACGGCAGCCTGTACCCAAAACTTTAATTTTCATCTTTTATTCTCCATACATTTTATAAAAACCAGTCACCCAAAGTATTCAGGCTATAGCCAATAATCAAGATTCCCACAAAAACGATCCCTATAAACAGGCTCAATAAGCGGGTTTTCACCACCTGTTTTAACAGGATCAGGGATGGCAGGGAAAGTGCTGTTACCGCCATCATAAAGGCCAATACCGTCCCCAACCCCACACCTTTCACCACCAAAGCTTCTGCAATCGGCAAAGTGCCAAAAATATCTGCATACATCGGTATGCCTATGATTGTAGCAATCAGTACGGAATACCAGTGATCCTGACCAAGCAAGGCGGTAATCCACTGTTCAGGAATCCAGTTATGAATTGCCGCGCCAATCCCTACGCCAATCAACACATACATCCAGACCTTGCTAAAGATTTCCACCACCTGTTCCCAGGCAAATTCCCGGCACTCTTTCGCAGACATTTTAAAATCTTCATCACCCTGAGCTGTACTATTTTGCGTAACAAATTTAGCGACATACTTTTCCATTTTGAAAAAGCTGATGAGTGATCCACCAATAACTGCCAAAATCAGACCAAGAACCACATAGATCATGGCAATTTTCCAGTTAAAAATACTGGCCAATAAAATAATCGAAGCCAGATCGACTAAGGGAGATGAAATCAGAAAGGAAAAGGTCACCCCCACAGGCAGTCCGGCACGGGTAAAACCGATAAACAGCGGAATGGAAGAACAGGAACAAAATGGGGTAATGGTGCCGAGCAAGGCCCCCATGATATTGGCTTTGATCCCGGTCATGCGTCCCAGAATCTGCCGGGTGCGTTCAGGCGGAAAATAACTCTGGATATACGACAGGCTTTGACATACTCCCACCACTTTCACGATGTTCAAGTGGGGGATTCTAAAAGCAAAAGCTCTTAGGTGACTTCCTCACGGATTTCACTTGCTTTCTGCTTCGCAAGGCGACCTTTACCGCATCCACCCTCCACAGACAAAAC
>NZ_VOYB01000026.1:0-21367 GCF_013420445.1 Acinetobacter sp. YH01006 | reverse complement strand
CTAGACAAAATGACACCAAATGAGTTTTACTATGATCAGCTACCCCAACAAAACAAGGTGGCTTAACTAGAGCGGAATATCACTTATAAATACGCTTTTAGTTGTTCAAACAAGTGGAACCACCTCTGTTTGTAATGATATTTTATAAAATTCAATATTAGATCTGCAGAGAAAAACTTATCAAACTAAGTATTGGCTAGTCTTTTTCTTCGAAAAACTTATCAAACGAAGTATTAAGTTAATCTTTTTCTTCAACTTCTTCCTTAAACTCAAACAAATCATTCATCGTACAGTTAAAGTACTTACACAACTTATCGGCGACTGGTAATTCAATACGTACAGCACGGTCATAATACATACTTGTGAGCGTGTTGCGATTGATACCTGTTGCATGCACCACTTCACTTAATTTTAAAATTTTTCTATCGCCCATGAGGCTAGATAACTTACAAGTAATCATATTTAAATTAATTTACAAAAAATAACTTGCTGTGGGTTATTTGAAGTTGTTGACTGAGTAATACTTTGCTAAAATTAACCTACAGCAGGTTATTACAACTTATAGAAAGTATATTTTATCCATTTCAACTAAATTATAACTTTTTAAATATAAGGATTGAACCTGCATTAGATTATTTTGTGGAGATGACCGCCGTGTTACCAAATGAGTTATTGATCAGCCAGCAAGCTCGTGACTTAGGAAATCAATTAATTAAAGAAATGAACATCAATAGAAGTTATGGAATGGCTAATTTTCTTGGAGTAAATACTTGCTATGATAATCATCAGGCTGTACTTATTTGGACATTTCAACTGCTTGAAAGGGAACCTGCCTTAAATGAATTAGCAGAAATTAAAAAATATTTTCTTTTAATCTTTCCAGATAGTGTTTATCAATTAGCCTAAGTTGTTTTTAAAATTAATTTATTAAATAAAAAGCACTAAATCAAAGAAAGCTTTATTTAAAAATACCTATTAATTCAAAAACATACCATTTACTGAATATATGAAGCATAGGTTCCTGCTCTATCACTCACTCGTACTAAAATTACATCGCTCTTTTTACTGATACTAAACAATTTATGTCCACGCCACGTTCTGCGGCTTCGAGGGCTAGTTTTTGTTGAACCACTGAGAACAAGGACAACAAACTGCCTACTATATTTTCCCGGAGAGTGGTGTAGGAACTTTTTCATTATTGCTAATCATATCAGCGACAACATCAGCAACGAGCTCCTCTATTCCTGAGAATGCTTTAGACTGATCCGCATCAAGCCAAGACAATGATGGAAACTCAGCACATCATTCGTTTAAGACCTATTTTAATGACGGCACTGGTCGCAAGTTTAGGTTTTATTCCAATGGCGTTAAACACTGGAATTGGTGCAGAAGTACAACGACCACTAGCAACAGTTGTTATCGGCGGTATTGTATCTTCTACAATTTTAACTTTGTTTGTATTGCCTATTTTATATCAATGGGCGCATGGCTCTGAGAGTAGCAAACAGCAATCCGACGAAATTTAAAATCAAAAAAAGCAGCTTAATTACTAGGTTATGCCTAATTAAGCTGCTTTTAATATTTTATGCCCAACATTTTATTGATAAAGCTTACTGCGCTTCATCCCGACAATTTTCATTTAAAAACTCAAACTCTATCGTTGTATGCGATAAATGATAGGAAGATAATTTAGCTGCAACTTCTTGTTTAAGCCTAATTAATTCTTTAACGTCAAAGTTGTCACTCAGCTCAAGGTGCGCTGTTAAAACGTGACTTTCACCATCTAGTGACCAAAAGTGCATGTGGTGGATACCATTAACTTCAGGAAATTCCATTAGTGATAGTTTAATACGCTTTTGAGTCTCTTTATCGGGTGCAGCTTGAAGAAATAAAACGAGTGTTGATTTCAGGTTTTTGAAAACATTAAACAAGATGAACAGCGTGAACCCTATTGATAAAAGGGGATCTAATATCGGCAGTTCAGCGAACAACAGTACGATAGAGACTATAAGAACGGCAACCCATCCAAGTACATCTTCAAGAAGGTGCCATGTCAGTACTTTCTCATTTAATGTTTCACCCGCTTTTAATTTTAATACAGCATATCCGTTAACGGCAACGCCGAGTATCGCTAGCCCTAACATCCCCTCGACTACAGGCATTTCAGGATTGGACAGCTTTGGAATTGCTTCAAATAAAATCCAAATTGAGCCAATGATTAAAACAATACTGTTTATCAATGCGCCAAAGAGAGTAAGTCTACGATAACCATAACTAAACTTATCTGATGCTTCTTTATCTGAAAAACGACTTAAAATCCACGCAAAACCTATTGAAAGACTATCACCAAGATCGTGAACTGCATCTGCCATTATCGCCGTACTGTTAGTGAGCCAACCACCTATAAATTCGATAATAGTGAATGTCACATTAAGGAAAAATGCCCAACCAATACGGTCATCTTTACCATGTTGATGACTATGATTATGGTTGTGCATTTTGTACCTCTAGTACTTTTCTATTTCTTAGTTTTGATACATTCATATTAATCAAGTGACGTATCAAGCGTTGATATATCCAGCGTTTGAACCCCGACAAGTTAGTCCCTTTTTCGAGATAGAACTCATCAGGGGAATCATAAAGCCCAAAGTCATCATGAATACCTTCTTTTTGAATATAGGTATTTTCTCCACGCCAATCTGTATCTGGTGATGAAAAGCACTTTGTTGCAACACCATAACCACAAAAATCATCTTTTACTTGGTCAAATTTCTCCTGTAGAGAGCTTAAGTATTGCTCATCCAATATAAAGCCCTCTAAGTTTATCCAACGCCCTTCAAAGTAAACTTCTACCCAACTATGAATGATGTATTTAGGTGCTAACCAAAATACATAGCTTGGGATAGCACCTTTTTGTAGTTGCTGGTCTATGGTAAACCCATGAAATCGGCATTGAATGCCTAGTCCACGCAATAGTGCCATTAACAGATTACCCTTAGTATTACATTGTCCATAACCATCTGCTAGCACATCGCTTGCTGCAATATCATCGCTTTCATTATAACCAAAGAAAATCTCATCTTTTACAAACTGATAAGCGGCACCAATTTTGTTGAAGTTATCCAAGTTTTTCCACCTACGTTGATCGATCAAGGATTGGATATCTTTGTGTTCAAAATTAACGATATTCGTATTGTTTAAATATTTCTCAGTCATTTTTTATATATCCTTTTCGTTGCATACTTATACTATAGACTCTATAGTAACTATAGAGTCAAATGTCTGGGGGAAATTGATGAAAATAGGCGAATCGTCAAAAAAATCGGGCTGTTCAATACAAACGATTAGATATTATGAAAGAGAAGGATTACTGTTAAATCCAAATCGTTCAGAAGGTAATTTCAGGCTGTATGATAGCAAAGCACTTAAACAATTGGAATTCGTAAAGCATTGTCGCAGCCTAGATATATCACTCAATGATATTAAACGTCTTATCGAATTAAAAAATAAGCCAGAAGAAAGCTGCTCTAGCGTTAATGCATTAATTGATCAGCAACTTGCACTAGTGAATAAACGCATGAAAGAATTAAGGGCGCTTAAAGCTGAATTACAACAAATGGCTAGTGCTTGTGGTTCGAACAACCCAACATACTCATTATATTCTGCTGACCATGTAACACGGCAAGTATATTGTTTACTATCCATTTGAAACCCCATAATGTTTTAAGTCTATGTATAAAAGTACGATTTTCACTTAGCAGTACTTAAATAATCACCCCACCACTGCATCATTTCAGTCCGCTGGGCTAAATAGTCAGCGTGATTATAGCTGGCACGGGTACGGTTCTTATCAATATGTGAAAGTTGTGCCTCAATCCAGTTATCCTGGAACAAACCTGAGTCATTCAAAATGGTACTAAAAGTGGAACGTAGTCCATGAGAGGATAATTGATGTTTTCCATAGCCCATCTTACGTATAGCCATATTTAATGTATTAAAATGAATCGGTTGATTATGTTTCCGTGGGCTAGCAAAAATGTACTTTTCACCGTATGACCATTGCATGACGTCTTTTAAAATATCTAAAGCCTGATCTGAAAGTGGAACTAAGAAGTCGGGAATCTCATGGCCTAATATGACTTTTCGTCGAAACTGTTTAATATGCAAGGCAGGTATTTTCCAGACTTTTTCATTTAAATCAAAATGATGAGGCTCAGCCAATAACAATTCAGCCCCTCGCACGCCAGTATGTAATTTGAACAGCAGTGCTTTTTTAATAATCGGATGGGCATCCAATTTTTGTAATTTATACTTAAAATCAGATATATCCTCCGCTTTCAAATACGGATAATTTTTCTTGATTTTACTGTTAATGGCGATTTTATTTAAACCATGCGCGATGTTGAATTCACAATAACCCATCGCTACAGCGTAGTCATAAATTTGGTTCAAATAACTACAAGCTTTCTTGACAGGTTCTTTTACTTGGCGTCCCTCTATTTTTTTGATTACTGAAACCAGGTCATAACGCTTGATGTTTTGAAAAGGTAGATCCTGAAGGTCTGGATAAATATCTTGCTGTAAGCATCTTTCTGCTAACTGTAGTACACCACAGCGGGGTAGATCGTTGAAGGCATTTTTCAGTTTGAACTGTAACCACTCCTCCCCGACCTTACCAAAGGTGATGACATTAGAGGCAGTATCTTGTTCAAAACAGAAATCATTGTCTTTAAAGTCATCTCTGACTTGTCGTGCCTTTTTCAGCGATAAATCAGGATAACGACCTAACTGAATGCGTCGACGTTTTTTAGTTTGTGGATCTGTATAGCGATAGCACCAAGATTTTCTTCCACTCGGCTCAATCTTCAGGCTAAGCCCATCTTCATCGGATAAAAAACTGGTTTTTTCCTTACAATGAGCTTGGCGAACTTTAATTTCAGTAAGACTCATGGAATTTAAATGAAACCTAACAATGGGTTGATTGGATCAATTATATCAAAATAGAACGCTTTATGTATGATGCGTACACTACGCATCATATATATTTGTAATATATTGTTTTATATATTTAATATTTTAAGTATTTGTATTTTAGTAACCATTATAAGTACCACCTCTTCTTTAAGTTCCCAACAACTCACTTTTTCTGTCATCAATGTTAAATAAGTCTTGTGCTTTAAATTCTTAGATGACCTCCTCTACCCTTTATTATCATTTTTATAAAAGTAACTATATGTACTCATTAAAATTTGTAGAGCTCAAAAACAAAAAAGACCGCTATATAGCAGTCTTTTAACTTAATTAAATAATAATTAATTCATTTTCATCATAAGTGCATAAGCATCACGTTTGTTTTGACGCAATGATTCTATCTCGGACTTCGTCAGCTGTTTTACGAGAGTTGAGGATATACTTTGCTTCCCACTCTGTGAGCCTTTCGAAATCGTACCCGTAAATCGATTTCCACCATGCTTCAAGATTACCATATACATCCCTCAATTGCTGAAGAGTTTCTTTACTTAGAGCTAATTGTGATGAGTATTGTTTACCCGTCAGTGCATATGCTCCAATAACTTTATTCGTCCCAGTTGTTTCAATATGACCTTTTAATGCTGCAAAAGTACCACCTTGGGTCTGGGTATCATCAACAATAATAACACATTTATCATTGTTTATTGTCCCATCAAATGCTGGTGGGTTGGCTAATCTATGCCACCCATCACCGCCAGTTCTTGATACTTTTATAGCTTGAACTATATTCGTATCAACTTCAAGCCCAAGTTTCTTTGCTATAACTGCTGAAGTAGCTAAAGGAATCATATTACGACCGACTGCTTCCTCAGCATGTACAGGTACTATAATAGTTTCCCGACCATCGATAATTCTTTCTAGTTCAGCAATCGCCTCATCCGAAACTAAATCTTTAGCTAAAATATACGCACTTTCAACATCCCCTGCTTTAGCAGCTTCATACATGTAATGAGAGGTTGCATCTCCAAGACCACGGTCAATAACCGTTTTAGGAAACATATTCCAATCTGTGCGATATAACTTCATATTTTTAAATAAGTTTTAATGATGGCTAGCATTAAATTTTACACTAAATTTACCGCTAGCATCTCTTGGATATTATTTTTCGTATCAGGCAGCACTCTCAAAAGCCGTTTGTTTGGACAGTCCCCATGATCATACACGAGGCAGCTTCAAATACTTATGGGCCCATCCTATCCAGTTGTATCTTCTTGCATCACATGAATATTGTATACTCATTTTGACTACTTGAAAATTATGGAACAACGTCAATAAAAACAATAACTCTAGAGTCTTTAGTCGACATTCCTAAAAAGGTAAATTCAACATTTCTTTCCATATCATTTCTTTGTGTCTCTGGATGAACAAAAGAAACATAGCTTATTTCAAAGAATCGGGCTAGGGTTTTTATGCCAATGATTTTGTTCTCTTCATTAGCAATTAAAACATCTAATTCCAGATCAAACTCTTCTAATTATTTAATTAAATCTTTAACTTTCATTTTACTATCAACCTCTATGAATTATTTAAAAAATTAGCACAATGAAACTTGTGAAAAAAATGGATTTGAACAAAATTTTTTAGCAAAAAAAGCATAGCAACCAGAAAAATCTTTCCAGCAATCAACAAAAATATCCCCGTGTGCTTCCAGTTTACAACATTTTGACTACCACACTGCCCACAGTAGTAATAATAGCCTTTGATACGGCCACCGCATTCAGGACAATTTTTATGATTAATGAATAAGTTACTCAACGTCTCTTCTCCAAAATTCTTATTATCAAGTTGTAAGTGAAGATAGCACACATTTATAAAAATGTCTTTTTTAAAACATCAAAAGATGTTATAAAAAAGACATTCGCTACTTTAGGATAACTTTTAAGATGAATTTAAATCTCCTTGATGAAGAATCAATCCAACCTTCTGAACCCACGCCATGTGATTTTTTCAAAGGTGAAAATGCTATCAAAAAAGCTAAACAGTTAGGATTACCTGATCTCGAGTTAGTCAGAAACGCAATTATGATCGGTGATGCTGACTATAGAACAAATACTCACTATAACCGTGCACGCTTTATTGCACGATGGGGAAAAATTGGAGAACAGATTGCTTTACTGCTTCGACAATCTGATCCTGCTTGGATATTCCACAATGACAGCCAGCCAAGAATTGAGAATACAGTAAAGAAAATACAAATTATCTTTATGAGCGGGAATATTGCATTGGGGTTAGCTGATCAAGTTGTATCAGCACACTGTGAAAAAGGATTAATGACATTAAATAATATTAAGGAGAATCAGTCTGCTTATGATGATGAGACAAAATTGAGAACATGGATTTTATACTTTCCTTCAGCATCACATCCAGCCTATAAAGACATTGATATCCCAAATATTCCTTTTGAATTTGCATACCCAACTAGCTTCGTACAGGACTTAAAAGCGAAAAAAATTTCAATTTTACCAAGTGACCATACTTGCAGAATTGCATTTGAAATAGATAATACAGTTCCTGTAAAAACTGATCCTAAGCCAGTATTGGAACCATCTAATGAAATTAAACCAGATGATTTTGATATTCAGCTTGTAGTTTAATCTGAGGTTAATGTGTTTAATAAAGATCGTTTACGTATTGCTAAAGAATTACGAGGACTTAGCAATACCGATTTCGCAGAAAAATTGAGTTGCTCTATCTCTAAGGTAAAGCAACTTTTAGACGTGGATAAAGAAATCAATGAAAATGATCAAGATGATATATGCCGTGTATTAAATTTACCCAAGTCATTCTTTGCAGGTAATGACACACAACCACATGAAACAGACCAAATCTTCTATAGATCGGTTGCTCGTATTAAAGCACAGCATAGAAAAGCTAATGAGGCATATACTCTTTTAGCAATAAATATTAACAAGTACTTAAATCAGAAAGTAAAGTTACCTACTTTTCACCGTCCTGATTTAGATATTACTGAGTTTTTGGGTGAATCTAAGTATGCCGATCACCTAGCGTCAGAGTTGAGAGGTTTATGGGCTTTAGGTAATCAACCTATTAATAACATTGTTTCGTTGTGTGAGCTAAAGGGAATCCGTGTCTTTAGATTACCGACTGAAATTCGAGAAATTGATGCACTATCTTTTTTTGATGATGAAAGTGGTAGCCCTTTCATATTTCTAAATACATTTAAGTCTGCCGAAAGAGCCCGCTTCGATTGTGCACACGAACTTGGTCATATCGTTATGCATACGCATAACAAAAAAATTCGTGTCGAGAAAGATAATCGTGTTCTCGAAACTGAAGCGGATCAATTTTCATCTGAATTTTTAATGCCAACAGATGCATTTCTTTCTACTGCTCCACGCTATTTTTCACTAGAAAATATGATTGAGTATAAAAAGATTTGGCGAACATCCCTGAAGGCTATTAACTATAAAGCTCACAAGCTGGGATTAGTTAGTGATTGGGTTAATCGTAGTAACTCTATAAAGATCAATTCGTTGGGCTACAACATTAATGAACCTGAAGAAACTCATCGAGATGAGAGTTTGATGTTGCCCAAAATTATCTCTGTTTTAGCCTCACAACCATCTTTTGATAAAAATAAAATGCTTGATGAAATTGGAATCTCTGAAGAAGATTTTAATCAATTAACATTTGATGCTTTAGCTAAAGTTGAGCCCCCGAAGAAAAAACATAAGTTATATATTGTCGAGTAATACAAACCTTCCTTAAAAATAATGCGCCTTACGGCGCACTATTTATGCAAAATCCTGATTAATTTTTTTATGACTTCACGCCCAACGTAGTTTTGCATCCCATAAGTCATACTTTAACTGAAAATGTAACTTGCCCCATCATGACTTTTTTCATATAACCTACTTGAACTGACACCATAAATCCCATGTGTTCCATAAAGCATCGTATACAATTTCAGATAAATTCTTTAGTTATGTGATCAGGCTATGTGCTCAAATTACCTATTTCCAAATAAAAGAAATTTGACACTCTTAGGTGTCGATACAAGCCAGTTTGATCTTGAGCTTAAGGATCATGTATTCCCTTCCTATCATGCTCCAATCATTCTGAACGGCTCAGATCACTTAGAGCTTGATATTGCAAAGTTTGGATTACTACCGAGCTGGGCGAAAGAATTGAAGTTCAGCAGTCATACTTATAACGCCAGAACTGAGTCTGTAGCAGATAAGCCTAGCTTTCGACATGCTTGGAAGTACAGCAAGTTCTGCCTAGTCCCAGTACAAGAATTTTATGAGCCGAAATACATCAATGGCAAGCCACACTGGTACACCATCAAGCGTAAAGATGATCAGCCTTTTACTGTTGCAGGGATCTATGATGATGCAGTGATTAATGGCAATAAGGTACGTTCCTTTTCAATGTTGACCATCAATTCGGACCATCACCCTTTTATGAAACAATTCCATGCACCGAAGGATGAGAAGCGATCCATCATCGTTATTCCAGAACAGTACAGAAAAGACTGGCTAACAGCCGATCATGAACATGCGCATGAATATTTCTTTCAAATGCCCGATGAATTCGTCACATTTCCACGCGATGAGCAGAAACAAAACGTCTTATTCTGACGCATCCTTGTTTATCCACAACTTTTTAAATTTGAATTTTAAACGCTGTTAGTAATATCCTATTTAAACAAATTCTACTTCCAAACACGCCTCGTAGCGTAGGAGTATCTCATGTCTAAGAAGTTGCCTATTTACTTCTCTGACGACGCATGGTCATCTTTACAAGAGCTCATGGGTCCAGAGGGTAAACCAAGTCCTACCATCAACACCGTGCTTGAACAAATCGCTGTTCAAAATGAGCTTGTTGAAAAATTAGGGCTTACTGCTGTCCTACCCAAATCCAAAGTATCTATTCCCGTCTCTTTAGAGCGTATTCCTGCAGGTCCGGCCTTCAGCACCAAGGATGAGCAAGACAAAGCACTCGATCTGAATGAGTTCCTGATTCACAACCCTATTTCTACTTTTATTGCCTATGTAGACAGTGAATCCATGCTCGATGCTGGCCTAGAGATTAATGATCCAATCATTATTGATCGCAGTATTGAAGCCAAGCATTACGATATCGTGGTTGCCCTGATTGATGACAATGCCTCGACCATTAAGCGGCTGATGATCACCAATAAGATGTCCAAGTCTGAAATCAAAGAAATATTTGGAGATGAAGATTATCCGCTTCCAGAACTTTGGTTGAAGGCTGAAAATTCGAATTACAATCACATCATTCCTGATGATAGTCAGACCATATCAATCTGGGGTGTGGTGACTTTTAATTTAAAGCGTATTTATCACCGCTCATAAAAAGAAGAATAACCATGCAAAGTGAAAATGAAATATTCGCGTTAGTCGACGTGAATAATTGCTACGTCTCGTGTGAGCGTGTGTTTAATCCTGCCTTGAATGATCGCCCAACCATTGTGCTCAGCAACAATGACGGCTGTGCCGTGGCCAGAAGCCAGGAAGCGAAAGACTTAGGCATCAAGATGGGTGTTCCTGTATTCCAAATTAAAGAGCTGATCAAACAACATAACATTCAGGTGCTATCCAGTAATTTCTCCTTATATGGCGAAATGTCCAAGCGCTTTATGGAGCTGCTTGGGGACTATGTTGCACCAGGAGATCAAGAGGTCTATTCCATTGATGAATGCTTTCTGAAGCTCACAGCTTACGAGCATCTATTTGACCTGACTGTATATGCTCAAGACATGAGGGCTAAGGCTTGGCGTTGGTTAGGCCTACCCTGCTGTATTGGAATTGGTCGCTCTAAAACCGAAGCCAAGATTGCCAATCAT
The DNA here is from genome assembly GCF_013420445.1 of Acinetobacter sp. YH01006. Lineage (NCBI taxonomy): Bacteria > Pseudomonadati > Pseudomonadota > Gammaproteobacteria > Moraxellales > Moraxellaceae > Acinetobacter > Acinetobacter sp. YH01006. The sequence goes on along the minus strand of NZ_VOYB01000026.1, from coordinate 10,506 downwards.
CTCGCCAAGAAAAACAAGTTCTTCAATGGGGTCTGTAATCTGGCCCATATGGACCCATGCTCTACAGAAACGCTACTCGCGCAGGTTGATGTGTCTGAGGTTTGGGGCGTAGGCAGACAGAACTGTAAGAAGCTCAATACTATGGGTGTTCAATCTGTGCTGGATCTGATCAATGCCAATCCTAAAGAAATCAAAAAGCAGTTTAGTATCGTGATGGAAAAGACGGTGCTTGAGCTACAGGGCCTTTCTTGTATTGACCTTAGTGATGATACTGTAGCGAAGAAGCAAATCATCAGCAGCCGTTCATATGGCAACCCAGTGTATGAAATGGATGACATTAAAGCTTCGGTTCGGCTTTATGTGGCCAGAGCCGTGAAACGAATGCGGGAAGATGGCTCAATCTGCAAGATGATCGGCGTGTATATCCAAACCAGTCGCTTTGATAATACAGAGCGCTACTCGCCTTACATCGTCGTTCAAATGCATGAGCATACGGATGATCTACTGCTCATCACCAAGGCCGCGATGAAAGGCATCGATCAGATATTTAAGAAAGGCTTTAAGTATAAAAAGGCGGGAATCGTGCTGCTCGAAATTACAGATCAATCCAAGTTTGTGCCCGATCTATTCACGGACTATTCACATAAGCAAGAGCGAGAAAGGCTTTCAGATGCCATCGAAGCCATCAGTGAACGGTTTGGGAAGAATCTCGTCACGCTAGGCATTGCCAACAATAAAGAAGCCACATGGCACATGAATCAAAACCTTAGATCACCTTCGTATTTAACCAAATGGTCTGACTTACCAAGAGTAGGATAAAAACATGCACTTATTTAAATTAACTGACGAACAACTCGCACAAATTCTTATCCCGAAACGATTTGTACCACCTACTCCACCTGAACATGAAGGCAAGAATATGGTCTATGTATTTGATAGTGAGGATAAGTTTGAACTGACTTATGATGAGCTGGTGGAAATCATTAGCAAAGCTAGAATGGCTGGTCCGAAGTTGATACCTGTCTTAGGCACCGTGAATTAAATTGTGCAGTGTTCGCACGCCACTTGAAACATAACTTGATTGGAAATGAATTTGGGCTGAGAAAAATTCAGTTCAAATTTAACCTGACGGGCACACTAAAAAATGGGTAATTGTCAGATCGAGTTTGGACTACAACACTTTAGCTCATCGATTTACCATACCGCTAATCTTCACACCATTTTCGTAAATCCAGCGATCAAACTGTGATACTACATTCCGCTTATTAATCCAAGTCAGCATGGTGCTTTTCATAAAGGCAGTTTACTTATAAACAGGGAAATTTCTAAACAATTCCCCTTTAACATGCTTAGGCTATTTGATCCAGAGTTCATCTTTTTGCATCATTTTTAACATTAAATTAAATATAACCAGCGGAGTAACATTTTTTTTGTTAGAGCCGACAACTCTTTGAAAACTAAATTTAACGGTTCGCTCAGGAGCATCCAAATTAACTGGGTAGTTTTGTTTTTCTAAATACAGATGATCTCCTAACATTGGCTCTATACCAGTAATAAAATTAACAATTTGTTGCTCATCACCTTTCATTCGGCATTGAAAATGTAGAAAATTCTTACGCAGTTTTCCAAATAATAATAATATTTTAAGCGCCTTAACCATGTTCTTTTCTTTCAGTGCATCTTGCTGCCTATCATCTTTATAATGAAAATCAAGGAGAGGAATTATTTCATCTGGACGAGTCAGTTTTTTAGCCTTTTCGTAAAGTTCATCAAACCAACTCTCTTCTAAATTCTTACTATAAACATAATTCGTTTTTAAATTAAATTTTTGGCGATCCATCCATTTAGTGCTCATCCATTGACATCGTTGCATCCATTCTTGAGCTTGGGTATCTTCGCTTAAACGACCTTCTCTAAAACTTATCAAACGTTGAAAAGGTGTCAGAGTACTCTTCTCTATACTAAACTTCTTTTCTTGTCGGCCAGCCATCGTAACTGGCTGTGTTTGCTGATAAGAATTAAACCATTTCTGCTGCTGAGTATAACGATTTAGGTTTATGTAGTCTGTACTTGACTTCACTGGACTAAAACACTGTTCTAATACTTTTTTTGAAATGATACACGGCGAATTATAAATTCGATCGACTGCTAATAAATCCAAAACATGAAGGTAATTTGAAGCCGTTTGCTCAATACTGCTATGCCCCATCCAAGAGGCGAGCACCTGCCATTTATGTTGAATAATCTCTTCTTGAGCACGTGCTTTCATACCAAACAATAAATCCCTCATCTTTTTTGCTTTTACCCAAGGACAATCTGTGTAGGTCTTGATCATTTCTTTTGAACCGAGCAAAGTTATTGCTAGATAGTTAGCAGCACTGTGGCGTAATGTATGAAAACTAAAGCCATGATGCATACCTAATATTTGACTAAACAAATCTACTGTAATTTTGCTGATACATTGATCAGTTAATACACGATGATTCACACTAAAAAGTAGATCATCCTGCTGATTAACCAAATATTGCTCATAACGATGTTGTATGTAACGTTGTACTACTAAAAACTCATGTTCTGACAATGCAATTTTCAATGGTATTTGACGATTCGCACTTCGCGTTTTCAGACGGCGATATGAATTGTCTTGGATATGAAGCGTGATATTATTAAAAACTGTATTTTCTTTTTCTTTATAAAGTAGCTCTGGGCAAATAATATCTTGTATTTTAAGACAACGAACTTCATTTAATCGAAGTCCAGTTCTATAACTTAGTAAATACATCAGCTTTAAACAACTCAGATGATCGACCCACTCTGATGCCGTTGGCTCTTGACTTAAATTTTCTAGTTTTTCCAATAATTTGCCAAATAGCAAAGGACTCACTAGCCGTGCATTGCAAATTTGTAAATGCTTAAAACTTGAATTCTGTAACACCAATACCCCTGGAGCATCATAATTCTCTATACAGAATTGATGAAAATCTTTTAGGCGACCAAAACGGTATTCTGCGCTTTGGTGCATCTTACGAGAGGTTTTTCCTTTCACCGAATCTCGTTGAACTGCTTTTTCATCACGTTCACTGCTGTATTTCAATAGCTGCCGATATAAATCCTCATAGTCATCTATGGATTGTTGCTTTAAATCTAATTTATTGAGCCAAATCTCAAATATAAATTCTTTGCCAAACGATCCTAAGTAGCTTTCAATAGTTGATAATTGAAGCCCTCGTTTTTTTAAATGCATTAACCAGTGAATTAAGCGTAGTTGAGCATCAATTAAAGACTTTTCCTCCGTATTAGCATCAACTATCTTCTCCTCTAACACCCTTCTAGTTTCTTGCCAAAAACGTAGCGTGCGTTCTTCTTTATTCCTCTTTTTATCTAAACGCTCAACTTTTTGACCTTTACGTTTCTTTTGACCAAACAACATCAACTCATACGGAATCGTTTGTAATTTGCTTTGAACAGTCGGAACTTCAGGAAGTAACTGCTCTTGTTCAAAATGAATAGGGCGATTATCTGGTTCTGTGACTTGATTGTAATCATTATTCCACAGCAATCTAAATTCGGATGGCCTTAAAGCAACAGTATTAATCTCTTGCTGAAGCACATTACTCAAAAATATATCTATGCTGAGGTTTGGATTAAATTCGAGTACCATTTGCACATCATTAAATGCACGAAATCCACGGCGTTTAATTTGATATTGCAGATCCCCAAGACTTTTTTTCCTGCCTATCTTACTCAAGCTTTCTAAAATACAATCTTCAACTGAATGTTGCAGACAAAATTCTTTCTGAGCAGCTTTCAACTTTTTTAAATATTGCAAAATGAACTGCGCATATGGGTTAAAAAAAACATGTTTCCATTGGTACAACTTTCCCTGTTCTACATCGTTGCCATATTGAGAGTTTTCAACACGATAATGTAGTAACAATGGATTAGTGATTTTTTTGTAGTCCGAATGGTATAACCGAAAACAATTCAGATCTGTACCAAGCTCAATGGCCTCCTGCAATTGCTTCTGAATAGCAATCAAATGCTGTTCATCTGCACAGCCTGAAATATATATAAAACTTAAGCATAAATTTCCCCATAAGTACTTTGGTTCATTCCAATATTCAAATGAATCTTGCCAATACTGCCTTAATTCCTTAAGTACATGGATATGTAGATGCCCCTGTTCTAACCGTGACTCTGTACTCTCAATTTTTCTAGGCAGTACGATCCGTTTAGTATGTGGATTTAGCTTAATTCTGTATGATTTTTTATCTACATTCTGGTTGAATTGCTTCCTTCTTTTATTAAATTCATCTTCAGTAAATTGCATCAGTTTTGATTGTTCGTCTCGGCTCAACTTTTGACTCAAACAATCAACACTATCTTTAATGTCATGCCATTTTTCAGCGATCTGCTGATCAAGTTTTTGCTGCATTTCTTTCGTCAATACTTCAGGTGGAGAAGGCTGTCTATCTAGCGACTTTTTCACCATTTTATGAATATCAACAAATAGATCATCTAGTTGTGGTTTTATTAGTTCTTTGATTTTTTGCATACAACTATTTTCGCTCTAAGTGTTTAATCGATAAAGATTTGACATTATCTTGCAATTGCTGGCGGGCTTGCTGTACATAGACATTCGGGATAAGTGAAGAATGCGGATGAAAAGCCTCTCGGTCACGTTGGTCATGACCATACAGGGCCTGAATTAAGTGAAAAGCTAATGCTGGTTTACCCTCTTGCTGCTCATGCATCAAAAAGTTCATGTCAAAATGACGTAACCAATTCGAATACATATTCTTTGGAAAGACTCCTTGCATATATGAATTCACCCATTTTCTCGATAAAGGGATTAACTTAATTTTCCTGCTCTGCCATTCTTTGACAGTTATCGGCAAGATATCTTTACTAAAAATGACCTTACCAAAAAGATCATTTACAGTTATCTTCTTCTTTGCAAAGACTTGTCTAAAAAATGAACCGTACGCTTCAATAATTTGTTCTAAAAAGGCAGTGTAATTTTGCAGTGTTTTTATGAAAAAATCAGATAAAGGGATAAAACGACCATCTTTTCTTGCTTTACTATTTTTTTTATCATTCACATATAAAAGCTTGAGCTCAACACAATAATCATCCAAATTCCCCAACAGGTTTTTTTTAGGCCGACTTGCCAAACTCAACAAACTGATATGCCACATCCAACACGCATATGCATTAAGTTGATTAATAATGTGCTTATCTTCTTGGATGTTTTCGTGACAATGTCTATGTAAAATATGGAATTGCTCTTTCACAAAATTGGGTTCAAGTGCCAGTTGGCTCCCTATCCTTCCTATAGATAATGCAGATTGCACTTTGAATTGTTGTTGCAATATTTTTAGTTCAGCCGTGTCTTCAGTAAAATGTGTGGAATGTGGTGTAAGTGCTTTTTCTAAAAAGGCTAGATATGTGCTACTGAGTTGAGTTTTCGGTAGCCCGCCATAATAGATACCAGGCATGTGATGCTGACTATCCCGCCCAGCAATTACATGAGCAAGATATTCATTATATGTTTCATAATATATATGAAAATATAATTGAGCCTGCAGTTTTTCTACAGTGATCGAACCTACAAACCGATTATCAAGCCAATTCTTAAGTTTCGTATTAATGTGTGTTGATGAAATTAGTGGATTCGATGCTTGTTCTATATAGTCAAACCAAGCAGAAGGTAAATGTAGTTGATGTGTCATCACTTCATTCCACCGCACATGATTTAAGCTCTTAATCTTCTGCTCTGTAATTTTAAGATTTAATTTGAGTAAATATTCGCGACGTCTACTTGAACCATTCTGGATCAAAATTCCATCTTGAATAAGCTCGTTAAAATCCATCAGTGCGACGGGTGATAATCCCGTCAAAAGTGACAATAAACATGCTGCAGCGATTGCAGCATCCCTCCAGTGCCCGGATAACTCGGTTCTCAACACATAAACAATTTGCTTCAGTATATCTGGCGCCAAATAATGTGGATTTGTAACAAAAGGAGCATGACGGCGCTGGCGATGCCGCATTAGATGCGTCGCATTATCGCTGAGTATATAATTTAAATTTTTAGACTTTTCATCTTCTGAATAAAACTCCATTTCAGGATCTAATAGATCAACTTCACCCTCTTCATCTTTGTGAAGAGCGGCATCATAAATACTAATCTTTGCGTTATGTCCAATATCTACTTGCTTACCCGTTTTAATTTCACGAAATTTTTTGAGTTCATTTTTCGTCGGCCATTGCAAAACTTTGCTTTTTTTTGACTTACGCTGACGATGAACTACACGACGATCATCTAGTCTTTTAAAAATTATTAATAGAGCCGATAAATACTCTATGACTTGTACTTGTTCGAAATCTTTAATATTAAAAAGTTGATTACGATCCTCTTTTTTCAAATTACGTTCGTACGTGACATAACAATTTAGCAGCTTACTACATTCATGAAATAATTCAGCATGATTAGAATCCAGCACATATCGTGAGACATAGCGTAATAGGTCACAAACATGTTTTTGCTTATTCTCAGCTTTATCAATTTTTGCAAATTCTTGATACTGCCGATATGTTAAAAAACTCGCTTGTAGAATCAAATAACGTTGCGATGACAGCTCTTGTGTATTACTAGAATCTGGACATGCAAAAAAACTCACAGCAGCTAAAAAAGAATACTTACCGATCTGTCTGGAGCCTGATATATAGCTATAAATTTGTTGTGCTAATTTGTATAGAGCGTAGACATCTTTATACAAATCATCTGATAGATCGACAAATTGTGTATTTACAATATCATCACGTAATAGACAATAATCTTGTTGATATTTTTCTGCTAAATCTAAGAATTGCTCTTGTGTTTCAATGTTTGGCATATTCATTTTCGCTTAATATTTTTATCACGTTGCATTGTTTAAATTCATTGTGATCAGAACGATTTGGTAAAAGTTGATCCTTTATTGAATTCTTTGTTAGCTTAAAAAATCTTGCAAAAAATTTAGCATCCAGTTCTTTCTGAGCTTTTCTTTCAAAGCACAAGTGTTGTTGTGATTTTTCGATAAAATCATCAAGATTATGTATCAACTGTAAGATTGCAACATAATTAGAATGCACACGTAAGCCTGGCTCCGTTTGCATCAATAGCAAGATTTTTTGCCAAATTTTCACATAGATTATTTTGAACTTTGCTTGTACTACTACTTTCTGACTCTGTTTAATCTTTTTGATTTTCAGTAGTTCTGAGTTAATTTTTACTATCTCAAGTTGAACATTTTTTCGGTCAAAGCAAAAGGGCATGATAAATTGCCCCATAAAAATTTCTATATTTTTTACCAAATAGTCAAATCTTAACATTTTTATCGATTTAAAAAATGAGCATATCTTTGTATATGAAACTTCATTTAATTTATCAACTAAATTTTCTCAAAATTACAATTCTCAACAAATACATACGGTTTGCTTATCTATGACGGTCTAAATTTTAAGAATTCTTCCACTTTTTTTTAGTTTTCTGTTATTACATGAAACAATACCGTTGTATTACATTTTAGAAATGCTGTGTATGCAGCATTGATCAAAAAGATTCTCTGCTATACTTACTTCACGTGTAGCATCAATGGAGTTTCGAAATGCTCAGAACCACTGAACAGAAAAGAAAATATATTCAAGCGACACGTTCGCAAAACTATCAAGCCAGCCTAAAGCTTGAAGGCATTACAACGACAGCTCAAACAACTCAACAAAGTAAAGCTGAAATCTTGCAAAAATATAAGAAGTATTCGCAACCCGAATCTTAGTCAGGTGCATGTATGGATAAATATGGGGAAATGGGTGACAGCCTGTATTGTTACCCTGGCACAAATATCCTAAAGAACAAACTCAATATTCGTGATGAACAAATTTTAGAACAAGCTGAACTAGAACTGTCTGGATTGGCAAGTAACTTAATTGAATATGCTGAACCACCTTACGACTTACAATACTTAAAATCAATTCATGCGCAGCTCTTTGGCGACTTATACGACTGGGCAGGAAAGTTAAGACAAATCGATATTTCCAAAGGTGACACCCGTTTTTGTAATTTTTCCCGTATTGAAATTGAAACCAATAAACTACTCAAACCGCTTCAAGAAAAAAAATACTTTCAAGGCTTAGCACCACAACAACTGATTCCTCAACTTGCCGACTTGTATTGTGAGCTTAATGTCATACACCCATTCCGTGAAGGTAATGGACGTACACAACGGATTTTCTTTGAGCATCTGATTGCTCATTGTGGTTATGGTATTGATTGGTCTCGCATTGACTCTCAACAACAATGGATTCAAGCCAATATTGAAGGTTTTTATGGTAATTTAAATCCATTAATTAAGATTTTTGAAATATGCTTTATTCAAAATACCTAAAATTTAAGTAGTCGAAGCCCACAATCCTTAATGAGCCATCATCTTTGCTTCAATCCACTGATTAATTTCCCAAATAAACCAACAATCACGATTCTTAGAAATCTTAATACTCTTCGGGTAATTTAGGATCGTAATATTCAGATTACTTATCCAGAATTGAATAGATCGTTAACTTAGATAGACTTTTAAGCAATGTAACTTGCCGCATGTTTATCAACATATGTCTCAAAAAAGTCTGCCCATACATAGATTTATGGTGTTTAGTGCTTAAATTTCAGATTAATCTTCGTCTGATGACCTGAATGGATGTTACAGATTACATGCAGGTGAATTACTCTGTGGCTGTATCATGGCTTTTGTGCAATCCAATCCATTTGATCCGAATGTTCTCTTTTGCAATAAAGCAGCCTCTTCTGCTTTTCCTGAACCAACGAACTATGTCATTGATTTGATTCAACCGACAACAGTGATGCTGAATCAAATCTCCAAAGAAGGGATTAAATGCAAGAAATGTGGTAAGAAAAAGATAGGGGATGGAAGTTATTATCCGTCTAATTGGAACCAGCCCATGAGTCGAGATCAGTTGAGTAAGAATCATTTTAAATGAATAAGAGAAGGATGGCTTACCTCACTTCTCCGAATAACAATGCTATGCTTTTCAACCAAGGTTATAAATTGGCAACTACATTTCATTCTTCTTCATGCTGGTCCTATAGCCTGTAGACAATTACTACATCATTTGCATTCAATGCTCAATACAGCCTGTCAGCAGAACCGCAGCGATACTTTTTTTCGTGCATACATGTAGTGTTTAAATCCATTCATTTTTCAATGATCCTCTGCCGTTTATCACATTTATGGTCGATCTTTAACCTTGTGAAAAATGCACATACCGATCCCTTCAAACTGTCAAATTTATGTATGCATGACATTTAAAGAAAATTATCTGATCAATTTTTTTAGGTAAAATTCATCAAGAAAAAAGTTATTATTATTCATAACATCACCAATAACCACATAAAAACAATAATTTAATAAATTATTCTTCCAATTTTTTTATATTTAGTGTTATTACCTCTAAATCCATGTTTACCACCTTCTATTACATAAGTAATTTAGAAGTATCCACGATATAAATTGCTTGCCCTCACACCTCTCCCCTCTCACGCCCAAAAAATTTATACTGAAAGGCAGATTAAGCCCGTTCGAGTTACATATAGCCGCATGCTATATTGAAAGCATTAAGAAAATATCCTCAATATTTATAGGATTTTTAAAGTATGAACTAATTTTCGAAGAACCCTTTCTAAGTAATGTGACCTATTAGGAAAAATGAAAATACTGAAATCTCCGTATCAACAATCAGTCAAAGTACATCCTGATGATTTTCTGTAACCGATACCCAAGGACTATACCTACCCTTCTGATGTGCTGTGCAACAAAGCCCTCCTTAGCCACACTATAGCTATAGATTAATTCCATTATTTTGTGATTTAATTAAATTATTCATTCTTAAGACCCAATTTAATGGATTTATATTTCACTAAACCAGAAGAAGTTGTGACTCTTTTAGGTGAGCGTTTACGTAAGCAACGACTCTTTCTGGAGATGTCTCAAGCTGAGGTAGCAGCACGCGCTGGTGTCGGCGTGAATACAGTTTCGAATCTTGAAGCGGGACGAAATGTATCTGTTGAAAATTTAGTCCGTATTGCAATGGTCTTGGGTCGATTAAACGAACTTCAGGAACTATTTAAACCTCAGCTTAACAGTGTGAATGACATTCTTCGCTATGAGAGTCAAAGTAAGCGCCACCGTATTAAGAGGAAGGGATAATGCTCAATAGACTTAATGTTTATTACAACGGTTGGGGCGAATCATGGTTATGGGGAACGCTGATTAGTTCAACAGCCACGACAGGTAGACCCACCATTGCTTTTGAATATAGTCCAGATGAACCGTACCGGGTTTGTCGGAGAGTCAATATTCTGAGAGACTATCCCGATGACAAAATTAAAATATACCCCTGAAATCAGAGAAAGAGCGGTTCAATTATTGATTGAATCTGAAAAAGATTATC
>NZ_VOYB01000025.1:0-26509 GCF_013420445.1 Acinetobacter sp. YH01006 | reverse complement strand
TGTACACAGTGCACTGGGTTATGTATCGCCTTTTGAGTTTGAAGCAATGTACTATGATAAGATTAACCCGTTAGGTCAGGTGGCCTAACTTAAATAAAAAAGTCTCCGACAAACCCGGTACGGTTCAATCTTGTAAAGAAATTTATGATGCTATGAAAAATATAGGCATCCAGCAAACCGCTGAGCGAGATTATGCTTATGAGTTTCAATTGGCAAATAAGCTGTTTATTTATGTGAAACGGTTATTGGATACCCAGAATTTCCAGCAGCAACCGTCAAGGCTTATGATGCATCCAATGTTTATTGCGCTGAAAGATGAGTTAACGAGGTTGGAGAATACTGAATTTAATTTTGAACAAGAAGGCAATATGAATTCAGCATTTGCTCAATTTCCTAAATGTCCAAAATCAGAATGTAAAGACAACTCGACTGAGTACAGAATTGGCGTTAACTTTCCTGATAAGAATACATTGTCGGAGCTGTTGAAATTTATTGGAAGTTTATAAAGAAGGAGCTCATATGAGCTCCTTCTTTATTTGGGTTTTTCAGGGTTACTGCACAATTTAAATTTAGAGATTTTTCATTGGTTTAAATAGTGAGTTCGATTGCCACCATCACTGTTAACTCTAGTTATTCATGGAAAGATTACCATGCACAAACTGTTATGAGATGTTTGCCTATTTGGATTGAAGATTACAATTGCAATTAGCCGTATAGTGGGCTAAAAATGAAATCCCTTCGGGAGTTTAGATCGTTCAAATTAGCAAGTTAACTGTCCACATTTACGGGGAATAATACAAAGGGAGCTTAATGGGAAGTTGCCGTTATGTGTCAGAAGTCCAAATTCCATCTTTAATAAGTTGTTGGATTCCCTATATTAAGGTTGTAAGTCCTCTGAATTTACAAGAAAATTTATTGGATGAATTAAAAATTATTGTGAAAGTATACTGTAACTAGGGTAATAAATTAATGAAAAACATCTCAGAATCAAATGTCATTTCTCGCTTAGAACTTGCACTCTTTAATTTGATGAATAGTTTAGTTGGTATGCCTAAATATACAGAAATAAAAAACCAAGTATTATCGATTAATCGGAAGTTACGTATTACTAGAGAACTAGCAGATACAAAATATATTGCTATCGCTGGTACACAAAGTGCAGGAAAGACCCGATTAATACGTGAAATGTATGATTTGGATCATCAATGGCTTTCAGATAATGAGGGGCGTGGCGAACAATTACCCCTTTTTATTATTGAACATAAAGAATGTACTCAGCCTTACGCTGTGGTTGTCGAATATAATAATGATAGAGAACAAGAAAGGAAAATCACTTCGGAAGAATTGCACACGATTCTAAGAAACTATAATGCCGAAAACTCTATTTTATTAGCTAAATTGTATGTGCCAATGAAGTATTTTAAGCAAAATAATTTTGGTTTTGTTTTATTACCTGGTTATGAAATGGAAACAAGAGAAAACCAAAAATGGCAACAATTAATGCGTCATACCCTTACACATGCCTTAGGATGTATACTGGTTACGGATGAAACAAGGATTGCTGAAAATACACAAAAACGTATTTTAGATGATTTGCGTAGTCAATATTTAGAAAATAGACAACCTATTGTTGCCGTGACTAAAACAGAAAATTTAAAGGATGAAAAGCGTGTTGAATTAAGACAGACGGTAGCAGAAGCATTTGAATTTTCAGAACAACAAAAAGTAAATATTGTATTAACAGGCGCTGATGATGATAATTATAAAAAAAGATGGTCTAGTGAATTAATGTGCGCGATTATGACTACCACCTTAAATTCTAAACAATCTGAAGCAGCAAAATATGCTGAATTAGATTATTTACTATCAGATAAAGTAGACGATATCATTTCTTTATCTCAAACTGGATTATTAGAGGTCGATTCTATTGGTACTAACAGTCAAGCAGAAAAAAACATCAATGAAATTTTAGAAAAATTTGATACAGCACGAGATAAGTTTAAACGTAAGTATAATAAAGAATTAACAAAACAAACTCACTCGTATGTACATGCAACAATTAAACTCACAGAGAAAGAATATATTGATAATGAGGAAGGTATTAAAAACTGGTGGAACAATTTAGGGGAAGATCATCAAGGACGGGCAAAGCAACGTATTCAAAGTGTGTGGCGAGATAATCAAAATACAAAAATATCAGAACCAAGAACCATCATCGAAAGTAATGTAAAAGCGCTATCAGATTTATCCAAGGATCAATTGGGATTAAATGTTACAAGTGAATTTACACGTAACGAACAAGGATTAATTAATAATACCTCAGCTCTATTAGGTGAAAATAAAAGTAATAAGGTCGCTGTATTAGATAAACCTGAGGTACAAGATGGAATAAAACGACTATTTTCTCCATCAGTCATTAGTACAGACAACGATATTAAATTTAATAATGATTTATCGAAAGCTATCGCATTGGTTCCTGCATTAGTAATGGAATATGGTCGTCTGATGCAGGTCGCGGTTGTAACAACCCCTGACATCAAAATTTCTGAAAAAATGAGTGGAGATAAATTAATTGAAAATTTCGCAACAACAGTTAGCACTGAATTACCAAAATTCAATGAATCACTGAAGCCAATCATTACTACAATAGCTGCTATTTTAGCAGTAGATGTAACAATTGATGGTCAAATTGATACGATTCCGGCATTGATTCAAGCTGTTTCTAGTACAGCCACAATATCTGCCGGAGGTGCCGCAGCAGGTATAGGTGCAACTGCTTCTATGGCAGCCGCAGGTGTTATCGTAGGTGGATATTTAGTGTATCAAGCACATAAAGAAGTGCAACGCTATCATGCTAATCAAAAAGAATATATTGCTACAGTGATGGAATATTACGGTGATATGAATATTCAAAACTCTTTGGATCAATATGATGATGTAATGGAAAATATTCGGGATGTTTTAAGAGATAACTTGCGTAAAGCATATGGTTTAGATCAGGCATTAGGTAAACGTGATACAGTTTTAAGATGCCTAACAGCAACAAAGAATGCACAAGAAAACTTACAAAGGTATTTAGGTGGACAACAATCAAGATTGGCTTGAGCTATATCAACAACGTGATCAATGGGCGATAACAGCCTATGAAAATTTTATTAATCAGGTTGATGATGCGTTAAAAGTAGATTTAACTCGATCTGATCAAATTACTATCGTTGTATATGGCTCAACACAAGTGGGAAAAACATCATTAATTCTCAAAATATTGGGAATTGATGATGCTCATATGTCAGAAGTTTCCACATTACTGAGAGGTGGTCGTGAAATTGGTAAGTCAGCGACCATTATGCCTATTCGCTACCGTAAATCTGAAGATAACCAATGGCATATTCATGATATACAAGGTAGAGACACTGCTGTTTCAACTGTAGAAGAATATTTTAAAAATTTACGAGCAAGTGTTGAAAAAGGTCAAATTAATACTACAAATATTGTAGATGTCTATATTCCACAATACTATTTTGCTCATCAATCAGAGGGAATGCTAGATATTAGAATTCTGGATTTGCCAGGTATTCAAGCAAAAAATGAACATGAACAAAATCATGTACAACAGATTTCAACAAAATATGCAGCCAATGCCGATTTAATTTTATTGGTTGGACGTTCAGATGATTTAGCTTTTATAAATCCTAGCCGCCTTATCTTGGATCAATTTAAATATTGGACTTCTCAACCCAGTCGTTTTAGAGTGATATTAACTCGTGCATTTTCACCTGCGACAGTTATTGATTATATAAAAAAAAATCAAGATACATTTAATTTAGATGCGTTTAAAGATCGAATCTTCCAGCAATTAAAAACCCATGATTTTCCAGTTCCTCAAGAGTGTCGGGATATTATTTTCCCACTCGAATTTGGAGATTCTTTAGCAAATATTCAAGAGAAACACCTTGAGTATTTTGAGCTAATAGATAGCGTTAACCAGCAATCGTTTAAATTATTACATGAAGGAATATGCAAAGCTGCCAATCCTTATTCGCGATTTAAAAATGGTTTTGATGTACAACGTCTTGCTAAAATACGTATAGAGGAAGAAAAGGAAAGATTTAATGAGAATGATGAACAGTTCAGCCAAGAATTAAGAGATTTGAGAACTATAATGGCTAAATTTGAACAAGAAATTGAAGATGTAGCTCAACAACAAGTTGATTGCCTATCAAACGATGAATATTTTAGAATGATTCAAGAAGAATATTCACTAGATTGGTTTCAAATGCAGTATGAGGATTTAGCTAATGAATTTTATACAATTCCTGATGATACGTCTGTTTCATCTCTGAAAAAGATAGCAAAGGTATATACTAGTTATCCAAAATCAAGATGGTTTGGGATTGTAGAATATTTTGATAAAAATGAAGAAGATTTAAATTTTTCATTCGGTTTGCCGCCAGAATTAGATGTAGAAACTTTTAAAGTATATGATGAAAAGCTAAATGGTTACCTAACAAATTTTTATTGGGCTGAAAGTAATTTTAAAAAAGATTATCAAATGTTAAAAACTGCATTGATAAAAGAAGGGAAAAAATTTTCACAAGAAGCATGCACGCGACTGACAAACTATACAAATCAGCAAAGAGCCCAGCTTAAAAACAAATATGAAAGCTTAGATAATCGCTTAAAACAACTTGTATATGGTTTAAAGAATAAACAAGACGAATTATTTAAGTTACAGCAACAAAAAAGTGACTTAAAAATATGTCACCAAAACTTTATTGCACGTATGACCACAGCACAGCAACATGGAAAATCTTTTGAAGACTTTATGAAAATCTCCTTTGAGCAGGCACGGTTGCAGTGCAAAAATGATTTTTTAAATGAAAGAGATCCTATCAAAAAGTTTTATCGCTTATGGTATTCAATGTTACTAGAAACACAATATGATGAAATGATGTTAGGGGTAAAATAGTAATGTTACAAAAATTTAGTAAAACTGAAATGAACGAAAATATTAAAGTAGATAAATCAATGGATGCATTAATAGGGCTAATACATCAAAATATTAATAAACCTATAGATGAAAATGTGAATAAACAGATTGAAAAAATTAAGTTTGATATTCAATTTTCTGGTGAAAAAATTAATAAAATTGAAAAAGATATAAAAGTTCAAAATACTAAAATCAAGAAAAATTTTGACGACATTCATGAGTTAATTGGAGATAAATGTGATGAAAATCAGAATAAACTTGAAACATTAGAAGAGTTAATTTTTGATTTTAAAAAAAATAACTTTGAGAAGTTAGAACAAAGCTTTGAAAAAATTGGTGAATCTTTTAATTTTTTAAATTTAAACATTGTAAAGAATAAAAATTCTTTATTAGATGAGCTAGGGCAACAGCTCACCACTGCATTTTCAAACCAACAAACTACTGTGTTAAGTCATGTGGATGAACAATTTAAAAAAAATTTAGGTGAATTAAAAGAACAACAAAAATATCAAGTAGATCAATGGTCCACTTTATTTAAAATATTACAGAGTTTATCTAATCAACATATAAGCTCTTTGAATTCTCAATCTGAATTAATTTCAACATTATTGATCGATTTTGAAACAAAGATATCTAATAAACAAGATGCTGTTATACTGCAACTCATTGAACAAATTAAGTCTTCATCAGATCTGTCATTAAATAAACAGCAAAACAATATCAATCAGCTGCAAGAGTTTCAACAAAATCGTTTAGATCAGCAAGCTTCAGAATTAAAAGCATTTGATGAAAACATTAAAGACCAATTGGCAAAAAATAAAAAAATGCAGACGATGACTTTAGGAATAAGTATTATTAATCTATTATTAATTGCTCTTATTATTTATCTAGGTTTCTCTATGTAACCTAGGTAATCCTTCCTAAAAATAATAGGTTCTAAAATTAGAAATTATATTTCTAGCCTACGGAAGGAGCGTGTAAATAATTTTGTGTAATTGCTTTTCATAAATTAAAGGTGATTGCTTAAGCGGTCACCGAATTCAATAATAAAGCGACTCATAGCTAAACGCCATGAGCAGCACTGCTGCGCAAGATAGGCATATTCCACTTTTTAGACGCTGCATCAATTGCCAGGTAAATCACTTTACGTACAGAATCATCCGTTGGAAAGACTTTACGCTTTTTGATCGCCTGACGTATTACGCTGTTTGTAAGCGTTCGCTGAACCCCATACCTATTTTTTAATTCGGTTCAGGTTTCCAGCAGTGTGGCAGTAATTCTTCTATTTGAGTCACTTTATGTGTCGGCAGCCTTTTCAGTACATCACTTAAATAGGCATACGGATCCAGCCCATTCAGTTTTGCTGATTGAATCAGGGTCATGAAGTTCGCCGCTCGCTGACCACTGCGCAGCGAACCTGCAAATAACTAGTTCTTACGCCCCAAAGCCCAGGGACGCATTTGGTTCTCTACCCAATTATTGCAAATAGGTAGATTGCCATCATCCAGATAATGGCTTAAGAATTCCCAACGTTTTAGGCTGTAATTGATGGCTTTGGCAGTGGCTGAACTCGATGGAACCGTCGGATGATGTTGAGTGAGTTTAGTCAACAATTGGGTGAATTGATTGAGATCTTCTTCTGTTTTGATTCCTTTAGCAAATTCTGCAGCAAGGTCTTTTAGTTTTTGTTCGTTCATCATGTTGCCTGACTCCGTTGTGAATATGAACATAGCAAATTCAGGCAATTACACAATTTAATTTACAGTCTCATTTTTGTCCGAGCTACCGTACAAGCTTTGCTAAATACCTAATACCACCTGATATGGTTTAAATCCTTCTAGCACTGCATCGGAGACTAACTTGATAAAGGCTTCGGTTTTTCCGTAAGCCATCCACTGATCAAGAGCCTCATAGTAAGCCAAACGATTTTCTACTGTAATAACACAAGGTGGATAACCAGCTTTAAGTAATTCTAGATTCATCAATAGGCGTGATGTACGCCCATTACCATCAATGAAGGGATGGATACCTACAAAATCCGCATGTACTTTAGCAGCACGTTCAATAGGATGAAGCTTATGTGCTTCACTATTATACCAATCTACCAATTGAGCCATCTTATCATTTAACAAAGTATAGTCAGGTGGGGTAGTGGTAGCACCTGATATCAGGACGTTTTGTTGACGATAACGTCCAGCATTATCATCATCAATATTCTTTAAAATGAGTTGATGGATATTACGAATTTGCCATTCAGAAAAAGGTTCTTCTTTTCGAATAATATCTTCAACATAGTAAATTGCATTTCTATGGTTGATCGCTTCGAAGTGTTCTCTTAATGCCTTTCCACCAACAGTAATACCCTCCAGTACTACTTTTGTTTCTAGTAGAGTAAGTGTATTACCTTCAATTGCATTTGAATGATAAGTCCAGCGAAGAATAAGGTCTTCTTGTAAATTTTTTACAATTGAATGAGAGAGGGGGCGATGTTGATCTAATTTTTTCTTTAAATCATCGATAGTTTCAAACATTACCTTATCCCTGAATTTGTCTTAGTTGATCATACATGAAAAAATAAAGATCAGAAATGTAGTGATATATCATTACATTTTGTATGAGTTTTAAAAGTGGTAAGTGGACTGCTCCAAGTATTCTAGACACGAGACAGCTTCATTTTTGAAACACATTATTGTTCATTTCACCCACACATCTATGGCATGTTGTAGATGACCAGTTTTGACATAAAGTGTTGCACCTGATGAACCTGCCTGAAATTTAGCAGCACTATTGAGGGGAAGACGGACCCACGAACCTGCTGGATATATTTCAGTGCCGCAAAATAATTGACCTTTAATAATGAACAATTCAATCCCTTGTTCTGATTTCTCTACGAAAATTTGATCAGGTTCTAGCTTTTCTAAATAGGTCTGCTCATGTTCAGATTGAAATAGCGGGCATATCATCCGACGTTGGGTAAGCTTCCAATTCGCTAAGTCATTGGTGTTAATCCGGGTTGGTTCTCTCTCATGTTCAGTCATTTGCATCAGTTTCACAAAGATTAAACAACCTGCTTTACTGGAAACCCGATGAGTTGAATGATGGGGGTTACGTAAATACCAGCCTGCCGGATAATCATCTTCAGAATTCTCGGTAAAAATGCCTGACAATATGAGGACTTCTTCACCCAAAGGATGTTGATGTTCAGGAAAGGCAGATTCTGGTGCGTATTTCACAAGACTAGTTGCACGTGCTTTCTCATCGCCAATCCGATCAAGCATCATTCTATCGACTTCACCTCCTGGAGATTTTACCCAATGGTAATCCTCTGGCTTGATGATGACGGGTTGTGAGAAGTCGGCATGAATAAACATAATGTTGTCCTGTAATGAAGAAACCTACGTATTTTAACGAGAATGCACAGGTTTATTTTAAAAGAAATAGCGATTAGTGAGCTCACTGTTTCAGAAAAGATAAGCATGTTGATAGCAGATATTACTCACTAAGCTATGAAATATTAATATTTTAGAGTTTAATCAACTGTGCTTTGTTTTTACATCAATGAGGAATGGCATGAAATATCAACCGCCTTATACGATCACCTCTAAAATTATTCACTTGATTGCACAAATTAGTGAATCAATAGGGCGTTTGACTGCATTAACTCAAATCCAAGATAGCCTTAAATTGCGAAAAGCCAATCGTATTCGAACGATTCAAGGGTCTTTAGCGATAGAAGGAAATACCTTGAGTACAGAGCAAATCACAGCGATCCTGAATGGCAAGACCGTTATCGCTCCACCTAAAGAAGTTCAAGAGGTACGTAATGCCCTAAAGGCATATGAAGAAATTCAAGATTGGAATCCTGATCAAGAATCGCATTTGCTGAAAGCACATCAAATATTGATGACAGGACTGATTGATGAAATTGGACAGTATCGTCATGGCGGTGTTGGTGTGATGTCAGGGGATCGAGTCGTGCATATGGCTCCGCCTGCAAATCAAGTCCAGCGTTTAATGAGAGAGTTATTACAGTGGTTGGCTGAAGGTAATGAGCACCCATTAATTCAGAGTTCAGTATTTCATTATGAATTTGAGTTTATACATCCATTTGCTGATGGCAATGGGCGGATGGGGCGTTTATGGCAAACTTTAATCTTAAGCCAGTGGAATCCAATTTTTCTCAATATCCCTGTAGAAAGCTTGATTTATCAAAACCAAAAAGCTTATTACGATGCATTGCAAGCGAGCACAGATCGCTCAGATTCTGCACCTTTTATTGAGTTTATTTTGCAGATGATTCTAGATGCAATACTTAGTTCTGATGCCAGCGATCAATATACCGCTCAAGCTAGCGTACAAGTTAGCGATCAAGTTAAACGTCTCATCCAGAATATGGAGCAGAAAGCATATAGCTTAACTGAGCTTATGGCTCTATTAGACTTGTCCCATCGAGCCACATTCCAAAAAAATTATTTAACTCCAGCATTAGAAGCAGGTGTGATTGAACGTACCCTTCCTGATAAGCCTAAGAGTCCTAAGCAAAAGTACAAATTAAAAAATTGAACTATACTGAGGTTGATGTGATTATTAATATCATAATGAGCTAATTGAAATGTTATAACATTGCATTTATTTTTAGGTGTAATTTTCTGCTATAATGCCGTACGCCACTTCAAATCCTGAATTCGGATTTGAACAAGATTTTAAAGTGATTCAATGCACTAAATCTAATTTGGGTCAAAATTGGGTCAATGAATTTTTTTATTCAATAAAATATATTTAGAATGAATGGGTTAGGATTTGAGCTCGATTGACGCCACCTTTTCACTTCGATTATTTATGTGAATTTCGATTCATTTATCTATTCGTTTTACCCATTCGAGCAAGTAAAATAACGGGAATTAAGCCGACTAATACAATGAGTAGAGCGGCTATTGCACCATCTTCATAGGCTCCTCTTGATGCTTCTGCATAGAGTTGAGTCGCGAGTGTTTCCATATTAATCGGTCTAAGTAGAAGTGTTGCAGGTAACTCTTTCATCGCATCTACGAAGACTAATAAGGCAGCAGAGAGGATGGCCGGAGCCAATAAAGGGAAATGAACGCGCCACAAAATGCCTCGTTTATTTTGTCCTAAATTACGAGCAGCATCATCAAGTACTCCATGAATACGATTATACCCAGACTCTATACTACCAATTGAAATAGCCAAAAAACGAACCGTGTAGGCGTAAATTAAGATGCCACTCGTGCCCAATAATAGTAAACCCGTCGATATACCAAGCTTGAATTCGAGAAAATCTGCGATTGCATGATCAATAGCGCCTAAGGACAGCATCAGACCAATTGCGAGTACTGTTCCTGGAATTGCATAACCGAGGCTAGCAATACGGCTAAACCATATATTTTGGCTAAATCGTGCTGAGCTGACGATCAAAAAGCCGATGAGGATCGTAAAGAAGGTTGCTACACTCGCTAGGCTCAGTGTATTTACCGAAGCTTCTAATAGGGAATCCGAGAAGCCCGCATATTGTATGCGCTTATAAGACTCTACAATTAAATGGCAAAATGGAATAACGAATCCAATGACTACGGGAATCATTCCAAGTCCAAATAATAGTAGAGCTTTACGGCCAGTAATATGTCGGGCAGGCATGAGTCGACTACGTTGAGCTGAGTTCATATAACGCTGTTTCTGACGTCCTAACCTTTCTATTAAAACTAAGAAGGTAATGAACATCAGCATGAAAATAGCAATTTGTGCGGCACTAGCAAGATCAGACTGATTTATCCATGTTGAATAAATGGATAATGTGAGCGTGTTAATACCAAGAAATTCAGTTGCACCAATATCATTAATTGTTTCCATTAATACCAAGCTTGTACCTACAGCAATTGCTGGTCGAGCAAGGGGGATGGCAACTTTTAATAAGACCTTATTAGGATTAAGACCTAGACTTCGAGCGACCTCGATTAGACTAGCCGATTGCATTAAAAACATGGCACGAGTGCTTAAATACACATACGGATAAAGTACGAAGCTTAGTAAAAAAATGCCTCCCCAAACTGATCGAATGTTTGGGAACCATAATTGTTGCATATCTAAGCCGAGACCATCCCTTAACAGACTTTGAACCGGTCCGATAGGGTGGAGAATGTCGATATAGCTATAAGCGATAATATAAGTCGGTACTGCAAGTGGTAAAAGCAACGCCCAATCGAGAATTGAACGTCCACGAAATTGATAGGCTGTAACAATCCAGGCACTGCCTGTGCCAATCAATATCGTTAGAAAACCTACCCCAAAAAGAAGCATAAACGTATCGATTAAGGTCGCTGGAATTACAAAGCGAATCAGATGATCCCAAATCTCATTATTGCCCTGTAAGGCTGTCCAAACTAATGCGAAAACAGGTAAACAGGCGAGAAGCGTCAATAGTCCACTGAGCGATATTAAAGAACGAAATGCAGATTTTGTTTTTGACATTAAAGTGTATAGGTCTGATGCAATATTAAATTGAAATTAGGACTTACAGGAAGGAGAAAGCCTCCCTGTAAGTTTATCGGAAATTAACGATTAAACTGGACTTTATCCACCAGCATATTGGCTGTTTTGCGGTGTCGAGCAATATCACTTAAGCGTATAGAATCCACTTGTAGTTTGCCAAAGCTTGCAATAATCGGGTCAACTCTAACCCCAGGTTTAACTGGATACTCAAATCCACTTTTTGCATAGATGGCTTGAGCATGATCCGAGGCTAAGAACTCTAATAGTTGAACTGCTTCTTTGCGATTAGGTGCATATTTAGAAACAACGGCACCTGAAACATTCACATGCGTACCGCTATTTTTAAATTTCGGCAGGACAACGTTAATCGCATTACCCCAACGTTGTTGCTCTGGGTCGCCTTTACGCATATTGCCGACATAATAGGTATTTGCTACACCAATATCACAAATCTTGCCAAGAATATCTCGAGCAACATCACGATCCCCACCACTTGCAGGACGAGCTAAGTTGGCTTTGATACCACGTAGCCATTTTTCAGCCTCTTTTTCACCATAATGCGCGATATAGGCTGCAATTAGACCAGTGTTATAAGGATGGTTGCCAGAGCGGATACAGATTTTACCGTTCCACTTAGGATGAGCTAAATCTTCATATGAGATTGCAGTCAAAGGCGCACGATCTTTAGACACGTATACTGCACGTGCACGCATGGATAATGCATACCAATGTCCATTTGCTGCGCGTAAATTTGCCGGTATTGAGGAGTTAAGGACTTTAGAATCAACACGTTGTGTTAAACCATTTGAAACCAAATCTACCAGATTACCGAAGTCGACTGTAAGCATCACATCTGCAGGGGAGCGTCGACCTTCAACTTTAACACGTTCAAGTAAACCATCTTTGATAAAAACCGTATTGACCTTTACCCCAGTTTTTTGGGTAAATTCTTTTAAGAGCGGTTGAATCAGTGCAGGTTCACGCGTGGTATAAAGGTTGACTTCAGCTGCATTCACCCAGCTTCCACACAACGCAGTCAAGCCAGTCAAAATGAGAGGAATTTTTGAAATTGATTTCATGACTTATTTCCTAGTTAATACAAATTTAAATAGAGTATTCAAGCTGTACAAAACTTTTATTCACATCTAACTCATCTTCAGATTCGAAGAAATAACAAGCAGACAGGTTTACCGAGATATATACCTGATCATTTGCTGAATATTCGTATTGATCATCGACATGGGCAAAAATAATCATCGATTCAGAGATGATTTCTAAGCGCAACTGATAGGCTTGACCTAAATAACTAGATGAGATGACTCGAGCAGCAACTGCTCCTACAACAGGTTGATGATGGACCTGAACCTGTTTAGGACGGAAACAACATGAAATTGATTTTTCTTTGCCAGTTAAATGTTTTGGTAAAAGATGACGCCCAAAGAGCGTTTGAATTTGTTGATTTTCGTAATATGCTAGGGTCTCATTCAATATCGAGAAATATCGTGCAGCAAATAGTGTAGATGGCTGCAAATAAAGTTGTTTAGGTGATCCAATTTGAATGATTTTTCCCTGATGCATCAAGATAATTTGATCTGCAATCTGTAATGCTTCTTCAGGATCATGTGTGACGATCACGGTGGTAGTCTGGGTATTTTTTAAAAGCTGGATGGTATTTTGTCGGATTTGATCACGTAGGCGATGATCCAAATTGGAAAATGGTTCATCCATAAGAAGTACATGCGGCTTTGGAGCTAAAGCACGTGCTAATGCAACACGCTGTTGTTCACCGCCTGATAAGGTGTGTGGATAACTACGCATATGATGGTGCATTGAAACATGTTTTAAAGCTTGTTCTGCCATTTCTTGTTGCTGGCCTTTAGGAAATTTTTTTAACCCAAACATCACATTTTCGAGCACGCTTAAATGGGGGAACAGGGCATAATCCTGAAATACTAGACCAATATTTCGAGATTCTGCTGGAATCTGTTGCTCTTCATTCCATAAAATATTTTGTTCAAGTTGAATCGAGCCATTTGTCGGTGTTTCTAATCCAGCAATTAAACGTAGCATTGTCGTTTTACCACAACCTGAATGTCCAAGTAAGCAGATGATCTGCCCTTGATCCGCAGACCATGTTGCCTGACTGACAGCAAAGCGTTGGCCAAATTTTTTGCTTAGACCTTTAATTGTTAAAATACTGGCAGAAGATCCTGCATACATGTTCATACTGAGCTCGAAGTATTAATTCTTATCTAAATGATAACTGATAATTGTTTTGAATATCATTGAATGTTTGTAGACCCATTTAAAAATTTACGCAATTTTTACGACCAAATGAAATAAATGTAACTAATATATTTATTGTCAAAAGTGTTACGGGTATGGCACTTGACGCTTTTGGCAACTATCTTTAACTTGAAAAAATCTAATTTGGAATATGTAACTGATGGCATCTCCACGCGTTGGTATAAATTTCAATAGATTTAAGATCTCCAAGAGAGAGGCGTTAATAACATCTGTGGTTACATTTTTTAGCGTTTTCCTCGCTAAGATGTGTGATCATTACTTCGGTGTGGATGATTATTCCCTAATTTTTCTTACAGCTGTCGTATATTTAGCGTCTCGTTTTAGTATGGCTGTTGCAGTCTTAGCAGCAGCCATTTTTTTTATATCCTATGATTTCTTTTTTTTACAACCATTTAATTCTTTCGATGTATTTGCTAAACAGGGCATTGTTACTCTCTTAGCGTTTTTTATATCTGCTTTGATTGCTGGAAGATTAGCGAACAGGTTGCGAAAAAAAATTCTTGAACTGCAAAAAGCTAATCATCAGACAGAACTATTGGTTAAGATTGGACGCCAGCTCTCTGTAGCACTTACATCGAGCGAAGTTATCCAAACTACTGAAAGTTTTCTATTGGAGCATTTAGGAATAACGGCTCAGATTGAATTAAATGAATCCGATACTTTATTTGTAACTAGTGCAGAGGAAAATAATAAAAAAATCAAGATACAAGAAGGTCAAACTGATAAGAAAGATATCTTATCTTTGGACAAGGGGACCTCACTTCCTTTAATCAGCCAAGATAGAATGTTTGGTCAAATATATATTCATAAACTTGGTACTGGCACTAAGTTGAATTTAGAACGCACATTTTTAGAACTGATTATTGATTATATTTCACAAGTTTTGGCTAGAACCATGCTTGCTGAGCAATTAGAAGAAGCTAAAATATTAGCTCAGGCCGAACACCTCCGTTCTACGATTCTCTCTTCAATATCACATGATTTAAGAACACCACTTGCAAGTATTAAGGGTGCTGCGGAAACATATAAAAGTTATGAGGCATATTTAAGCGCTGACGATAAGCGGACTCTAATGGATACCTTGCAAACTGAATCAGAGCGTTTAGATCAGTACATTGAAAGTCTCTTGAATATGACAAAATTGGGTAATGAAACAATTAAACTCAACAAGGAGTGGGTAGGCGTAGATGAGTTAATTGGAGCAGCGGTACGTCGCTTAAAACGCTATAGACCTGCTCAGGTTATTCATATTTATTTGCTTGAAGAGGAGTGTGATTTATTTGTTGATGCTCCCCTTCTTGAGCAGGCAATTTTCAATATTTTAGATAATGCCAGCAAGTATTCAAACTATAAAAATATTGAAGTACATGTTCATTATCAAGATCACCTAGAAATTGCTATTCATGATGAAGGTTATGGTTTTATAGATAAAGAAATTCCATTTGTGTTTGATAAGTTTTTTAGAGGTGAACAATCTAAAAATGATAAGAATGGAATGGGCTTAGGACTTTCTATTGTCAAGGCTATTATGACTGCACATGAATCTGAGATCATTATTTCAAAATCCTTGGTTACTTCTGGGTCATGTGTAACATTGCGATTCTCCCAATTTGAGATCAATGCAAAGGGTGATATTGATGGATGATAATTTTGAGGG
The DNA here is from genome assembly GCF_013420445.1 of Acinetobacter sp. YH01006. NCBI lineage: Bacteria > Pseudomonadati > Pseudomonadota > Gammaproteobacteria > Moraxellales > Moraxellaceae > Acinetobacter > Acinetobacter sp. YH01006. The sequence goes on along the minus strand of NZ_VOYB01000025.1, from coordinate 11,048 downwards.
ACGCATTTTAGTCGTTGATGATGAAGTTCAAATTCAGAAATTTCTGAATATTGCCTTACGTGCGCAGGAACTTAAATGCTTATCTGCTTGTCGAGGACAAGATGCTTTAAATCTAATTGATCAAGAGCAAATACATATCGTGATTTTAGATCTAGGCTTACCTGATATGGATGGGAAAGAAGTTCTGATAAAAATTAGAAAAAAATCTCAGGTGCCAGTCATAGTGCTGTCTGCCCGATCAAATGAAATAGAAAAAATTGAATTATTTGATGCTGGTGCAAATGATTATGTGACTAAGCCCTTTAGCGTAAATGAACTTATGGCTCGCATCCGGGCTTTATTACGTGTTTCTCAACAATTGATTAAACCTGTATCAACTTATGAAAGTGAAAGTCTTCGTATTGATTTTCAAACCCGAGAAGTATTGCTTGAAAATGTCAGTGTTAATTTAACAAAAAAAGAATTTGAACTTTTAGAGCTTCTGGTCAGTCAAGAAGGGAAATTGCTCACTCAATCCCAGATCATTAAACGCCTATGGGGACCGTCCCATGCTGAAAACACACATTATTTACGTATTCTGGTTGCTAAGCTTAGAAATAAGCTAGGTGACAATGCGATTGATCCAAAATTTATTTTTACAGAACCTGGCGTTGGTTTGAGATTTATCTCTAAACCTAGCTGAATATTTAGGAAAACGAGCGAACATGGTTACATTGCCGACCCATCAGCTTGAACGAGCCTTGAAGCAGTATCAATCTGAAAATATCAAAATGATCAAAGTAGGTTACAAACTATATGCCCAATTAATGAGTGATTTGGATTTTGTTAATGAGGTTATGAACTCAGCTTTACGTCAAGATCATAGAAAATTTAGAGGAATACCATTAAAAGTATCTTAGGCGGACTATGATTTTAAGCTGATTACAGCAAATGAAAAAATAATAAATATTGCTTTAGAGAGTTAAGGAGGTATCTATGGAATTTTTAATGGATCCAGGAATCTGGGTCGGTTTACTCACTTTAATTGTTTTAGAAATCGTACTAGGTATTGATAACCTCGTTTTTATCGCGATTTTAGCTGATAAACTTCCTCCTGAACAACGTGATAAAGCGCGGATAATCGGGTTGACCTTAGCCTTATTAATGCGTTTAGGTCTGCTTTTTGCGATCTCATGGTTGGTCACTCTCACAGAACCTTTGATTGAGGTGTTTGGAAAAACGTTCTCAGGCCGAGATCTCATTCTTTTATTTGGTGGTTTATTCTTGCTTTATAAAGCGGTAAGCGAATTGCATGAAAGAATGGAGGGTAAGACAGAAGTTCATGTGACAACGAATGTTGTGTATGCAAGTTTTACAGCAGTGGTTGCCCAAATCGTAGTGTTAGATGCCGTATTCTCATTGGACTCAGTTATTACTGCAATTGGTATGGTAGATAATATTTATGTGATGATGATAGCTATGATCGTAGCGATGGTTGTCATGTTAGTTGCATCTAAACCACTCACCAACTTTGTAAACCGTCATCCTACAGTCATTATTCTCTGTTTAAGCTTCTTACTCCTAATTGGTATCAGCTTGATTGCAGAGGGCTTTGGTTTCCATATTCCAAAAGGTTATATCTACTCAGGTATTGGTGTTGCAATTTTAATTGAAGGATTCAATCAGTTTAGCCAGCGAAATGCATCAAAGCATCAATCAAAAATTCCCCTAAGACACCGTACTGCAGATTCAATTTTAAAATTGATGGGTGGGAAAGTAGAAACTGTTTCAGATAGTCCCCAACGCACTGAAGCTCAAGAAGTATTTGCGGATGAAGAACGTTATATGATTGGGGGAGTGCTTACCTTAGCTGAAAGATCTGTTGCTTCTATCATGACGCCACGAAGTCAAATTTCTTGGATCAATATGAATGATACACCTGAAGAAATTCGTGAACAGGTATTGTCTGTCCCACATAGCCTTTTTCCCATCTGCCGAGGTAGTTTGGATAAAGTCTTAAGTGTTGTTCGCGCTAAAGAAATCTTAGAAGTACTTGATGATAATGAACAATTAAAGACTCTAATTAAACGTCATCGCCCAATTTTTATTTTTGAAAAAATGAAAGTTATCGATGCAATTAATACTTTACGGTCTTCTAAAGGATCATTAGTTTTAGTCAATGATGAGTTTGGAAATGTACAAGGTCTAATTTCTCCACTTGATGTATTTGAAGCAATTGCTGGGGAATTCCCTGATGCAGATGAACAACTGGATTTAGTCAAGTTAGATGACCGTACTTGGAAAGCATCAGGTATGTTAGATCTTTATCAACTTGAACTAGAATCAGGCTTAGATCTAGTTGAGGAAGATTCTGGTTATATCAGTATTTCAGGATTAATACTGGATAAGTGTAATGGCACAGTAGAAGTGGGTTCTAGCTTAGACTATCAAGGTGCACATTTTGAAGTAACAGAGTTAGAAGCGAATCGTATTAAAACAGTCATCATTAGTTTGAAATAATCACAGTCTGGTTAAGCCCTCATAATTTTTATGAGGGCTTTTTAATTAAAGCTATTCGCTCGTTAATAATGAAATCTCAGCTGGAGTGTAGTCCACGCTCATATAGAATATGTGTAATAGTTGTTCTAATGTTTTGACAGTTAGATTATGAAAAGGCCCATCAAAAGATGGTTATGTGTGTCTAGAATTTTGGTGGCTATTCAAAAATATGTAGCTAATAAAAAACTGCCATCATACCGAAGTTTTCATATGGGATTACTTTGTATGATTTCGTCGTACCTTGAAGTTCTTGTGTCTATCTATTGTTATTCTTACTTGAAATTGATGTGAGCTTATAGAGACAAGGTAAATTTGCAAAAGTGCCGGCTATTCAGTGTTCATTGAATGTTTAATTTAATTTATTAAGCTTGACCTTGGAGTGGCTCTAAGCCTTATACTTGGTACAAATTTTTCGATTGTTATGATGATGCGTTCTACTACATGGATTACAGTCTTGGTTGGATTGTTCATGTTCCAAAGCTTTTGGAATGTGGCGGCGGCCTTTTGTGTCCATGAACAACAGCCTCAATCACAGCAGAGTTATCATTTTGGTCATCACCAAAATACCTTGTGTGCCAGCGATAGTCGTCAACACGATCATAATGGACAGTCAGAAAACATAAAAACATTCAGTAGCGATTTAGAAATCGGTGAAGATCATCAAGATCATCTACCATCGATGACGCATTTGATTGTACAAAATGAAAAAGTAGATGTGTTTCATCCAAGCTCTGAAGTTAAAGTGAATCCACAATTTCATTGGAAAAACAGCTATCAGGCTCCTGACCTGTTTCAACAAAGCCCACCTCCCGAATTTTCCCCGCTCATGGTGGGGTAGCCTAAAACATTCCCACCACTTTTATTATTTAAATAAGTGGGAAAAATCATGTCTTCACAATCAATTATACTCTTGCGTCATAGCTTGGTTGCTTGTATATGTGCAGCGGCTATGCAATATAGCTATGCTGAAAACGTTACCAGCTTTGAATCCGCTTTAGCAAAAGTACAAAGTTACCAGACTCAAGACAAGCTGTGGCAACAAGTTCAGCAAATATCTGAATTGAATATTCAGCAAAGTCGGTTATGGCAGAATCCAAGTATAAGTTTAGAACAGTCTGGCTTTGGCTCAGGTCAAGAACAGGAATTCAATGTTGGCGTTAGTCAACCTCTAGATCTATTTGGTCAGCGTAAGCTGAACCGGGTGATTGCCAATACCTCGAATCAACAAATCCAATTGCAACAGCAATTATGGAAGGCACAAAGCCAACTGATTGTTAAATTTGCATGGTCGCAATTTGCACTTGCTGAGGTTGAGCAGTCTGCTTATTCAGTACAGTTAAAAACAAGTAAAGCCAATCTGGACAGTGCCCAGAAACGCTATCAGGCAGGCAGTATTGCCCTGGTTGATTTTGAGCGTACCCAAATTGAAGCGCTAGAAATCCAACGACTTTATCAGCAAGCGATGCTGAATAAACAAGCTGCCGGTCGTCAGCTGTCTAATTTGTGGGGGGGAGAAACATCTTCACATCTTCAATTGAATAAAACCGCTATCCCTTGGCCAGAGCAAAGTCTCCAAACTGTGCAACGGTATATTGCTGAAGGGTGGCTAGAAAAATTCTATGCCTTGAACATTCAGCAATCGGATCATCAAATTGAAAATTTAAGAATTCAGGCACGTCCCAATCCGACTTTAAATGTAGGCATGAAACGTAGCAAAACCCCTAATGAAAGCAACGATACGACTTTAGCAATCGGCGTGGCTATTCCACTGAATATTTTCAATCGCCAGCAATATGCGATCCCGATGGTCCAGCAACAGCAAATATTGCTGAACCAACAGCAGCAGCGTGAGCTGAAGCAACAAATACTCGATATTGCCAACAGCATGCAACAGCTCAAAGGTTTACGTAGCCAGTTCGATGCCACAACAGCACAAGTTACTTTGGCGACCAAAGTTCAGAGCCGTACTTTACAAGGGTTTCAGGCAGGGAAACTGTCCATTACCGACGTTCAGCAAGCAACCACCCAACTGCAGAATCTTCGATTGGGTCAATTACAAATTCTACGTCAAGCTTGGCAAACTGCCCTAGCAGCTGAGGCACTCAGTATTGGCACAAGTTATGAAGAAATTAGCCGTTCGGATGCCTATACACAACTGAATAAAAAGGCAGTCGAAGCATCGCAAAATTTAATCAATGGGGGAGCACGATAAAATGAACGCCAAGCAAAACGGAAAAATATCCCAGTCTCTCATGATTGTAGTTTTGATTCTGATTACGGTCTTGGTCAGTCTGGCTATTTGGTTAAGTTCAAAAAAAACTGAATCTGAGGGGCATGGTCATGATGAGGGAAATGCCGAACATTCTGATGAAGATAGTTCTGAAGAAGGACATGCTGAAGAAGGCGAAATACAACTGACCAGCCAACAAATGGTTGAACAAGGTTTAAAAGTTGCTGTTGCATCCACAGGATTGGTTGAAAAGCTGACAACCCTGCCAGGTAAATTGGTGGTGAATACCGATCAACAAGCGCATATATCGCCTAATTTTAGTGGTCATGTTGAGCAAGTTAATGTTGCTCTTGGTCAGTATGTGGAACGTGGTCAAACGCTTGCAGTACTTTCCATCCCTGAATTAATTGATCAACAAGCGAATTTGAGCATTGCGCAGTCAAGTTTGCGTTTGGCACAGCAAGAATACCAACGAGAACAACAGCTTTGGTCACAAGGTATTTCGGCAAAACAAGATTTGCAGCGTGCTGAAAATACCTATCGCCAAGCCCAAATTACAGTGCAATCTCAGCAAGCCCGTCTACACGCTCTAGGTTCAACTGGGCAAAATGGACGTTTTGTTATTCGCGCACCCATTCCAGGCATGATCAGTCAAAAAGACATTGTGGTAGGTGAAAATGTCCAACTGGCGGATCAGCTTTTTGTGATTGAAAATCTAAAAGACCTTTGGTTGGAATTTAATCTACCAAATACCTCAAATATTCATCTTCAAGCAGGGCAAATTTTAAACTTTAAAACCAATGGTTCTGATCAAAATTACCAAGCAAAAGTACAAACGCTGAATTCACAGGCAGATTTACAAACTGGACGTTTACAAGTGCGTGCCAAAGTCACCACACAAGCGGATGTACTGCGTCCAAATGTTTTGGTAAATGTTTTTGTGACTGATGCACAAGCAAAAACAGCGTTAAGAGTCCAGAAAAAAGCCTTACAGCAGGTTGAAGGAAAACCTGTGGTATTTGTGATTGAGTCTGAAGAAAAGGGACTGGTTCATCTTAAAGCACAGCTAATAGAAGTGGGCGTGAGCAGTCAGGATGGGCAATGGCTAGAAGTCATTTCTGGATTAACTGAAGGGCAGAAATACATTGCGGATGGCAGTTTTCTATTAAAGTCTGAATTAGAAAAAGATGAGGCCGGTCATGAGCATTAATCAAGATTTACCTCGTCCTGAAGGATTATTTGAGCGTATTATTCAGTTTGCAATTCAAAATGCTATTTGGGTGATGCTGTTTGTCTGCACATGGATTGCAGTGGGTATTTATAGTTATCAGAAGTTGCCGATTGATGCTGTTCCTGACATTACCAATACCCAAGTACAGATCAATACCCAAGCCAATGGTTTTACAGCACTTGAAGTAGAACAACGGATTACCTATCCGATTGAAAATGCCATGGCGGGTATTCCAGATTTGGAGCTAACACGTTCAATCTCCCGCTATGGATTATCCCAAGTCACTGTTGTATTTAAAGATGGAACTGATATCTATTGGGCACGTCAACAAATTAACCAGCGTGTACAAGAAGCGCAAGCTGATTTACCTGCACAAGTTTCACCCACAATGTCACCTGTATCTACTGGCTTAGGTGAAATTTATCAGTGGGTGCTTACAGCCGAACCGAATGCGAAAAAAGTAGATGGTTCTACTTATACAGCGATGGATTTAAGAGAAATTCAGGATTGGATTGTTCGACCGCAACTGCAACGAGTTAAAGGTGTTGCTGAGGTTAATAGTATTGGTGGCTATAATAAAACCTATCTCGTTTCGCCCGATCTTAGTCGCATGCAGCAGTTGAATATTGGTTTAGATCAATTACAGCAAGCATTGACACTGAATAATGAAAATCGTGGTGCAGGGTTCATTGAGGAAAATGGTCAGCAACTCACGGTTCGTGTGCCGGGTACCTTGAATAATATCAGTGATATTGAAAACACCATGATTGCAAGTCCGAACGGTAGTCCAATCCGTGTGGGTGATATTGCTCAAGTCTCCATTGGTCATGAATTAAGAACAGGTGGTGCAACCTATAACGGTGTGGAAACGGTACTTGGGATTGCCATGATGGCGATGGGCGAAAATAGCCGTACGGTATCAAAATCGGTAGATGCTAAGATCCAAGAGGTTCAGAAAAGCTTACCCAAAGGGGTTAAAATTGAAACTGTTTATGACCGCACCAGTTTGGTCGAAAAGGCGATTAAAACGGTACAAAAAAACCTGATTGAAGGCGCCATTTTGGTCATCGTCATTTTGTTTTTATTTCTCGGGAATATTCGTGCAGCCTTAATTACAGCCTGTGTGATCCCATTGTCGATGCTATTCACACTCACAGGCATGGCGCAAAAAAATATCAGTGCCAATCTCATGAGTTTAGGTGCTTTAGATTTTGGGATTATTGTCGATGGGGCGGTGGTGATTGTTGAAAACTGTATTCGTCGTTTGGCGCATAGTCAGCAACAGTTAAAGCGACAATTAACTCAACAAGAGCGTTTTAAAGAGGTTTTTTTAGCCGCACGCCAAGCTCGACGTCCCTTGATTTTTGGGCAATTGATCATTTTAGTGGTGTATTTTCCGATTTTTGCTTTAAGTGGTGTGGAAGCAAAAATGTTCCATCCGATGGCATTGACAGTGGTACTCGCCCTTGTTGCAGCTATTATTTTATCGATCACATTTGTGCCTGCTGCGGTGGCATTGTGGGTCAAAGGCGATATTCAAGAAAAAGAAAGTCGTTGGATGTTATGGCTAAAAGCTAAATATCAGCAAACTCTTGATATTTCGTATCAATACAAAGCAGTTGTGCTGACTTTTGCACTGTGTTTATTAGTGATTACGGGATTTATCAGTACCAAACTCGGCAGTGAATTTGCACCACAGCTCAGTGAAGGAGACTTTGCGGTACAACAGTTGCGTTCACCAAGTACAGGCTTAGAAGAGTCTTTACGTATTCAGGAGAATACTGAAAAACTTCTTTTAAAGAGTTTCCCTGAAATTAAGGCAGTATTTGCCAGAACGGGTACAGCCGAGGTTGCAACAGATGTCATGCCACCCAATATTTCAGATGGCTATATCATGTTAAAGCCTCGTTCAGAATGGCCAAATCCTAAAGAAAGTTTAGATGAATTACGTGGCCGTATGGTGACGTATTTAGCCACGATTCCAGGCAATAATAGTGAATTTTCACAACCGATTGAACTCCGATTTAATGAATTGATCTCAGGTGTGCGTAGTGATGTTGGTGTGAAAATCTTCGGTGATGATATGGATGTCCTCAATACTGAGGCGACTAAAATCTCCAAAATCATTCAGCAAATATCGGGTAGCAGTGCCGTGAAAGTTGAGCAGACCTCAGGTTTGCCATTACTAAATGTCGAGGTAAATAAAACTTTGGCTGCACAATATGGTTTGAGTGTGCGTTCAATTCAAGACCTTGTGGCAACCAGTATTGGTGGTCAAAATGTGGGTGAAATCTTAGAAGGTGATCGACGTTTTGATTTTGAAATTAGATTAACTGATCAAGATCGAAATACATCAACAGTTGCTCAGTTGCCGATTCAGCTTCCTAGTGGAGGGCAAATTGTCTTAGCCGATGTTGCGACAGTCAGTCTAATCGAAGGTGTGAACCAAGTTAGCCGTGAAAATGGTAAACGTCGTATTATTGTGACAACGAATGTTGAAGGACGTGATCTGGGTTCTTTTGTTACTGAGCTCCAAAAACAGTTAAAAGACTATGATCTGCCAAGTGGGTATTGGATTGAATATGGGGGGCAATTTGAAAATTTAGCTTCAGCTCAATCACGTATGCAAATTGTGATTCCACTCGCTTTGCTGACTATTTTTATTTTGCTCATGGCGGTTTTCCATAACATGAAGGAAAGTCTACTTGTTTTCACAGGCGTACCATTCGCTTTAACGGGTGGTGTTTTATTCCTTTGGTTACGTGATATTCCATTATCGATGTCAGCGGGTATTGGCTTTATTGCACTGTCAGGTGTTGCTGTACTGAATGGTCTTGTGATGCTGACTTTTATCAAAGAGCTGAGAGATGAATACAGTTTAGATGAAGCCGTCTGGAAAGGGGCAATTTTGCGTCTACGTCCTGTGCTGATGACGGCTTGTGTCGCTTCACTTGGTTTTGTGCCCATGGCACTTGCCACTGGAACAGGTGCAGAAGTACAACGACCTTTGGCGACGGTAGTGATTGGAGGCATTATTTCATCCACCATGCTCACCCTTGTATTGCTTCCTATTTTATATCGCTGGATCAATACTGATCAGGACAATAAGCTACTACAAACGGAAACCTATTAAGTATAAATATATTCAAGGTAATGCTTCGGCTTACCTTGAATAATCAATAATAAGGAGAGCACTATGAGTAGCTCAAATCAACATGACCACAGTCATTTTGAAGCATCGGAAAAAAATGCCAAAAAACTCTATTTCGCTTTAGCATTAACCACCACATTTTTGATTATTGAAGTCATCGCTGCGTTTATGACGCAAAGTTTGGCGCTGTTATCCGATGCTGCGCACATGCTGACAGATGCTGCTGCACTTGCGATTGCATTAGTGGCAATTAAAATCGGACAAAAACCTGCAGATGATAAGCGTACATTTGGTTATCAACGCTTTGAAATTCTGGCTGCATTATTTAATGCACTGATGTTATTTGTTGTTGCTCTCTATATTTTATTTGAAGCCTATCAGCGCTTTGAGAATCCACCTGAAATTCAAAGTATCGGGATGTTGGTTGTGGCAATACTCGGACTGATCATCAATCTCATCTCAATGAAAATCTTGCTCTCGAGTAGCAAAGAGAGTCTCAATATTAAAGGTGCTTATTTAGAGGTGCTTAGTGATGCTTTAGGTTCAGTCGGGGTCATCATTGGTGCACTAATCATCTATTTCACGGGATGGATGTGGATTGATACGCTGATTGCAGTATTGATTGGGTTTTGGGTACTTCCAAGAACTTGGATATTATTGAAACAAAGTATCCATATATTGTTAGAAGGTGTTCCTGAAGAAATTGATATTGAGAAGTTAAGATCAGATTTATTAATGTTAGAAGGGGTTCAAAGTATTCATGAGTTAAAAGTTTGGGCGATTACGTCAAGAAAGGTGGTTTTGACCGTGCATTTGGTTGCACCTGATGTGGATCAAAAAAAATTATACGATCAGGCTTTTCATATACTTCATGAACGGCATCATATCAGTGATATGACACTACAAATTGAAGATGATAATTGGCATAAGCACCAGCATGCTAAGTAACAAAAACGTAGTCGTAATTACAAAGGTAATTGATAATATAGGTCAATTTTGTAAAACAATGTAGCGATGATTTTTTGTATAGCTAAGTTGAAGGATTTTTTGAACCATTTAGTGGAAAAAATTTTGCTAGTGATCAAGCTACCGCTCAAGTCAGCGATCAAGTTAAGCGCCTAATTGAAACGATGGAACACAAGGAATAGAGCCTTAGCGAACTTATGTCATTATTAGCTTTATCGCATCTTGCAACGTTCAAAAAAAATATTTAAGTCCTGCATTAGAGGCTAGATTAATTGAACGAATAATTCCTGATAAACCAAGAGCTCTAAGCAGAAATACAAATTGAAAAAAAGATGGCCTATAGAAAATACTGAGTAGTAAATAAAAGCAATGTTATAACATTGCTTTTGATCTTCAGTCTTTACGTGTTAAAATGTGTACACCAGTTCTAATCCTGAATTTGGATTTGAACAAGATTTTAAAGTGATTCAATACACTAAATCTAATTTGGGTCAAAATTGGGTCAATGAATATTTATATTTGTAAAATTATGTTTAAAATGAATGGGTTGGGTTTTGAGTTCAATTGACGCCACCTCCACCAAATTCTTAAATTCACATGACGTTATATAATGACTTATGAATTGGAAAGCCCAGATCTATAAAGGATTCAGGGCTTTTTTACGGGTACTTATAACGAATTATAAATATCTACAGCATTGCTTATCATGTATCACACTTTGTGTCATTCAATAATTATTGAAACCGCAGTGATACAAAAATGAAAAGATCCGATATTAAAAAGTGGCCGCTATCAGATACCATATTAGGGCGTGTCATCAATTAAGCCAAATGATTGTTGAAGCCAGGTAGATCGCTGATAAGAAGTTTTGAGCCAATTTATCATAGCGTGTGGCAATAGCACGATACTGCTTGAGCTTGGCAAAAAAGTTC
>NZ_VOYB01000024.1:0-34092 GCF_013420445.1 Acinetobacter sp. YH01006 | reverse complement strand
CTGTGAATCACTGACATTATTGGTTGTGAGCTGAATAGCGCGTATTTGTAGGGTTTTGGCATCTATACCAATATGTAGTTTACGCCATTGGCGACGATATTCAGCTCCATGTTTCTTGCGTTTCCATTTGCCCTCACCTAGAAACTTCATGCCTGTAGAGTCTACGAGTAGATGCAGCCCATCGCTACTTTTTTGGTAGCTGATTGCAATATCAATATGCTTTTGTCTTCTACAAAGCGTACTGTACGAATATCACTGATATTCGGGGCTGCTCAGCCGCAAAGTTTAATCAGACTTTGCACAAAGCCAGTGACCATACGTAAAGACAAACGGAATAAGGATTTAATCATTAAGCAGCATTGGATGGCTGCGTCGGAGTAGGTTTGATTTCGCCCTTGTTTGCCTTTTGATGGCGCATACCATTGCGTAGCAGGATCAAACCAAATGGCAATATTTCCGCGACTCATGAGTGCTCGGTTATATGCGGGCCAATTGGTTGTGCGGTAGATTTTCTGTGTAGGCTTATTCATTTGGAAATTATATCGCTGAAAAAGCCTTTACAGATAGGTTTGTGCAACAAAGCCGATTGGCATAGCCGCAAGGTACTTGCGCATAGGGTATCGATTAGTATGGAGGTGGATTTTTGTATTTCGGCTTTAAATGAAGCGATTGAAAAATATGGATCACCTGAAATATTTAATACAGACCAGGGCAGTCAGTTCACCAGTGATGCATTTATTGATGTATTGAAATCAAATGGCATTCAAATCAGTATGGATGGTAAAGGTCGATGGATTGATAATGTGATGGTTGAACGGTTATGGAGAAGCGTTAAATATGAAGAGGTGTATCTCAAAGCTTATAGCAGTGTCACCGATGCGAAAAAGCAATTGAGTGCATATTTTGAATTTTATAATTTGAAACGACCTCATTCGAGTCTGGACAAAATGACTCCAGATGAGTTTTACTATGACCAGCTACCACAACAAAATAAGGTAGCTTAACTAGAGCAGAATATCACTTATAAATAAGCTTTTAGTTGTTCAAACAAGTGGGACCACCTCTTTATATCGATGTTAATCGGCTACTAAAACATAATTTTATTTTTTTATGCAAGAGGAAACGTAAGATTCTTCTAAAGCCAATCAAGTTTTAAAGTATGATCAGTCAAATAAGACATCACTTGAGAAGAAAAGATGAAAACAGTAGGCAATGACTTGGTACGTAGTCAGTTGCATCAAAAGCGAAAATGGTATCTGGGGCTGGGCATTTTACTAGTGATTTTTGGTCTGGTCTTGCTAGCGACTTTACCCTTTGCAACCTTGTCCGTGGTATTCATGTTTGGCGTACTGATGATGATCGGCGGGATTCTGCATTTTGTTGCTGCATTTAAAATTTTTCATGGCGGTTTTCGCTGGTTCTGGGCCTTATTCGGTCTTTTATACTTGCTTGCCGGATATTATGCGTTCAGTACACCGCTACAGACCGCGGTGGTCCTGACCCATATTCTGGCGATTATTCTAATTATTGCAGGTATCATCCGGATCTTGAATAGCCTTTTGTTTCGCGCTCTGGGTGGATGGGGCTGGACTTTATTTTCAGGCATCTTGACCCTGCTGGCAGGGATTGTGATTTTGCAATCCCCAGATGCACCGTTTTGGGTCCTGGGCCTGTTTCTGGCGATTGATATTTTATTTCAGGGGATTAATTACCTGACATTTGCGTCTTATATCCGGTATGAAGTCCCGAAAAGTTCAGCTGAGCTTTAAAAGCTCGCATCAAGAGCGCTCCGTGCGCTCTTTTTTATGTCTTGTGATGAATATAAGTGTGATCAGTTTATGTCAAAAATCTTTGTACTTGCGCCGGGTTCCTTATACTGAACTTGCATAAATTATGTTGTGTAACGTATGTAACAAGTTGAAATTATTAAAAATAGGATAACTAAAAATGCAACCGACTGAATTAAAAAAATTACCAGACTGGTTATTAGAACAGTTACCCCAAATAACTGAACCAGCAATTTTATCACTTATAGGTGTTGTTCAAATTTACGGAGCCATCTCTTGTCAGCGAGATCTAAAGTTCGGTAATAGGTTGAAGCTGCGATCGGTAAAATCCTACAAATCACATCAACACCATATAAGTCTTTATTGTTATGGATGAAATCCACCATTATTTGTGTGGGCGGTCGAGCTCCGCCTGGGCGAAAAAAGCGGCTGCTTTACGTAGAATTTCATTGGCACGCTTTAATTCTTTAATTTCACGTTCCATTTGCTTCATTTTTTCTTGATCAGATATCTGTTGTACTTTAATAGGATTTTGCTGATCTAAATGCTTTTGATGCCAGGCACGAAGTGTTTCAGGAGTACAACCAATCTTAGGCGCAATTGCTGTGATTGCAGCCCAAGTAGAAGGATAATCTTTTTCAGATTCAATTAGTAATTGAACCGCTCTTTCTCTAATTTCGAGGGTATAGGTTGGTTTTTTCATCGGAATAGTCTCTCAGAATATTGAGTCTCCGACAAACCCGGTACGGTTCATTGTTTGTGTTTGGACAAAAGTGATGAATGCAGACCGTTTTGATGTGAAGAAATCATGATCTGAATATTTAAGATAAAAAACCGGCTTTAAGCCGGTTTTTTTATTTAACTTGTAGAATCAATGGTTAATTAAATGGTTACTAAAAAGCAATCACTCTAAATATAAAACAGATTTAACAATAACTTATAAAAATATATGATGCGTATGATACGCATCATATGAAAATTGCTTAAATTTGCTATAATTGAATTGCGCAGTGTCATTTGTGGTTGGGTTAAATATTCATGAGTCTTACGGAAATTAAGGTACGCCAGGCTAAACCAAAGGAAAAAGTCTATTTTCTGGCAGATGATGACGGCTTAAGTTTAAAGATAGAACCAAATGGACGTAAATCTTGGAGTTACCGCTATTCACTTGTAGGGACAAATAAACGTCCTCGCATGAAGTTGGGCGAATATCCTGTAATGTCCTTGAAAGAGGCCAGATCAGTCCGGGATGAATATAAATTTAATGATTATCAAAATAAACTGCTGCATAAAAAAGACATCAAAACTTTTCAGGATATTTGTGAAGAGTGGTTAGAATTTAAAATTAAAAATTCCTTTGAAGATGAACCACGATGCGGTGTAATTCAGCTTGCAAAAAAATGTTTAGATCAGGATATTTATCCAAATATTGGACTAACGCCATTTATTGAAGTTAAAAGATATGATCTGGTTAAGGTTATTAAAAATATAGAATCTAGAAATGTAAAAGAACCTGTAAAGAAAGCTTACAGTTATTTAAATCAGATTTATGATTATGCTGTAGCAATGGGGTATTGTGAATATAATATTGCAAATGGGCTTCATAAAATATTAGTTAATAATAAGATTAAGAAAAATTATCCTCATTTGAACTCAGATGAACTATCTAATTTCTTAGCTAGATTGAATCAGATTAATACAGATCCTATCATTAAAAAAGCCCTATTATTTAAGTTATATACAGGCGTACGTGGTGGAGAATTACTGCTTTCTGAACCACATCACTTCGATCTGGATAAAAGAATATGGAAAATACCGGCCTTACATATTAAACAATATAGAAGAAAAGTTATTTTAGGTCATGATATTCCTGACTTTTTAGTTCCACTATCTGATCAAGCACTTGAAGTTGTGAAATCAGCACTCGCTTGGTCTCATGGCGAAAAATATGTATTTTCTAGCCCCCGTAATAATCATAAACCTATTCATTTTAATACCCTGAACTTGATTATTAGAAAAATGGGATATACTAAAAATGAACTATCATCTCATGGTTTACGCTCAACATTTAGTACCATATTAAATGAATCTGGTTTATTTCAATCAAATTGGATTGAAGCACAGCTATCTCATACTGATAAAAATAAAACCCGTGCAAGTTATAATCATGCAGAATATTTCAATCAGCGCGTGGAAATGATGCAATGGTGGGGAGATTTTATTGATAGTTGTACTGTATAGTTAATGGTTATGAAATCCAAGTTTTAATTAGAATATATTAGTAAATATATAAAATTAGATTCAAGCATTATTAAGACTGAAATATTGTAAAGTAAACTACTTATATTCTGTATTATTTATTTTATACGATTTATAAGAGCCTTAGTTTTTTAATATATTAACCATGATCTATTGACAGAAAACTAGTAAAGTAAATGCCCGCTGAAACTAATTATCCGTGATTTGAGTTATTTAATGCTCTAGTAAAACAGCATTAAATAACCCGATCACGGCATCGAGTGTGGTCAGATCTATGATGAAACTCGGCTAACCAAAAATATTGTATTGGAACTAAAATGCCCTATAGATGGCAGTATAGGGCATCTAAATTACTGAACGTTAACTACGATCTTGCCGATTTGGGCATTTGTTTCCATGTATTTATGAGCTTCTTGGATATTCTCAAAATTAAAGACTTGGTCAATTAAAGGTGATAACTGACCTGACTCCAAACCACGATAAACAAATTGTTTTGCCTGTTCTAGCGCATTGGAATCAGTGGTAATTTCAAAGAGCTCATAACCACGTAATGTTAAATGTTTGCCTAAAACATCCATAACACTCATTTGGATATCACGTGTATCAAGCGCACCATATTGGAAGAATGTGCCTTGTTTAGCCATAGCTTGCATGATTTTACCTACAGCTGGACCACCTACAGGATCAAACACCATATTTACCCCCTGGTGATTGGTAATACGATTCAATTCATTTACTAAATCTTGCTCCTCAGTAGCGATCACATATTTAGCCCCTAGATCTATCAGTTGCTGCTTTTTAGCACTAGTACGAGTTAATGCGATTGGGGTAGCGCCTAACATATTAGTAATTTGAATTGCTGCCACGCCAACACTGCTAGATGCAGCACCAATAACAACATATTGGTCTTTCTGTAAGTTGCCAAAATGTACTAATGCACCATAAGCCGTCACAAACATCATCCAGCTTGCAGCCGCTTGTTGGAATGTCAAATCTTTAGGATGTTTTACAACAGCATGGACTGGCAGATTGATGAGTTCTGCGTATGTACCATATTCATCAAAACCAAAAGATGGAATGACACTCACTGCATCGCCAATACTAAACTCTGAAACACCTTCGCCAATCGCTGTAACGATACCTGCGGCTTCATAGCCAAGTACAGAAGGAAAAGTGGGTTCAATCACATAATTACCGGTACGGTACATGATTTCAGCCCGATTTAAGCCGATCGCATGGACTGCCATTTGTACTTCACGTGCTTTGGGAGCAGGAATTTCTAGATCTTCAATTTGTAGGACCTCAGCACCACCGATAGCACGCATCACCACAGTTTTAGACATGTTTCTTTTCCATATGTTTAACAGATGGAATTAGCATAGTGGTTCAAACAGATCAGATAAATAAACAATCTATTTATAGATTGGTTCTATTTTTTATCACAATCTCTTGCAAATATCCTTTCAATCCAATCTATAAAGACTTGCATACGTGCAGGTAAATGTTCACGGTGAGTGTAGAGCAAAGAAATAGGTTTAGGCATATTTTGATAAGTTGATAACACTTCAATGAGTTGGCCATTCTCGAGATACGGCTGTATTGCATGACGAACCCCTTGAATTAAGCCCAAACCATGTAAGGCTGCGCTTAAAAATGATTCTGAATCATTGACTAAAATACTTGAATCCAATTTATATTCTTCAAGTTTCTGATTCACAATAAATTGCCAATTCATAACCTTACGTTGTTTACCGCTAAAATAATTGATGGCTTGATGGTGTTTTAGATCATCTAAGGTATGCGGTGTGCCATATTTTTTTAAATAAGAAGGGGCAGCACAAGTGATCATTTCAACTTGTCCAAGTGATTTTGCAATGAGGGTTGAGTCATCTAAGTAGCCGAGTCGAATTGCAAAATCGACACCTTGATCAATGAGATCCACTAAGGAATCAGAGGATTCTAGAATCAACTCGATATTTGGATATTGTTGTTTAAACTCTGCCAAATGAGGAATCAGAATGGCTTTGGCAATGGTGATGGGTACGTTGATGCGCAGTTTACCCGATATATTTTGAGTCTGTAGATTTGGCTGAAAGCTATTAAAAATAGCATCGAAGTCTTTAAGGAGTTGCAATGCTTTGTGATAGAAAGCTTCACCTTCTAAAGTCATGCTGACTTTACGGGTGGTTCTATTGAGTAATCTCACCCCCAATTCATGTTCAAGCTGTTTGATGGCTTTGGAAATCAGTGGACGATGCACACCCAATGTCTCAGCAGTGTGAGTAAAGCTTTGGGTTTCAACCACACGCACATATATCTGTAACTTCTGCAAATGATCCATTTAATTTTGCCATTCATTGAATATCGAAATTATAACAAATGGCTGATTTAAAGGTCTTATTCGAACGACATGATGTTTAGCCGTCCGATCAGGGATGGTCATGAATACAGAAAAAAATTAATCTTCAATCAGGTCAATTTTGAATGATAAAAAATATTTCACCTGCTTATGCAATGAACTTTACCCAAAGTTTAACTATATTGATTACGATATTGGCTCGGTGTAACGTTAAACCAACGCTTAAATGCGCGTCTAAAGTTAGAACTGTCATGATAGTTTAATAGCGTTGCAATCGCATCGACAGATAAAGTACTGTCTGTTAAATAACGACGTGCTTGCTCCGACAAAATTGCATCTCGAATCTCCCTAAAGCTTGTGCCATCTGCGGCAAGTTGACGTGCCAATGTCCGTTTACTCATAAACAATGCCGCTGCAATTTGGTCTTCACTCAGTTCATGTAGCGAACTCGACAGCATCATTTTTTTTATCATATACACATAGCTTTGCTTGCCCGGTTTGAGCTGCTGTAGCATGCTTTCGCATTGTTGCATCGCGAGTAAATAACTGTCTTGATTGGCCGAGGCATTCGGAATGTGACATAGACTGAAAGGAAAGGTGGCTTTGATTGCAGGTGCGGAAAAAGAATAAGCGCCCGATAAATACTGCGCATAGGCTTGGTGATAGTCGGGTTCTGCGTGCGCAAAACAGATTTGAGCGTCATGGAGAGGGCGTCCAACAATAAATTCAGCACACTCAAATAAAATCACGGCACAGGTTTCAGCCAATAGACGATGTACCTGTTCAGACAGTTGAAAATCAAAATACAGTGATATATTGACTGAATGTTCGGTGTATTCAAGATTTAAACGTGCAAAGCTGATACGGGTGGGAATAAATTCCTGAAATGCTTTCAGTGCTATCAATAAATTTGGGCTACTGTTGACCAAGAATCCCATGGCACCATGTACTGAATAGCCACCGATTTTGTAGACACTCTTTAGTTTAATATTTTAATACGCTAGTTAAGCGTAAACTAGAATATGGAGATCTTAAGTTTCTCTCGGCAATTTAAATGAAAAGAAACGGGAGTTAATAGTATGAGTCAAGACCCTAAAAAATGTCCTGTTACCCACCTGACTACTGAAGCTGGTGCCCCTGTGGTCGACAATCAGAACAGTATGACGGCAGGTGCGCGTGGACCTTTACTTGCCCAGGATTTATGGCTGAATGAAAAACTGGCCAACTTTGTCCGTGAAGTGATTCCAGAGCGTCGTATGCATGCCAAAGGTTCAGGTGCTTTCGGTACCTTTACCGTGACCAATGATATTACCCAATATAGCCGCGCTAAAATTTTCTCTGAAGTCGGCAAAAAAACCGAAATGTTTGCGCGTTTCTCAACGGTGGCGGGTGAACGTGGTGCGGCCGATGCAGAACGTGATATTCGCGGTTTTGCCCTGAAATTCTATACTGAAGAAGGCAACTGGGATCTAGTTGGCAACAATACTCCGGTATTTTTCCTGCGGGATGCCCGCAAGTTCCCTGACCTGAATAAAGCAGTCAAACGTGACCCGAAAACCAACAAGCGCAGTGCCACCAATAACTGGGATTTCTGGACATTATTGCCTGAAGCCTTGCATCAGGTGACCATTGTCATGTCGGATCGCGGTATTCCTGCTGGCTACCGTCATATGCATGGTTTTGGCAGCCATACCTTCAGTTTTATCAATGCCCAAAATGAACGCTTCTGGGTGAAATTCCATATGCGTACCCAGCAAGGCATCCAGAACCTGACCGATGCTGAAGCAGCAGACTTGATTGCCAAAGACCGTGAAAGCAGCCAGACCGACCTGTTTGATGCCATCGAACGTGGCGACTATCCAAAATGGAAAATGTACGTTCAAGTCATGCCAGAACTGGAAGCCGAAACAGTGCCTTATCATCCATTTGACCTGACCAAAGTCTGGCCGAAGGGCGATTATCCACTGATTGAAGTCGGTGAATTTGAGCTGAACCGCAATCCGGAAAACTATTTCCAGGATGTAGAACAGGCAGCCTTTGCACCTAGTAATCTTGTACCGGGCATCAGCTACTCACCGGACCGTATGTTACAGGCACGTTTAGTGAACTATGCCGACGCAGCGCGTTACCGTGTTGGTGTAAATCATTCACAGGTTCCGGTCAATGCTGCACGCTGCCCTGTAAACTCTAATCGTCGTGATGGTCAGGGCCGCATGGATGGCAACTATGGTTCATTGCCACATTATGAACCGAACAGTTTTAACCAGTGGCAGGAACAACCTCAGTTTAAAGAACCAGCATTAAAGATTACCGGTGATGCTGATTTCTGGGACTTCCGTGAAGATGACAATGATTACTTCAGCCAGCCACGTGCCCTGTTCAATTTGATGAATGATGAGCAGAAACAGGCCCTGTTTAATAACACGGCCGCAGCGATGGGTGATGCGCTAGATTTCATCAAATACCGTCATATCCGCAACTGTTATGCTTGCGATCCAGCTTATGGGCAAGGCGTTGCTAAGGCCTTAGGTATGACTGTAGCAGATGCTCAAGCGGCACGTGAAACAGATCCTGCTAAAGGTTTGCCAAGCTTTCTTTAATTTATTTTACTTTCTCTTCCTCTTTTAAGGGGGAGAGGAGGTAAACTATGGAATATAGCATAAGAAGGTGAAAACCTTATGCCATAAATTCTCTATTAAGGATCATAAAGAAAAACTAAGATTTCTCTTTCAGAATTTGTGAAAAAATTTTAACTTTTTCTAATGTGGCGTCTACACCTTGCTTAAAAAAGGTATCCACCAGTGCCGAACCGATCACCACCAGATCAACTTTATTGGCTAAGGCTTTCACATGACTTTCATCTTTAATCCCAAAGCCAATAGCAATCGGGATATTAAAAATTGGTTTGATTTCAGCAATCTTTTTTTCAAGATTGGTCAGATTTAAAGTACCGCCGGTGAGACCATTTTCCGCAACATGATATAAAAATCCTGTCGCACTGGCTGAGATTTGTTTCAATCGCTCAACTGGAGTAGTGGGTGCGCTCATTGCAATTAAATGCATATTTTTTTCATTTAATATCTGTTTAAATTTTTCCCGATATTCATAAGGGGCATCTAGGATCAGAATCCCCTCAATCAAATTTTCGGTATCCGCAACCAGCTTCTCGAAACCATATTGTATGATCGGGTTTAAATAGGTCATTAAAATAATCGGGGTGGTTTCATCCTGTAAACGGATAGCTTTCACGAGCTCAATGGTTCGATGCACGGTCTGACCAGAAGCGAGTGCTCTAACATGAGCAGCCTGGATGGTCTCTCCATCTGCCACAGGATCAGAAAATGGGATGCCCACTTCGATGATATCAGCTCCAGCTTGACCCAATTGACTAAATAGACGATAACTTTCATTAAAATCAGGATCTCCGGCAGTAAAATAACAGACTAAACCACTGCGATTTTCCTGTTTTAATTGCATTAGTTTTTGATCTAAACGGTTCATGCGCGTGCTCCTGCAAGATACTTTTTGACTGTGTCTAAGTCTTTGTCACCTCGACCGCTTAAATTGATGATAATTGTCTGTTCCGGATGCATTTCTTTCGCAAGTTTGATGGCATAGGCAATAGCATGAGAACTTTCCAGCGCTGGGATAATGCCCTCTTGCTGGCTCAGTAGTTGAAAGGCATGTACAGCCTCTTCATCTTTGACTGCTGCATAAGTCACGCGGCTTGTTTCAAACAGGATGCAATGCTCAGGGCCAACCCCAGGGTAATCCAGTCCTGCGGATATGGAATGTCCCTCTAGAATTTGCCCGTCTGAATCTTGCAGTAAGTAAGTCAAATTACCATGCAAGACGCCGACTCGACCTTTGGAAATCGAGGCAGCATGTTCATGACTATCAGTGCCTTTCCCGCCAGCTTCAATTCCAAACATTTTGACATTGGTATCCTCTAGAAAGGGGTGCATGAGTCCTAATGCATTGGAACCCCCACCGACACAAGCAACCAAAGCATCTGGGAGTTTATTTTCTTTAAGAAGAATCTGGTTTCTGGCTTCGATGCCAATAATTTTCTGGAACTCTCTCACAATAGTCGGGTAGGGATGCGGGCCAGCACCAGTTCCTAGCAGATAGTAAGTCGTGTCGACATGACTGATCCAGTCACGTAAGGCTTCATTCATAGCATCTTTCAGGGTTCCACGGCCTTTTTTTACGCCTTGTACTTCAGCACCAAGTAATTTCATACGTTCAACATTCGGTTGCTGACGTTGAATATCTGTTTTACCCATATAGATCGTGCATTTCATCTTAAAGAGTGCACAGACGATTGCTGTGGCAACACCATGCTGTCCTGCACCTGTTTCAGCAATGATTCTGGTTTTACCCATGAATTTAGCCAATAATATTTGCCCCACACAGTTATTGATCTTATGGGCGCCGGTATGGTTCAAATCTTCTCGCTTGAGATATATTTTGGCTCCCCCTGCGTAGGAAGTTAGATTTTTTGCATAGAATAGCGGGCTAGGGCGACCCACGAAGTCGGTTAAAATCTGTCGATATTCAGCCCAAAATTCAGGTTGATTCCGTATGGTATTAAAGGCTTGTTCTAAATCTTGTAGAGCTGGCATCAGGCTTTCAGGCATATAGCAGCCACCAAATTTACCGAAAAAACCACCTTGATCAGGACCCTGACCGATATAAGGAGTTGTCATTGTCTTTCTCTTAAAATTTCAACATTGATTGGATCTTAAAAGATTTCCATTTTCCTGATAATTGATATATTTTTGATTTATGATGTTAGAAAAATTTACAGCATGAAACGTAGAACCTTACCGCCTTTAAATTCACTTAAAGCATTTGAAGCGGTCGCTAGACATCAAAGCTTCAGCTTGGCTGCGGAAGAACTGTGTGTCACTCATAGTGCAATCAGCCATCAAATCAAACAGCTCGAAGAATGGTTGGATAAAAAATTATTTATTCGGCATTCATCAACGATTACTCTCACTCAGGATGCAGAAGACTTATCCCGTCTTTGTACTCACTTCTTCAATGAGCTGGAAGAATGTGTATTTGAATTAACTCACAAAGCGTCAGAAGTAGAAATCGTAATCGGTGCCTCTCATAGCTTTATGGCGAACTGGTTAATTCCACGACTGGAAAAACTAGAGAGCCTTTATCCTAATATCTCTATTAAATTGATGACCTGTAACGACCTAAAGCTACTGGAAAAAGAAAAAATTGATATTTTTATCAATAGTTTGAATGTAGATGAAATGCTGCCTAAGTTTTTGGATAAATTTCTTTTATTTCCGGACAACATGGGACCAGTTTGTAAAGGTGAAAGCTATGCTCTCACTAGTATTCATGATCTTTTTGAGCACCCATTACTTCACACTTATTCCAATAAGAATGCCTGGCAGATCTGGTTTGAACGATCCCATCTAAACCTTGAGACTAAATCGAATGATCGATATTTTGATCGTCTCAATTTAATGATAGAGGCGGCTGTTTCAGGATTGGGGATTGCTATAGCGCCCCAGATTTTGGTAGAAAAGGAAATATTAAGTGGCAGAATTATTGCGCCGTTTGAATTTACCTATTGCAACTTTGACTTCTATGCAATCGTTAGGAAAAATAATTCAAATCAAGAGATTATCAATATTGTAAATTGGTTACAGACCCAATGTTGAGAGGATCCCAATCAAAAGCCATTTCTATCGCTTCTTATTCTCAAGTGAAAATACCCTATCTTTAGTGTGAAAGAGGACTCCACCCGACAGTCAGGGTGAAGGTGAATTTCACGAATTTTTTTGGTGTTTTTTCAGTGCAATATGATAGAATAATTTGCATTAAGTTTCTGTATCTAAATAGCTTTAATGCGAAATGAAGATCAACAAAGCGTACAAATTTAGGCTTGAGCCTAATGCAGAGCAGGAGCTTGTTTTAAACAAGTTGCTTGGCTCTGCACGTTTTGTTTGGAATCAAATTTTAGCTGTATCATTTGAGATGCTTGCTAGAAATGAGCGAATCAACAAAGTTAATTTAGTCAATAAAATTCCTGAATTACGCAAAAAACCTGAATGTGCTTTTTTAGAAAACAGCTCGAATGGCGTTTCACTTCAACAAAAAGTCCGTGATCTTGGTGATGCTTGGGCTAAATTTTTTGATAAAAAAGAACAAGCCAAGTTAAAGCAAAAACCATTCAAAGCGAAGAAGCCAAAATTCTTTAAATTGACCGATGGCAGTGAAATTCAGCTTAGACCACTCATGCCAAGATTTAAAAAGAAATCTGATGGTTATGATTCAATCCGTATTGTTCAATTTGGCAGATATTGTTGGGTTAAAGGTAATCAGGTTAAGTTGCCTAATGACATTGGCGTTGTGAAATTCAGAAAATCACAAGATATTTTAGGCGAGATTAAGAACGTCACAATCTCAAAGCATGTTGGTAAGTGGTATATCTCTTTTGGTGTTGAAAACACAATAGACGCACCAATCCATCCATCGAAATCAGCGATTGGCATTGATTTAGGTGTTAAAAAGTTAATTACAGCGTCTAGTGGTCAGGTATTCGACCCGATCAATAGTTTTAAAGCCAATCAGGTAAAAATAGCCAAATTCCAACGCAAGTTGAGAAAGAAAACCAAGTTCAGCCAAAATTGGAAAAAGCTCAATTTAAAGATCAATAAACTGCACCATCATATTGCCAATATTCGGCATGACTACTTGCATAAAGTCACCACAACTCTCAGCAAAAAACACGCAATGATCGTAGTTGAGGACTTAAAGGTAGCCAATATGTCGAAATCAGCACAAGGCTCAATCGAGAAAAAAGGAAAGAATGTGAAAGCCAAGTCAGGCTTGAACAAGTCAATCCTAGATCAAGGTTGGTCAATGCTTGTTGGCATGTTGGGGTACAAACAGCAATGGCGAGGTGGTTTACTCGTTAAAATTGACCCTAGATATACAAGTCAGACTTGTAGCTCATGCGGTCACATTGCAAAGGAAAATAGGCTCACTCAGGCAAAGTTTGAGTGTGTTTCGTGTGGATATGTTGCGAATGCAGATATTAACGCTTCTCGCAACATTTTAGCGGTAGGACATACCGTTTTGTCTGTGGAGGGTCGATGCGGTAAAGGTCGCCCTGCGAAGCAGAAAGCAAGCGAAATCCGTGAGGAAGTCGCCTAAGAGCTTTTGCTTTTAGAATCCCCCACTTGAGGTAAAGCGAAAGTGGTGGGAGTATGTCAACAAGAATAGACCAATACCGCCGCAGAGCTGGGCAATAATTTCGAGCACAATTTCCCCAAGGTGTTTTTAGCATCAGCATACCGTCTGATCTAGGCGATGTCATTAACAACAATCCCAGGCATAGGCTTTGGTAGCAGGTATTTGGACCACACGCTGAGATCGAAGGCCCGATAGGACAGCAACAAAATACAATCCACGCAAAAAATCACAAAATCTTCATCTTCGTTTTTTTAAGATGAGTTTGGTCAGCTTGATCTGACCCAGACAGAGAGAGATAGCGTTAAATTTTATCGCTCAATTTTTATTTTAAAAATGAAAGTAAACAGAGGTATGTGGTGCGTCAAGTAATTGAATATGTGGGAGCAGATCTGTCAAGGATCATTGAAATGGCCTGGGAAGATCGCACCCCATTTGAAGCCATCCAGCGTGAGTTTGGCTTGAATGAAACTGCAGTGATTCGCTTGATGCGGAAAAATATGAAAGCATCAAGTTTTAAAATGTGGCGTGAACGAGTCACCGGCCGAAAAACTAAACATCTGCAACTGCGTTCCCCCGATGTCATTCGGGCTTATTGTGCGCGGCAGTATAAACGTTTCTAAGCGCTTTGTTTTGAACGCAGTTTGGACTCACGTTTACATCGTTCAGAACAGTATCTGACTTCCTCCCAGCAGCGTTGCCATTTTTTGCGCCAAGTAAAAAGGCGCAAGCAGTGAATACAGGTTTTTTCAGGGAGATGCTGTTTTTTCATGGTTTATAACTCATCTATCTGGCTAAGAAGCTGTTGGGCATGGGTGGATTATTTGTTCCGCAACTTTAAGTTTATCCCGCTGCCGATAGAAATCACTAGCAAATCGTCCTCACGTGAACGCAAGTTCATTTATCTAGCTAAAATCTTACTCATTTTATAAGCCTTATTTTTAATGATTTCTTAACTCATAAACGATGTGAAAATTATGTGATTTTAATCAAAAAGATACAAATTATTATAGTTGTAATTCAGGCAGCCTGCGCCTAGTATCTTCCATGAAGTTACTCCATGTAAGCTTCCTTAGTTTTGTCCCATACACCCCTCTGTATGGGATTTTTTTTAATCCGGGGATTGTCATGAGCATGCATTCAAAAGCATATATTTTTAGACAGCAGCAATTGCTGGTGGATGATCATTTCCAGTTGCCGCAAGTGGAAAGACTGCAGCACGACCTGAACCTGTCGGAAAATGGCCAGGTCATTGCACGGGATCTAAAAGAAGATGAACCAGTACCCGAGGGTTATCAACTGATCCCGATTCGGCAACTGGTGCAGGTCTGGAGCAGGCCGCAGTTTGAACAGGCCAGCCGTGCCGTACAGTTACTGGAGTGGCGCCGTAATCACTGCTTTTGCAGCAAATGTGGCCATGCCACCCAGCAGCACGCCAGCCAGTATGCCATGGTCTGTCCATCTTGTGGCTATAACCAGTATCCCCGGGTGAATCCCTGCGTGATTACCATCATCACCCGGGGTATAGATGAAATTCTGCTGGCGAAAAATGCCCGCAATAAAACCCAGATGTACAGCCTGATTGCTGGATTTGTTGAAGTCGGCGAAACCTTGGAGGAGGCAGTACGCCGTGAGACGCAGGAAGAAGTCGGCCTGCAGATCAAGAATATTCAATATCTGGCCAGCCAGCCGTGGCCGTTTCCCAGCAACCTGATGATGGCCTTCAGGGCAGAGTATCACTCGGGTGAGATTCAGATTCAGGAAGATGAACTGAGCGACGCGCAATTTTT
This sequence comes from Acinetobacter sp. YH01006, assembly GCF_013420445.1. Classification (NCBI taxonomy): domain Bacteria; kingdom Pseudomonadati; phylum Pseudomonadota; class Gammaproteobacteria; order Moraxellales; family Moraxellaceae; genus Acinetobacter; species Acinetobacter sp. YH01006. The sequence continues at coordinate 18,676 of NZ_VOYB01000024.1, read as the reverse complement.
CAAGTTTGATCAGTTACCTGAGATTCCCTTCAAGGGCAGTATCGCTTATGCCATGATTCAGCATGTGATGCATGATACCCCTGTAGCAGATGACAGCAAAGAATGGCTTTAACCTAGAAAATAGCCTAGGGCTTTTCAGCAGCACGCCTGCTAGATCACATGATTTTGTCTTCACGCTTTGTTCACATCCACCTGGGTTATCTTAGTCCTGAAATCATTCAAGGCTTAAAAATGAATACTCTATTCAAGTCAGTTTTTGCGGTTACGGCACTGACCCTCATGAGCTTAAGCATGCTGACTCGAGCGGAAACGGTTGCGCCTCAGGCAGTCGATCAGGTGGATATCCAGCAGTATGCAGGCAAGTGGTATGAAATTTCGCATTTACCGATGTATTTTCAGCGTAAATGTGTATCGGATATCTCTGCACAATATGAGGTCAATGCCGATCAGACCATGAGTGTGTTAAATAGTTGTCGGATTGCCAATGGTGAGATGATTAGCTCTGAAGGAGTGGCTTATCCGCAAAATAAGGGCAACAGTAAACTCAAGGTCAGCTTTTTACCTCCAGGTTTAAGGTGGATCCCGTTTACTAAAGGTCATTACTGGGTATTACGCGTGGATCCAGAATATAAAGTGGCACTGGTCGGTGGACCAAGTAACAAATACCTGTGGATTTTGTCGCGTGAACCACAACTGGACGAAGCAACTTATCAGTCCTATCTGGAGACTGCGAGACACTATGGCTACGACATCACAAAGTTAATCAAATTACCGCATTAATCTGCTACCCTTTGGCCGAACTGCTTAGTCTCTTACAGTTCGGCTTTTTTTCACTTCACATAAAATTCATATCTGACTGATTAGACTCATCAAATGGAATAAAGACAGTTGCTCGAAATAGGATGAGTCCATGTTGAAAAGTCTGATGCGATGGATAGATAGCTGGTCTATATCGACACCAACCGAAACACTGACGGCTGAAAATAGCAAGATTCAGTGGGTCCGGATTTTACCCTTTATTCTGCTGCATCTGGCCTGTTTCGCTGTGTTCTGGGTCGGTGTGTCATGGTTTGCGCTTGGCTTTATGGTCGCGTTCTACTTGATCCGCATGTTTTCCATCACGGCTTTTTTTCATCGCTATCTGTCGCATAAAACTTTTCAGACCTCACGCCCGATACAGTTCCTGTTTGTATTGCTCGGCACCATGAGTGCGCAGCGTGGCCCGCTATGGTGGGCAGCTCATCACCGTTATCACCACCGCTATACCGATACCTTGCAAGACCCACATTCATCCACGCATGGTTTTTGGTATAGCCATGTCGGCTGGTTTCTGAATGAATATAATTTTGCTACGCGTAAAGAGGTGATCAAGGACTGGCTGAAATATCCAGAACTGATTTGGCTGGACCGTTTTAGTTTGATTGTGGTGTTGCTGACTGCGGGCGGGATTTATGCACTAGGCGAATGGCTGGCCATCACTTGGCCGCAACTCGGGACGTCCGGCCTGCAATTGCTGGTCTGGGGCTTTGTGGTTTCCACGGTGTTATTGATCCATGCGACCTTGTGCATCAATTCATTGGCGCATCATTATGGCAGCCGTGATTTTGAGACGGATGACCACAGCCGTAACAATTTATTTCTGTCACTCATCACCTTAGGCGAAGGCTGGCATAACAATCATCATTACTATGCTGGTAGTACCCGGCAGGGTTTTTACTGGTGGCAGATTGATGTGACCTATTACTTGCTGAAACTCATGTCCTGGCTGGGACTGGTCTGGGGCCTCAAGCCCATTCCGGCACGGATTTATGAAGCCAGTAAAATCGCTCAGGCTCGAAAACATAAAAAAGCTGCTACTGCCGACACTCACACGATTCAATCGAAGGAATCACCATGAAAATTGCAATTATTGGTTCAGGTATTTCCGGTCTGTACGCTGCCTGGAAACTCAGCAAAGTGCATGAAGTCACAGTCTTTGAAAAGAATAACTACTTTGGTGGTCATACCGATACCCATCAGCTGAATATCGAGGGTGAACAGGTTGCGGTGGATAGTGGCTTTATTGTGTTTAATGAGCATAACTATCCGCTGTTTTGCTCGATGCTAAAAGAACTAGGGATTCAATCGCAAAGCAGTGACATGGGCTTTTCGGTGAATAATCAGGTCAGTGGCTTACAGTACAATCCTTCAAAAAAATTCTCGCTGTTGTTCCGACCTCAAAACTTTCTTAATACTGATTTTCGCGCGATGTTGTCGGATCTGTTCCGTTTCTATGCAGCCAATAAAGATCTGGATGTGGAACAGGTCGATACACAGCTCAGTATTGATGATTATTTAAATCAACATGGTTATAGCGATGCCTTTCGTCAGGAACATCTCTATCCGATGTGTGGAGCGCTGTGGTCCTGTCCGGTGGAACAGGCTGGACAGATTCCCTATAAATTTGTGGTGAGCTTTTTCCAGCACCATCGCATGTTGCAACTGAAAGACCGGCCGTTATGGCTCACGGTGAAAGGTGGATCGGCTCGCTACGTTCGTGCGATTCAGTCCCAGACGAATATTATTTTCCGCAAAACGGGTGTGCTCCATGTATCCCGTAGTGCCAATGATGTACTGGTTGAAACAGCACAGGGCAGTGAGCGTTTTGACTGGGTGATCTTTGCCAGTCATGCTGACGACAGCCTGAAACTGCTTAAAGACCCGACAGCGCAGGAGCTGGACGTGCTGGGCAAGTTCCGCTATCAGGCTAACCGTATGGTGGTGCATTCAGATACCCGCATCATGCCCAAATCCAGACGTCAGTGGGCCAGCTGGCATGTGCATGTGACCCCGAGTCAGGCAGCTGAACAGACACCTTTCCAGCACAGTGGTATGCACTATGGTTTCAGTTACTGGATGAACCAGTTGCAAAACCTGCAATGCAAGACTCAGGTCTTTGCCACTCTGAATCCTAATTTCACCCTCGATCCGAAAAAAATCTGGGTAGAACGGCATTACCGACATCCGGTGTTTGATGCCTCCGCGATTGAAGCACAACAACGCTGGGCTGAAATCAATAGCCAGAACCGCACCTCATACTGTGGCGCTTACTGGGGCTGGGGCTTTCATGAAGATGGTGCCCGTAGCGCTGCATGGGTGGTCGATCAGCTCTTAAAACAGGCCGAGCAGGCCGCCTAGGAGGATATGATGCAAATGTATCCACTGGCGATTGCCTCTGCCGAAATCCGGCATCGCCGTTTCTTGCCCAAAGCGCATGCTTTTGAGACCCGGCTGAACTATCTATACTTTGATCCTGATCAGCTCTCAAGCTTTACTGAAAAATCCTGGCTCTGGTCTTGCAATCGCTGGAATTTCCTGACCCTGGATGAACGTGATTTTCTGACCATGGAATGTGGTTCGATTCGGCAGAAGGTCGCACGTCTGCTGATCAAGCGGGAAAATTATCTGCTAGCGCATGCTGCGTCCATCCGGGTTCTGGCCTTGCCACGTACACTCGGATTTCGCTTTAATTCTGTGGTGTTTTATCTGGTCTTTGATGCCACCGACCAGCTGATCTTTATCCTCAGCGAAATTACCAATACGCCATGGAATGAACGTCAGGTCTATATCCATGACTGCCGGAACAATGTGACTGAACATACGCCGTACCAGAGCCACCAGTTTGATTTCAAAAAGGCCTTTCATGTATCGCCCTTCATGCCGATGGCGCTGGATTACCGCTGGCGATTCAGCTTTTCCGATCAAAGCAATGTGATTCATATGCAGCTGTTCCAACAGGGAATATTGCAATTTGATGCCACCATGCAATTTTCGTTGCAAGCCATCACAGTTCCTTCACAACAGCATCGCTATGCTGTGCTGAAAGTTCTTGAGCCCTTCAGGATGGTCGGTGGAATTTATCTGCATGCCTTTCGCTTATGGAAGAAAAAAATTCCATTTTACCGGCATCCTCGCAAAGAAAAAGGAAACACCTTGTTATGAAAACACTGTTTATGGGAGAAGAAAGCACACTGCCGGTGGTACTGCGCCATCTACTGAAATTACGTCATGGTCAGCTGATTTTTAAAGGCGTCTGGAACGGGATTGTGGGAGAGAGCAGTGATCTGTATGCCGTGATTCAGGTGCATGATAGCCGCCTGATGGATCTACTGTTCCGCAATGGTGTACTCGGTGCTGCAGAAGGTTTCATTCGCGGCTACTGGAGCAGTGAAGATCTGGTCAATGTGATTCGCATTCTGGCGCGCAATCGCGATGTGTTGGACCGGATGAATCAGAACACCTTGGCGAAAGCCAGCCAATTCTTCCTAAAGACTTGGTACAAATCCCGCAAAAACTCGATTGATGGCAGCCGTAAGAATATTGCCGAGCATTATGACCTGAGCAATGACTTTTTCAAGCTGTTCCTGGATTCCAGCATGATGTATTCCAGCGCGGTATTTAAAGAGCCGGGCATGAGCCTGGAACAGGCCTCCGATTATAAAAAAGAACTGATTTGCCAGAAACTGCAGCTGCAACCAATGGATCATTTGGTCGAAATTGGCAGCGGTTGGGGTGGTTTTGCCATTTATGCCGCGCAGCATTATGGCTGTAAAGTCACCACCATTACCATCTCCCAAGCACAATATGATGAAGCGGTCGCGCGAATAGAGGCAGCAGGATTATCCCATCGCGTGGATGTCCAGCTGAAAGACTACCGTCTGTTGAAAGGCAAATACGATAAGCTGGTCTCGATAGAAATGATCGAGGCCGTGGGTGAGCAATACTTAGCGACCTATTTCAACAAATGCCGTGAATTGCTGAAACCGAATGGTCTGGCCCTGATTCAAGCCATCACCATTGAAGATGCCCGCTATGCCAAAGCCTTGAATACCGTGGACTACATCAAGCGTTACATTTTCCCGGGAAGTTTTATTCCCTGCATCAGTATCATGACCCAGTCCGCTTCCGAGCAAAAACTGCGTCTCAAGCATCTTGAAGATATCGGCCAAAGTTACGCCCAAACCTTGCACTGCTGGCGTCAGCGCTTCTTGGAACAACGTGAACAGGTACTGCAACTCGGCTTCGATGAGCGCTTTATCCGTATGTGGGATTTTTATCTATGCTATTGCGAGGGTGGTTTCCGCGAAGGCGTCATCAGTGATGTACATCTGCTGTTTGAAGCCAGTGCTTACTAGGCCACGATAAAACAGGAGGACTGATATGCTGCTGGATTTATTTTTGCTGAATGTCTTCATCATGCTGTGTAGCTGGGTACTGGTGACCTATAACCGCAGAGCGGGTCTGGTGGATGTGGCCTGGAGTTTCAGTATTGCGCTTAATGTCATCATTGCGGCTTGGGTCATGGAAACTGCACCGCTGCTGGTTCGGGTATTTCTGGGTGTATTTAGCGGCATCTGGTTTTTACGCTTAACCTGGCATCTGCTGCGCCGTTATGCCAATGAAACCCGGGAAGATACCCGCTATGCCAATATGCGCCGTGCCATGGGCAGTTATCAGCATCTCGGTTTTCTGGCCTTTTTTATGTTTCAGGCCGGGCTGGTGGCACTGTTTTCCTACCCGATGCTGGAATTGCTCAATATTCCGGTCCAGCAGTGGAATGACTGGACACAGGCTACAGTGCTGGTGGCTGGCATAATCATGCTGCTGGCGCTGATCGGGGAAAGCACAGCCGACCAGCAACTCTACCGTTTCAAACTGAATCCACAAAACCAAGGAAAAACCCTGGACCAAGGCTTATGGAAATATTCACGTCATCCGAATTATTTTTTTGAATGGTTGCACTGGTTTGCCTATCCGGTTCTCGGTCTGGCAGCAGGTGTGTATGGATTATGGGTTTATCCGCTGCTGATGTGGCTGTTTCTGTACTACATCACCGGAATTCCATTTAGTGAACAACAGGCGCTGGCACATCGCGGCGACAACTATAAAGACTATCAACGACGAACTTCAATGTTTATTCCGTGGCCACCCAAAGAGTAGGTAAATACATGGACTTTATGATTCAAAAATCTTTAAAACTGATCGAAAGCGGCAAAGTGCCCGACCCGGTGATTCGCGCAGGCATTCGCACTTTAAGCAAAAAACGTTTGGCACAGGAAGGGCGCTTTGACCCGGCACTGGCGGCACAGCGTTATATGGATGTGCTGCATATGCTGAAAAACAGCGAAATTGCCATCGAGACCGACAAAGCCAATGAACAGCACTATGAACTGCCCACCGCATTTTTCCAGGCGGTGCTGGGCAAGCGGCTGAAGTACAGCGCCAGCCTGTTTGAACAGGCGCATACTACACTGGATCAGGCAGAAGAAGCAGCATTGGCCAGCTATTGTCAGCGTGCACAGTTACAGGATGGACAGGATATTCTGGAAATTGGTTGCGGCTGGGGCTCACTCAGTCTGTATATGGCCGAGCATTATCCCAAAGCCCGCATCACTGTAGTGTCGAACTCCTCGACCCAGCGTCAGTATATTCAGGAACAGGCCCGTCTGAAAAAACTGGAAAACCTGACGGTGATCACCTGCGATGTCAATGTACTGCAACTGGAATCGGCTGCTTTCGACCGTGTGGTTTCGGTGGAAATGTTTGAGCATGTGCGCAACTACCAGAAACTGTTTGAAAATATCAGCAGCTGGCTCAAAGCTGATGGCTTGCTCTGGTGCCATATTTTCTGTCACCGTTTCCTGCATTATCCGTTTGAAGTCAAAAATGAATTTGACTGGATGTCGCAATATTTCTTTAGTGGCGGCCTGATGCCGGCAGCCTCAACTTTCCTGCATTTTCAGCAGCATTTGCAGCTGGAGCAGCACTGGCAATGGGCCGGTACCCAGTATGAACGCACGGCAAATGCTTGGCTGGAGAATATGGACCAAAAGCAGGCTGAGCTGCAGCCCCTGTTTCAGCAGACCTATGGCGCAGATGCGGCCATCTGGTGGCAACGCTGGCGGATTTTCTTTATGGCCTGTGCCGAATTGTTCGGTTATGAGCATGGACGCGAGTGGATGATCGGCCACTTTCTGTTTAAAAAGAAAGCCGTATAATTGAACGATGAATCGAATGCGCCAGCGGGGAATTGATCAATGTTAAAGCTGTTTAGGGACAAACGCGATCATCCTCTGGGTGAGGTGTTTAACCGCTATTACTGGCTGCAAATCGGATTCATTGCCCTGTCGGTGGTGATCGGCATTGCCTGTAGTGCCTGGGTGATCAAAGGCTTTTTGCTGCGCACCGCCTTGGAACAGGAAATGTCACATTACTGGCAGCGGCTGGAACGCAATCCGGCCGCCGAACTTCCCGACACCAAAAACCTGTATGGTTATCGCTGGTATGATACCCCCCCTGTGCAGTTTCAGCACATGCAGTTCGAGCAAGGCGTAAATCGGCATTTTGTCGATGGTAAAGAGCGCATGACCGTCTACGGTGAAAAAGACAGGCAGCATGTGCTGCTGGTCTTTGGCGAAAGTAACGTGAACAAGCTGGTTTGGCTGTTTGGTCTGGCACCACTAATGGTCAGCCTGTTCGTGCTGTATAGCGTATTGTGGTGGTGGAACCGTCGCGCCCGGCGTTATTTTTCTCCGATTACCCGGCTGGCCAATGCACTGGAACATATCGACTGGGAGCATCAGAAAAATCAGGCTTCGCCTTTTCAGGACATCCGTACTGACTCCAATCTGGAAGCAGAATATCTCAAGCAGGCACTGGAAAAATATCATCAGGTGCTCAGCGAGTTCATTCAGCGCGAACGTGAGTTTACCGGTGATGTCAGTCATGAACTGCGCACGCCATTGACGATTTTAAAAGGCAATGTGCAACTGTGTCAGGCACGCTATGGTGACAACAAATCCTTTACCCGCCTGCACAATACTATTGAAGACATGCAGCTGCTGGTCGATACCTTACTGGCTATCGCCCGAAATACCACCAACACCCTGACGGCCGAGCCCACTATGCTGTCAGAATGTCTGGAGAATCTGGTACAGGATCTGGACAGTGTCAGCCACAACAAAGGCATGCAGATCGACCTACAAAAAGACCTCGATGAGCAGCCACGTAAACTGTATCCATCGATGACCAAAATGGTCTTTGGCAATATTTTGCGCAATGCGCTGAATTATTCGCAAGGTACAGAAATTGATGTGATTCTACAGAAAAATACAGTATTGATCGCTGATAATGGAATCGGCATCTCTTTGCCAAATAATTCTAAAGTTCAGGAGCTGTCTGGCCAGCAGTTGCAACTGGAGATCAAAGGGCATGGTATTGGCCTGCAACTGGTACAGAAGTTGTGCAAACAGCTGGGCTGGCGGGTCGAACTCTTTGACCGGCAGTATTATCTCAGTACCCATCCAGAGATTGATCTGGCAATGACGACCGGTCTGATTGTGGTAGTGTATTTAAACTAAGTTTCAGCTTTGTACGTTTAGACTTAAGCTTCCAAAGCAATCTTTAAACCTACACCAGAAATGGTATGAATCAGTTTCTGCTCAAAAGGCTTGTCGACCATTTTACGTAAATTATAAATGTGACTGCGCAAGGCATCACTTTCCGGCTCTTCATCACCCCAGAGTTCCAGCATAATTTCCTGTTTGGTGAGGACTTTAGGTGAATGACGCATCAGCAGTTTCAGCAGTTTGAACTGAATCGGGGGCAGTTCAATCGTCTGTCCAGCCCGAGTCAGCTGCTGTCTTGCGGGATCCAGAATCAAATCATGAATTTGCAGGCGACTACTGGAAACTTCACCCAATGAGCGTTTGATTAAGGCTTTGACCCGAACCACCAACTCATTAAAATCAAAGGGCTTAACCAGATAATCATCCGTGCCGGAATTAAAGCCTTTGAGTTTGTCATCCAGAGTATCGCGCGCCGTCAACATCAGTACGGGTAAATCCAACCCTTCGTCATGACGCAGCCATTCACACAGTTCATAACCCGAACCATCAGGCAGATTAATGTCTAGAAGCAAAATATGATAGCGCTGCTGTTTCAGTAATTGGCGTGCAGCGTTCAGATTGCGGGCATGATCCACCACAAAATCATGTTCTTCCAGAAACTCGCATAAGGTAGAGGCTAGTTCATAATGGTCTTCGACCATCAGGATAAAATGTTTGGACATAACGGCAGAGACTAATTCAATAATTGCTGTTTTAATTTAGCACTAAATGGCTGCGATCCCAGCCAGATATTAAAATATTGTTGTGCTAGCGGATGCTGAAGATTGCCTAACACCTGCTGATTTAGCATCAAGGTCAGGGTCTGAGTCTCGGCTTGATAGCTTAAGCGATAGAGATCACCCGGTTTTACCGGCTTATAAAGCTGGGTGATTCTATCTAATACTATTAAATGTTTAGACTCTCGCTCATTGCGCTTCAGAAAATGGGTCGCTGCACGCTTGAAAGCCCATTCCGGAATATTTTGTGTATAAGAAAAATCAATCTGCATATTCTGGCCTTGCCAGGGTTTTGTACAGTTCTGAGCATAATAACGGGCGACGCCAACCTGTTTCTGAGCTACCAGAAGTGGACCACGACCACACTGATTCATATTCTGGGCATGTGCCCATGAACTGAAACTGCAGAGCATCAGTAGTCCCGTATTTAATACTACTTTTTGAATGGCAGTACCCATGAATAGGCTCCTCCAACATAAGGTAAAGAACGATACAGGCCATTGGCCGGATCCCAGAAATCCTGCTGGAAAATAATTTTTTTGTCTCCGTTGACTTTGATTTCACTGATACCAAAAGAATCCATAGTTCGAGTCGTGCCAAACATTTTAAAGTCATAGGCCATATGCCAGTGCACGTAGGCAGAGTCTTGGTAATAGGAGGTATTTAATAGTTTGACATTCACGTTACTGACACGCTTGTTCATCCCTTGAAAATGTTGGAGTAGATTTTGACGTGATGAAAATTGCGATAGGGTATCGTTAATAAACAGCTGATCGGCATAGAGTGATCCGGCTCGTTCAATAAATGCAGGTGTACCTAAAGTATTAAAAGCTGAAGTAAAGCGAATGCCGATGTCTTGGGCTTTAGCCTGATCCAGCGCAGTTCCCTGAATTTGGTTTCTGGATTTTGCATAATCACCTGAATAGCTGGGAATACTTTTACATCCTGCTAAAACTAGTAGCGGTAAGGACAAGGTAGCTAGCAGTATTTTTTTGATATGTTTCATATTGGCTATCCGTATTAGGTCTATGCTGATACTTTAGGCCGAAAGTCGTGAACAGAATGTGAAGAGGATGAAAGATTCTTCAAGGAAATTTCTCAAAAAAAGCACTTATTGACTGATTAATAGATTAAGGAGAGTTTGAACATGAACATCAAGGCGATAAGGTTGAGTGGTATTAAAGTAGTCTGAGCTAACTTTTCATAATTTAAGAAGTACGAAAAAATGAGATGTATGTGGATTGTCTTCAATGAGTGGGGAAGTTCATGAAAATCATTAACAGAGATCTTTTTAGGAAATAAATATGATTATAATGATCCAATTTATTCATCAAAATAAAAAAAATATTTAAATTATACTAAATATATAACCACTCTTATTTAAATATTCAAAAACTGAATATTATTTCATCTTCCTTTTAATTATCATAAATATTAATAAATTCATTTCTATTATACATAAAAACAATAAATAAATTTCATCTTGATCAAGTGTATGGTACATGTCCGTACTTTTGATCATTTTATATACTTGGCCTATGTTACTACATCAAAAAAAGCTTGTTACCACATCAAAACCTGTATTTTTAAATTCTGTTACCACATCAAAATCTGTATTTTCATGATCTGTTACCACATCAAAACCTGTATTTTTATAGGCTGTTACCACATCAAAACCTGTATTTTTATTTTATTTAGACTTTTTATATATAATTTATTATTTTATAATTAAATAGATTGCTTAATTTTTATTCAAAATAAATTTGAATTTTAATATATATGTATAAGAAATAATTTATTTATAAATTTAATTATTAATCATAAATACAATCTTCTTATTTGAATAAAAAATTAATCTTATGATAATTATTAAGTTCCAAAATAATTATTAAAAATAAAGAACTTCATATGAGTTAATGTTGAATCATATATATGTAAATAAATTATGATCTAAAAGTTAAATTTTCTAAGGTAAAAATTTGCGAAATTTATGTATGAATCATGGAACTGAATGTCTATTCTTGGATAATTCTGGAAAAATTATGTAGAATTTGTACATTAATAAAGATGATAGATGTTTTTTCAAGAATAATTTTTGGACAAATTATGTGAATTTTTTGTATTAATAAGGGTAGTGAGTGTCTATTTAAGAATAACTTGTGGAAAATTATGCATAACGTCTGTATTAACAAGGCTAATTGATGTTTACTGAAGGGTAATTTCGGGAAAATTATGTTGTTTTAGTGCCTAAAGTATGCATTGGTACTTGGATATAAGTATTTTTTAATCACAGTTACTTTGTGAAAAGAGGTCAATGGAAGGGAGGCAATTTGTTGGTTATGTTGCTGACACTAATGTTCATGAAACAAGCAATCGATTTAAGGTTTTTTATGATATAAGTATCACAAATCAACACTTAGGATTGACCTATTGAGACAGGTTCTATCAGCGCTCCATTTGAACTTGCGCAGCTTAATATTATTGCTAACGATCTTAAGCGTGACCTGTCTGTTTGTCTTTTCTTTATTCTTTGTTAACTATACGGTCAAAGAGCGCCTGATCGACAATTCTTTGGCCCTGAATGCCGAATATTCTTCCAGAATTGCTGCACACACTAATTATCAGTTTGAAGAAATCCTAAAAAATTTAAGATTTAGCGCCAATCTGTTGGGAAAAAACTTTTCTAATGAAAATTTAACAAGAAACGAAATATTACGTCTCAAAAGTCAGTCAGGCAATTTCAACAGTGTTTTTTTAGCTGACCGGGAAGGACGGATCATTTCATTTTCCCCAAAAACCTTGAAAATTGATTCTAGAAAAATTCATAGAACCCACGGTATTACCGAGTCGATTAAACGTAAGCAAACTTATATTTCTTCACCGTACTGGTCTTCAACCAATAGATTGATCGTCATTGTTTCTGAGCCGGTTTTTGATGATCAAGGAAAATATTTAGGTTTTATTGCGGGAACGATTTACCTGCAAAGCAAGAATCTGGTAAGTGAAATGCTGGCATCCAAATATGGCTACAAGAAAAATTATACTTACGTCGTGGATGATCAAAGACAGATCATTTTTCATGCCGATACTCGGCAAATCGGACAGAAAGTCCAGACCGGTGATGGATTGACCACGATGCTTCATCAACAGGCTGGTGCTTTCCGTCTGATGAACAGTAAAGGCATAGATAGCCTGGTCGGTTTCTCGCATATTCCCAGCGTGAGCTGGATTGTGGTATCACAGCAGCCGATTAATGAGTTATTTGCTCAAGCCAACAGTATTATTATCAAGGTATCAATCGGGATTAGCCTATTCTATTTATTCATTTTCTTTGTGGTCTGGCGTTTATCGGGCTTGATTGCACTGCCTTTAAACCATTTGGCGAAAATGGCCAGTATGCTCAGTCGGCAGGATGTTCAGGATAAAATCAACGAAATTAAACCTTCGTATTTTGAAGTCAATCAATTCAAAAATTCTCTGATGCTGAGCTGTCAAAATTTCAATGAAAAAATTGATGAGTTGAATCAATCAGTGAATACTGATCCCCTAACTGGTTTATACAATCGCCGTGGAATGAACCTGTTTATCGAAGAGTTTGTGCGTATGCGTACCGATTTTGCTGTGCTGGCGGCAGATATCGACTTCTTTAAAAAGGTGAACGATACCTATGGGCATGACAAAGGCGATATTGTCTTACAAAGGCTAGCGAACGTGATGCAATATCATTTCCGAGACAATGATGTCTGCTGCCGTTCGGGAGGAGAGGAGTTTATTATTTTAATGGCTGCTTCAGATCCTATAAAAGTTTTTCAGGCAGCGGAGCGGTTACGAAAAGCGGTTGAGCTCACTGAAATGGGAGAAATTGGTATAGTGACCATTTCCATTGGGATTGCTTACTGGCCAAATAGTTCTAACGATGTAGAGGAAGTATTGCGCATGGCAGATCAAAAACTGTATCAGGCCAAGCGTGAAGGACGCAACTGTACGCGTTGATTTTTAGACCTTTACTGATGAAAATTGCATAGAGAGATCTAGCGTATTTTTTTAGTAGTAAAGGATTTTATGAATATATTTACGGAATATTTACCTTGGCTCAATGTTATAATAAACATGTGAATTTTCAACAAATAAAAAACCTTGAATAACCTTATTGTATAAGGCTATTTGTGAATTTCATTGGGGAATTTTATGCCAAAATCATCTCGTGACTTATTTTCACCAGATGTATTCGACCTCAAGTCGTTTATTTCTCCTTATATGATGCTGATTCCACCGACGATTTTTGCCTTGCTGATCTGGTGGACCAATCAAAGTTTTGGTTTCCTATTTACCCATACCGTGGCAGAACTGATTTCAATCATTATCGCGCTCACAGCGCTGATTGTGACCGTGGTGTCACGGCATTTTACTAAAAATTATTTTGTGGTTTTCATTGCCATCGCGCTTGGCTGGTGTGGATTTATTGACCTGTTCCACACCCTGCTATATAAAGGCATGCAAATTCTTCCGGTGGACAGTGCCAATCAGGCCACTCAATTATGGATTGGTGCCCGGTTATTGCAGGCCTTTGCCATGCTCGCTGCGCCCTTTATGCTGACACGGGCGATCAAGCCTCTTGCATTGAACCTGTTTTTTGGTCTGTTCAGTGTGGGGATTGTCAGCGCTGTGATGTTGGGTTTCTTTCCAACCGCCTTTGTTGATGAGCAAGGCCTGACCCCTTTTAAAATTTACAGTGAATATCTGATTATTGCGGTTCTGGCGTTAGCACTGGTGCTGGTCTGGCAGCGCCGCGAATATTTATCGCCTCAACTGACGTTTGGGGTCAGCCTGTCCATGCTGACCATGATGGCTTCTGAATTTGCCTTTACCCAATATGTGTCCGTATATGCCGATGCCAATCTGCTGGGGCATATTCTGAAAGTCTATTCGTACTGGTTCATTTATATGGCATTGGTCGAGTCGACCATTAAAGAGCCTTTTAGCATGTTGTCCAAGGCTGCCAGCACTTATGACACCATTCCTGATCCAACCTATATTGTCACTTCTAGCCAAATGATTCAGCAGGTCAACTTGGCGGCAGCCCAGCTGCACGGCATTCCAGCGACACAATTGAGCGGACGCTCTGTGCATGAACTGGTGCATGATCCTCGGGTAAAGGCCGAAGATTGCCCGGTGTGCTCCCGATTGCAGCAGGCTCCGCAAGAGTTTTTAGTCCAGTTGACCTTGCCGGATCACAAAACGGTTGAGTGTCATGTGGCACCTTTTGCAGAACGCCTGGGTAAAAAAACCGTCTGGGTCATGGTGGTACACGATATTACCGATCGCCAGTTTTTGCTGCAGGATCTGCAGGAACGTGTAAAAGAAGTGCGATGTCTGAATCAGATCAATCAACTCTGCAATAATACCCATACCGGCATGAGCGAGCTGTTGCACAAAGTGATGCAGACAATCCCTTCCGGCTTATCTTCTCCGGAGCGGGTTAAGCTGCAGATTGATAGTGACTGGGGTGTTTTTGGTACAGCCCCTCCGGCTCAGATGCCTTTTTTGCAATCAGTCTTTGCCAATGAGACTCAGCAATTCGGTACCTTAAGCATCTGGTATGATCCGGCAGCGGATGCCCCGACTTTTCTAGATGAAGAGCAGAGTTTAATCGATCATATCACCGGTCAGATTACCGATGTATATACCCGGATACAGTCACAAAGGCGTGTAGCACGGTTGACTTATCTCTATCAGCTGCTCATTGAAACCAACCGGGTGATTGCGCATAGCCAGAATCGGCAAGATTTGCTAACCGAGTTGCAGCAGGTGCTGTTGAATCTGGGTAGTTTTGCTAAAATTTTAATTGCAATCAAAGCAGAGGATCGAGCTGACAGTCCATTGATGATTCAGTTCCATCATAATATTAGCGCAAATATTATGCCCACTTTACGCACTCTCTTACAGCAAGATGAAAATACTCCATTGCATCAGGTGAAAAATACCAGTCCAGAGGTAGATGTCTATGCCTATTCCTTGATCAATGACGCGGACGAGAATGTTTCACCAGAATACCAGGCATGGAGACAGTACTTAAAACAGGAAAAGATAAGTCAGGCAGCATTAATCCCGTTGTTGCTTGATGGACATTTCTGGGGGCTAGTGGGGGTGTATACTACAAGGCAAGTAGAATTTGATGAGGAGCAAATTCTACTGTTGCAAAATCTTTCTAGGGACATTTCTTCTGCGTTGGAGCGTTTTTCAGCGGAGCAACAGCGTAAAACTGCCGAGACCTATTCTCAGCAGATGGAACAACGTTTCCAACAGGTATTTTTGCAGTCTCCCGTGCCAATGCATATTATTTCCGTACAGGATGAACGAATTCTTGCGGTTAATTTGGCCTATGAAAAATGGCTGGGATATAGTCTGGAAGATTTTCAAAATCGGGAAGCCTGGCTGGAAAAAGTGGCGCCTAATCCAGAGCAAAGACAGTTTATGCAGCAGAACTGGGAAGAGGCATTGCAACTGGCAAAAAACGGTAAACAGGTGCAATTTCCTGAAATTACTCTGTTAGCTAAAGATGGTAGTCAGCGTATTGCTCAGCGAACACTGGCGATTGTCGGCAATGATGTGATTCTGGCTTGGAATGATCTGACCACCATCCGCAAAACTGAACAGGCATTACGAGACAGTGAACAGCGTTTCCGGGGTATGGTGGAACAAACCGTGGTCGGGATGTATGTGCTGCGCGACAATCACTATCTGTATGTCAACCCGAGTTATGCCAATATGCTGGGCAGGTCTGCTGCAGCACTCATTGGACATAATATTCTGGAATTTAGCACCATGGCCGCAGACACACCGGCACTGATTAACCAAGAGCAGGATCAGGCTGCAGAATATTCGAGCCTATCCTGTGTGGTTCCGTTCCGACATCAAAATGGCCAGATCCGGGAATTTGCCCTGCATAGCCGTCGCATCACTTGGGATGATGGCTTGCCAGCCTCGATTGTGATGGCACAGGACATTACCGAGCAAAAGCAGGCACAGGACCAGATTGCCCGACAGCTTGAGCAGTTGGAAGCTACCATGTATGGTACGTTACAAGCCGTATCGATCATGGTGGAATTACGCGACCCTTATACAGCGGGACATGAACGCCGTGTCGGGCTGATTGCCAGTGCGATTGCCAAGGAAATGGGCTGGAATGAAAAACGCTGTCTGCAGATGGAAGAGATTGGATTGGTACATGACATTGGTAAAATTTCAATTCCTTCCGAAATTCTGACCAAACCTACTCGTCTGACCTATCTGGAAATGGAAATGATGAAAGGTCATGCGCAGGCTGGTTATGAAATTCTCAAGGATGTTCCTTTCAATATTCCAATTGCTGAAATCATTGGTCAGCATCACGAACGCATGGATGGGACAGGTTATCCTAAAGGATTAAAAGGTGATGAGATTCATCCTGAGGCGCGTATTCTGACGGTGGCCGATGTGATCGAGTCAATGGCTACGCATCGCCCATACCGTCCTGCTTTAGGCATAGAGGTTGCGCTTGCAGAAATCTTAAAAGGACGTGGAACGATTTATGATGTAGAAGTATGTGATGCAGCAGTACGTTTAATTAGGGAAAAGGGATACGTCTTGCCAAGTTAAGCAGTCTTGATCATCAGGTGAATAGCAGCCAAAAAGCTATTCACTTATTTTTTAGTTAAGTAGTATTCCGGATAAATTTGATATTGTTTAATGCTTTAAATTGAAGCGCTAACATGCTTATGTTATCTATAACTGAATAGAAAGTTCGTATTTGGAGCATTATCGATGTCATACCAGAATATTTTAGTACCAGTTGATGGTTCAAAAGTTTCATTCTCCGCGGTAAAACATGCGGTCGAAATTGCTCAGGTATTCGATAGCAGATTGACCTTCATCAGTCTGGTTTCTGAAGATCCATTTACAGATGCAGATTTCTATTATTATTATGTCTCTGCTCCAATGAAAGAACACTTTATTCAAGCTTATGCGAATGCAGAAGAGGTATTAAAACAAGCAAGTGAAATTGCATATGCAGCGGGCGTTCAAGTTGAAACTAAAGTCCTAAAAAGTGTAGTGTTTGAAGAAAGTATTGTGAAAACTGCCAAACAGATACAGGCTGATCTCATTGTGATGGGATCGCATGGTCGCAGAGGTTTTAAAAAATGGAGACTCGGAAGTGTGGCCACAGCTGTACTTCGCTCAACCGAATTACCAGTGATGATCATGAAATATTAGGGTGTGTTGACATTTTAGCTTAACAAATAGCGAAGTAGTAAAATCAAATCTTCAAACCTAATTTCACTATTCGATATGCCTCGTACCATGCTGAAAGATCAACACTGGCAAAATTTAAAAGTTATTCTGCGTAATTTATCCATTCATCATAATTCAAATTTACTTAATTTTATTGAAGCTATTCTCATAGTTTTAATTATAAATAGTAAATATCAACGGTGCCTAGTAAATTCAAAAATTTTTAATAGTCAATTTTAGGACTAATTTTTCTTTAAAATCATTAGCAAAATGCTAGAGTATGAAGATTGCTATTGGACGGTAGAGGATAAAACCATGGCTGTTATTCTTCAGGTAGACTTTCCGACGCCAGGCCCATTTGGAGAAGAGATGAGTCGCGCCTATCAAACACTTGCAGAAAGTATTAATCAGGAAGCTGGCATGATCTGGAAAATATGGACAGAAAATAGCGATGCTCAGGAAGCAGGGGGAATTTACCTGTTTGATAGTCAAGATAATGCAGAAAAGTATTTAAAAATGCATACTGCACGCCTGAAAAATTTTGGAATAAAAGATATTCGGGGGAAAATTTTCCAAATTAATTTACCACTGTCTGCTATTAATCAATCCCACTTCATTGTGCAACTTTGACTTTGGTCGGTCTGGAAGCAAGATACTATCTCATCCCACTTCCTACCTAAATTAATCTCTGTTGCATTTCGTCTGAGAATCCAAGCAATAAAAAACCCTGACATCCTGCCAGGGTTTTTTACAGTGCGATCTTTGGTAGCTGCTATTCTACCCTCACTATCCTAGTGTTAGAACTTATCGTTGTTGTTTTCTGTTCCGGAACTTCCTGTTCCTGCATGATTTCATCATAAGTAAAAAAGCACAGATCCCCTAGCCGCAAAATCCCTAAATGTCTGTGCGCCAGGGCGTACAAAAAAGGCTAAAAGTTGTCCCGCTTTTATCTACAGCAATTGGGGATAACTTTTCCCCTAGAGATCTGATGGAATCAGGAAAAATTCTAAAACTGTCCTAGATAAATAGATGAGCTAATTAACCAACACATTCGGCTCATTAGTTGAGTTGAATGTATGCTATATTCAACTCATCTTAGATTTTTAGAGAAAGATGGCTTTGTTGCACAAAGCTATTCTTGAGGGCTTCTTTAGCAATATAATTTCCAGATGAAGAAGCCTGCACCTAAAACTTACCGTACAACCAATTGGTCCTCGTATAACCAAGCTTTAATCAAGCGAG